>CALUOX010000034.1 GCA_944322375.1 uncultured Alistipes sp.
GAACAGTGTCAGACCGGATTCTCGGTGGGAGATATCTATCTGGGCAAGGTGCGCAAGATCATGCCCGGACTGAATGCGGCTTTTGTCAATATCGGCCATGAAAAGGATGCCTTCATCCATTACCTCGATCTGGGCTCGCAGTTCCTGTCGCTCAAGAAGCTTGTGGCGGCACAGCAGCCGGGGAAACGGGGCATGCGGCTCGAAGGGATGAAACTCGAACCGGCGTTGGAGAAGACGGGCAAGATCGGCACGTATCTCGAGGTCGGTCAGACGATCATGGTGCAGGTGGCCAAGGAGGCCATTTCGACAAAGGGCCCCCGCCTGACGGCCGACATCTCGCTGGCGGGCCGCAACGTGGTGCTGGTCCCCTTCTCCTCGAAGGTCTTCATCTCGCAGAAGATCCGCTCCGCGGAGGAGAAAAAGCGGCTGAAGAAGATCGCACAGGGAGTCCTGCCGAAAAATTTCGGCGTTATTATCCGCACGGCGGCGATGAATGCGTCGGATGCCGATGTGGAGCACGATATCCAGTCGCTGGTGGACAAGTGGCACACGGCCCTGCAGAACGTGAAGAAGGCGACGGCTCCGGCCTTGCTGCTCAGTGAGCTGAATCGCGCCAATACGATCATCCGCGACTCGTTGAACTCGTCGTTCTCCCAGATTACGGTCAACGACGAGGCGATGTACACCGAGATCCGCAACTACATCAAGGTCATCGCACCCGAAAAGGAGAAGATCGTCAAACTGTACAAGGGTACGGTTCCGATCTTCGACAACTTCGACATTTCGAAGCAGATCAAGTCTCTCTTTGCGAAATACGTGTCGCTGAAGCGCGGCGCCTATCTGATCATCGAGCATACGGAGGCGATGAACGTCATCGACGTCAATTCGGGCAACCGCACGAAGGCCGAAGACGATCAGGAGCAGACGGCCATGGATGTCAACCTCGCCGCGGCGCGCGAGATTGCGCGTCAGTTGCGGCTGCGCGATCTGGGCGGCATCGTCATCATCGACTTCATCGACCTGCACAAGGCCGTCAACCGTCAGGCGCTCTATGAGGAGATGACCAAACTGATGGCCTCCGACAAGGCCAAGCATACCATTCTTCCGCTCACGAAGTTCGGACTGATGCAGATTACGCGCCAGCGTGTGCGTCCGGTTGCGATCGAGGAGGTGAAGGATGTCTGTCCCACGTGCGGCGGCACGGGAAAGATCGAGCCGACGATACTGCTCGACAAGAAGATAGAGAACAATATTTCGTATTTGACCATCGATCGCGGTCACAAATACCTCAAGCTGAAGGTCAGTCCGTATGTTTCGGCGTTCCTGCACCGGGGGCTGTGGTCGCTGCGTCTGCGCTGGATGTGGCGTTACAAGGTGTGGCTGCATGTTGTCTCCGATCAGAGCGTGGGCATCGTGGATACCCGTTACTATGACAGGCGGGGCAAACAACTGATCGGATAGTCGATCGGCGTGGCGTCGGGACCGGCGGGCGGGAATGTGCGGGATTGCCCGTTGTCGCTCCTGCGGGCCGTTTCCGGATCGGACGCCGCCGATTCTTGTTTGTTGAGAGGAATGACACCTTCCGAACAGATGCTGGCACAGGTGAAGGATTCGAAGAATCTGCAGCTCTTGTGCCGGGAATTCAAATCAAAAAAAGGCACCGTCCATCTTCGCGAGTTGGTCGGCGGGGCCTTTTCGCTCTATGCCGCCGCACTGATCCGTCGTGTAGGCGGCATTCACACGTTTGTGGCCGAGGACCGCGATGCGGCGGCCTATCTGATGAACGACTTCTATGCTCTGCTCGACGAGCAGCGCGTCCTCTTCTTCCCGTCATCCTACAAGCGTTCGATCGTCTATGGGGCCGAGGATGCGCAGGGTGTCGTGCAGCGCACGGCGGTGCTCAACGCCTTGCTTGCGCCTCCGGCGGATTATCTGGTGGTATGCACCTATCCCGAAGCGCTGGCCGAACGTGTCGCGTCGCCCGAGACGATCGAACGTGACACGCTTGCCATCCATACGGGTGACCATCTCCGACCGTCGGATCTGACCGACTGGCTCGACGGCAACGGATTCCAACGGGTGGATTTCGTCTATGAGCCGGGGCAGTATTCGCTGCGCGGCGGTATCGTCGATCTCTTCTCTTATGTCGAGAGCATGCCCTATCGGGTCGATTTCTTCGACGAAGAGGTCGATTCGATCCGGCGTTTCAACATTTCGAGCCAGTTGTCGCAGGAGAAGGTCGAGCGTGTCGATGTGATTCCCGACCTTCACGCCCGGGGCGGTTCGCAGGTCGCCTATGTGACGGCGGCACCGGATTCGACCTACTGGTTCTTCGATCCGGAGTATGCGCTGCGGCGCGTGGATGACGTGCGGCGCCGGCTGCTTGCCGAATCGGCGGCGCCGTCGGAGGTGGACGAACGGGTGACCAGCCGTCGTCAGCTGCTCGACGCATTGACGAAGCGGCGGATCGTGTTGCTGCGCGATACGCTTCCGGAACGTCCGGCCGAGACGGTGGTGGAGTTCCATACGTCGCCCCAGCCCAAATTCAACAAGAATTTCGAACTGTTGGCCGACGACCTGGCCTCATTGAACGGACAGGGATACCGGACCTGCATCCTTTCGCAGAACAAGGCGCAGATCGAGCGTCTGCAGAATATCTTTCACCAGTTGGGACGTGGCGGCGTGACGTTCCAGCCGCTGTCGCTGACCCTTCACGAGGGCTTCATCGACCACACGCTCCGGCTGGCCTGCTACACGGACCATCAGCTCTTCGACCGCTATCAGCGCTACCGGATCAACGGCGAGATCCGCCGCGACGAGCAGATGACCGTAGCGGAGCTGAATCAGCTCAAGCCGGGCGATTACGTCGTGCATATCGATCACGGCGTGGGACGTTTCGGCGGACTGGTGAAGATCAACGAGAACGGGCGTGTGCATGAAGCGATCAAACTGATCTATCGTGACGGCGACGTGCTGTTCGTCAATGTCCATTCGCTGCACCGCATCTCGCGCTACAAGAGCGGCGACGGGGAGCCGCCGAAGATCTACAAGCTGGGCAGCGGCGCCTGGCAGAAACTCAAGGCCGCAACCAAGAAGGCCGTAAAGGATATCTCCCGGGAGCTGATCGCACTCTACGCCAAGCGCAAGGCGTCGCCGGGCTTCGCCTTTTCGCCGGACGGTTACCTGCAGCACGAACTGGAGGCTTCGTTCCGTTACGAGGAGACGCCGGATCAACAGGCCGCCATTGAGGCGGTGAAGCGCGACATGGAGTCGTCGAAACCGATGGACCGTCTTGTCTGCGGCGATGTGGGCTTCGGCAAGACGGAGGTGGCGATCCGTGCGGCGTTCAAGGCTGCGTGCGACGGGAAACAGACGGCCGTGCTGGTCCCGACGACCATTCTGGCCTTGCAGCACTATCGGTCGTTCATGGAGCGGCTGCGGGATTTTCCGGTGAAGGTGGAGTATCTGAACCGTACGAAGACGGCAAAGGAGAGCCGGCAGATCCTTGCGGATCTGGCTGCGGGCAAGATCGATATTCTGATCGGCACGCACAAGATTCTGGGTAAGAATGTCGTGTTCCACGATCTGGGGCTGCTGGTCATCGACGAGGAGCAGAAGTTCGGCGTGGCGGCCAAGGAGAAACTCACACAGTTGAGTGTGAGTGTCGATACGCTGACACTGACGGCGACTCCGATTCCCCGGACGTTGCAGTTTTCGTTGATGGGGTCGCGCGACCTGTCGGTCATCTCGACCCCGCCGCCCAACCGTCAGCCGATCGTGACCGAATCGCACGCCTTTTCCGAGGAGATCGTCCGCGACGCCATCGAGGAGGAGCTTTCGCGGGGCGGACAGGTCTATTTCGTGCACAACAGAGTGGAGGATCTGATGACGGTTGCCGGCATGGTGACACGGTTGTGCCCCAAGGCGCGCGTGGGGGTCGGACACGGAAAGATGCCGGCCGAACAGCTGGAACGCCTCATTATGGATTTCATCTATGGCGAATACGACGTGCTGGTGACGACGACCATCATCGAAAACGGCATCGATGTCCCCAATGCCAATACGATCATTGTCGATAATGCGCAGAACTACGGTTTGAGCGACCTGCATCAGTTGCGCGGGCGCGTAGGACGGTCGGACCGCAAGGCGTACTGCTATCTTCTGTCGCCGCCCGACGAGTTGTTGAGCAGCGATGCCCGGCGTCGGTTGCGGGCCGTCGAGGAGTTTTCGGATCTCGGGTCGGGGTTCAACATCGCCATGCAGGATCTTGACATTCGCGGTGCGGGGAATCTGTTGGGGGCCGAGCAGAGCGGGTTTATTGCCGACATCGGTTTCGAAACCTATCAGAAGATCATGCGTGAGGCGATTGCCGAACTGCGGGCCGAAGGGCTGGATGTTGCGGGTCTGAACGACCACGAACGCGAGGCGGTGGGTGAGATGCACTACGTGGAGGATGCCTTGATCGAGGTGGATGTCGAGGCCGAGCTTCCGGACAGTTATGTGAGCCAGACGGCGGAGAAGCTGCGGCTCTATCGGGAGCTGGACAACATGCGCAGCGAAGAGGAGCTGCAACGCTTCGAGGCGCGTCTGGTGGACCGTTTCGGTCCGCTGCCGGCCGCTGCGCGGGAGCTGCTCAATGTGGTCCGGCTGCGTTGGGAGGCGATTCGTCTGGGCATGGAGCGCGTGAAGGTGAAGAACGGGCTGATGATCGTTCAGTTCGTGGGCGATTCCGCCTCGCCGTTCTACAAGAGCGACGTCTTTGCCGCACTGTTGCGTGCCGTGACGCAGCGCCCCGACAAATTTGTCCTCAAGCAGCACAATAACCGCCTTGCAATGACCGTTAGGGGAATAACCGACATCGCAGGTGCCTGGGAAACCTTGAAAAAGTTGTGAATAGATAAAAAACGACGCCTGTGAATCTGACGATCGATATCGGCAACACGCTGATCAAAATGGCGGTTTTCGACGGCGCGCGAATCGTTGAAAAGTTGTTGACGGAGGAGTGCGACACCAAGATGCTGGATGGATTGCTGGGCCGCTGGCCGGCAGTCGATCGGGCCATTATCGCCTCGACGGGCGGACGCACCGCACCTTTGGCGCGGATGCTTCGGGTGCGGGCCGTTTCGTGCCTCGAATTTACACCGGCTACGCCCGTTCCGATCCGAAATGCATATGAAACTCCCGAGACGCTGGGTGCGGACCGTTTGGCGGCGGCCGTCGGAGCGACACTCGTTGCGGCGGGTCGTGCGGCGATGATCGTCGATTTCGGAACGGCCATTACGGTCGATTACGTGTCGGGTGACGGAACCTATTGTGGAGGGGTGATCTCCCCCGGCATGCGGATGCGTTTTCAGGCGCTGCACCGTTTTACGGCCCGTTTGCCGTTGTGCGGCGAGACCGACGAAGAACGCCTCTACGGCACGACCACGACATCGTGTATCGAACAGGGGGTGATGAACGGAATAACCTTTGAAATCGAAGGCTATATCGAGCGTTTCCGACAGAAAAACAGCGAAATTTGCATAATTTTTACGGGAGGAGCCGCAAAAAACTTTGCGAAAAGAATTAAAAATACGATATTTGCAGACTGTGAACTCGTATTTTCCGGCTTGAATCGGATCCTGGAGTTTAACGCCGAAAGCAGAAAGGAATGACAGTGAGGAGATTAATACGCAGACTGGCAGCAGGTGCATTGCTGGTTTTGCCGGTCTCGGCGATGGCCCAAACGAGCAGTATCAACGCCTTTTCGCCCTATTCGATGTATGGGGTCGGCGAGTTGCATACACCGGGGACGACGGCCATGCGGTCGATGGGCGGTGTCGGACTGGGCATGCGCAGTACGTTGATGGTCAATCCGCTCAACCCTGCGGCTTACAGCATGACGCCCCAACAGGGTTTCCTGTTTGATTTCGGCATTGAAGGAACCAACTTCTACAACAGTCAGAACAAGTACGGGACGTCCGGTCAGACGACTTCGCGTACGAGTTACAACATGTTCAATTTCCACGATATCGCCTTCCAGCTGCCGCTGGCCAAACGTCTGGGCCTGGGTTTCAGCCTGACACCGTACAGCAGTGTCGGTTACCGGGTGAGTGCCGACGAACAGAGCGATGACATCTGGGGCAATATCGGACGGGTGCAGTATCTCTATTCGGGCGAAGGCGACATCACGGAGGTGAAGTTGGGCATCGGCTGGGAGATCTTCAAGCGCTTTTCACTCGGTGTGGCGGCGCAATATTACTGGGGCGACCTTGATCGCACGTACCAGACCTCCGTGGCGAACAACATCGTCAACGGCGGCACGGTGAATACGACATCGGGAACCGACAACTACGCCATCTCGCGGATCAAGATGCAGATCGGTCTCCAGGCCGATCTGATTCGGAGCGAGCAGCGGCTGTTGACATTGGGCGCGACGTACGACATGGGCGGCAATCTGCGGCCGAAGGTGACGAGGTCGGTCGTTGCGGGAGATATCTACAATACGCCGGTGCGCGGCGATACGACACGCATGGCGACGAAGCTGCCGGCACAGGTGGGACTCGGTCTCTACTATCAGGATGCACGGTTCGTGGCCGGTGTGGATTACGTTTACCAGAACTGGGAGCAGAACGAGAATCCGGAAGCCGTTGCAGGCGCCGTGAACGTGGCCTACAGAAATACGAGCACGATCAAGGTGGGATTTGAATATACGCCGAACCGGATGGATGTGCGTCATTATCTGAAGCGCTGGTCCTATCGGGTCGGATTCCGTTACGGAACGTTCTACCAGACCTTTCAGGGGAAGACGCTGCCGCAATATGCCGTGACGGCCGGTTTCGGAATGCCGATTCGTTTTCTGGGCCGGTCGAGTCTCGATTTCGGTGTGGAGTTCGGACAGCGGGGCGACAACTCTTCGCTCCGTGTGGACAACCGGCAGATCGGTCTGGTGCGCCAGCAATATGTCAAGTTCTCGGTCGGACTGACGCTCTTCGGCGAGGACCAGTGGTTTGTACGCTACAAGTATGATTGATATTGGACAAAACAAATAACAACAGGAACTAAAAGATGAAAAGCGTAAAATTCTTACTCTCTTTGGCCTTTGCGGTTGTCGGCATGACGGCGCTGGCTCAAAACCCCGACTTCAGCAACGATGCGCTGTACGGGAAATACGGTGCAACACCGGAAGAGCGGGAGCATAACATCTATTTGCTCAATTTCTTCAATGAAGCAGTGGGCAATCAGAATTTTCAGGCGGCTTCGGGTTATCTGAAGCAGCTGCTGGACCGCTGCCCCAAGGCTTCTGAAAACATCTATGCAAAGGGCGCTACGGTATTCAAGAACAAGATTGCCCGGGCAAAGAGCGTAGCGGAGAAGAAGACCTACATCGATTCGCTGATGCTGCTCTATGATCTGCGTATCGAAAATTTCGGGGATCATCCGACTCGGGGCAAGGCCTATATCCTGGACCGCAAGGCCCGCGATTTTCTGATCTACAACCCGCTTGACCACGAGCGCGTTCTGGAGTTGTTCCGCGAGGCGATTGCCGCAAATCCCGACCCCGAACTGGTTGCGATCTACTTCAAGCAGTTGACCGACTACTATCGTGAAGACGGTGAAGGTTCGCCCGACGAGATTATTGCCGAGTATCAGCGTCTGTCGCCAGTATTTGACGGCGCAACGGGTCAGGCGGCCGAGTACAAGGATCAGTTCGACAGATGTTTCGGTATCTCGGGCGTAGCCAGCTGCGAGAATCTGGAGACGATGTTCAAGGAGAAACTTGCTGCCAGCAACAACGATCCCGATGTGGTGGCGCAGGCGTTTGATCTGATGTCCCGTGCGCAGTGCGACAGCGAGTTCTATTTTGCAACGGCCGAGTTGTTCTACAAGGTAAGACCGTCGGCCGAGACGGCACTGTTGCTTGCCGAGGGCTTCCAGAACAAGAATCAGTTCGACAAGGCCATCACCTATCTGACGGAGGCGCTGGCCGTTGAGAAGGATAATGTCGAGAAGGAGAAGCTGCTGGTCCGTATCGGTGTGGTTCAGTTGGCGATGAAGAACTATGCGGAGGCCCGCAAGGCTGCGCTCGAGGCTCAGGAGCTGAATCCCGAGGACGGTATGCCCTATTTCGTCCTGGCACAGTGCTATGGTGCGCAGGCTTCGACGGCATCGTTCGCGTCGCAGGCGATCTATTGGGTTGCCTACGATACGATGGAGAAGGCCGCAAATCTGTTGGAGGATGAGAATCTGAAGACTACGGCCAATACGTTGATGGCTGCATACCGCAGTGCATGGCCTTCGAAAGAGGAGTGCTTCTTCAACGAAGTGCAGGTCGGATCGCGGTATGTTGCAGCGGGTGTACCCACGACGGTGCGCTGCATCCGTTAGTATTTGAAGACTGAATGGTGAAGGGTCCGATGCGTCGAGACTTGGCACGATACGTTCGGGTAGCACTCTCCGTTGTGGGGAGTGCTATCTTGCTCTACGCATGCGACAAGCCTGTTCCGGTCGAAACGGGCAGCGACGAGGCGTTGATGACCGAATACAGCGAGCACCTGACGGTTATCATGACCCGGAACGGCCGTCGTTCCTATATCTTCAAGGCACCGCTGGTCGAGGGCTACACGTTGGCCAAGGAGCCCTATCGGGAGTTCCGCAAAGGTGTCGAGATTACCACCTATCAGGATGATTCGCTGACGACGGTCGATGCCGTGCTGACGGCCAACTATGCGATTTACTATGAAAATCGGGAGTTGTGGGAGGCCAAGGGTGACGTCGTGGTGGTGAAGTCCGACGGCAAGACGCTCTATACGCAGCAGCTCTTCTGGAATGCCAAGACCAAGCGGATCTATTCGAACGTCGATACGAAGATCGTGCAGAATGACAGCCACAATGTCTTTCAGGGTGAAGGCTTTGAATCGGACGAGGAGTTCAAGGAGTGGCGGTTCCGTCGTTTTACGGGCAAGATGGATGTCGATGTGAGCCAGATGGAGGCGGATGATGCGGATTCCCTGGCATCAGCGCCGGAAAAGGAGCCGGAGATGCCTCCTGCGACGTCGAATGGCGGCGTTGCAGCGGCATCGGTTGGCGGAGAGAAGTCTGCGAAAGGGAGTCCGGCAGTGACGGGACCTGTCACGAAGCGTTCCGGACAAGGCGTTCGAAAGGGAGCAGCGACAAATGCAACGGCATCGAAACAGCCTGTGACGCAACCGCTGTCTGGCAGCGGGGTGAAGCCTGTTCCGAAGCGTGCCGGTGGAAACGGCGATTCACATGATGCGGCGGCAAACGGTGCCGCAGCGGCATCGAAGGTGAAGAATGTGCCGGCTGATGCGGCAGGCGGGAGCTCCGGAGTGCCGGAAGGTGCGGAGCCGGCGAGTGGGGAGCCGAAAAAGGGCGTTGAGAGGTCCGGAAGCGAGAATACCGGGATGCAGGCGGCGCGGCCGGCCCCGGCGTCGAACGATTGAAAATCTGAAAAGCTATGCTTGTGTCCGTCCTGTTGATTCTTACGATGCTGCTCCTGTCCGCCTTTTTCTCGGGCATGGAGATCGCCTTCGTGAGCAAAAACCGTCTGAAGCTGGAGATCGACCGGCGTCAGAACGGCTTGCTGAATTTTGTCGCCAATATCTTTGAACGTCACCCCGGACAGTATATCACTTCGATTCTGGTCGGCAACAACATTGCGCTGGTCGTCTATTCGCTCTACATGTCGGGACTGTTGCGGACGCTGGCCGGACTGGCCGGCTGGCATGCCGTGGCGGAGGGCGGATCCGTGCTGGCCGAGACGTTGATCTCGACGGTCATTATCATTTTCGTCGCGGAGTTTCTGCCGAAGTCAATCGTCAAGGGAAATCCCAACTTCTATTACCGGACGTTCGCTCCGGTGCTTTACATCTTTTACATACTTCTCTATCCGATCGTCTGGTTGACGACGATCATTTCCTATCTGATCCTTCGCCTGTTCGGGTGCCGGATCCGTGTTCAGCCGCCGGTTCCGGATTTCAACCGTACGGATCTCGAAAGCCTGATCGAAGGTACGGCGGAGGTGCCGCACGACGAGGAGAATGAGATCAAACTTTTCCAGAATGCGCTGGATTTTGCCGACCTGCGGGTTCGTGACTGCATGGTTCCGCGTGTGGATATCGAGGCGGTGGAGGTTTCGACGAGTGTCGAAGAGTTGACGCAGCGTTTCGTGGAGAGCAAATATTCCCGCATATTCGTCTGGGAGGGGAGTATCGACAATATTGTGGGGTATGTCAATTCAAAAAGCCTGTTCCGCTGGCCGAAGGATTTGAAGTCGGTGTTGATGACGGCCCGGTTCGTACCCGAAACGATGCCCTTGCAGTCGTTGTTGGAGCATTTCATCAAGCATCGCAGTTACATTGCCGTGGTGATTGACGAGTTCGGCGGCACGGCGGGTATTATCTCGCTGGAGGATGTCCTCGAACAGATATTTGGCGAGATCGAGGATGAACACGACATCCAGGATCTGGTCGAAAAACGGATCGGCGAGAACGAGTATGTCTTTTCGTGTCGTCTGGAGGTGAAGTATCTCAACGAACATTATGGCTTGGGAATTCCGGAGAGTCGGGATTACGATACGTTGGCGGGTTTTATCCTTTCGCATTTAGAGGGGATTCCCTCTGCCGGACAGATGCTTTCGGTCGATGGACTTGAGATTCGGGTATTGCGGACGACGCGCTCCCGGATTGAGTTGGCGCGGGTGAAACGTTTATAAGAATTTTTCGACCGATCAGCAGGTTAATTCCAAATAATTGTCTATCTTTGGAGGCCCGGAGCGGAAATTTGCTTTTTTTGCATTTCGGCGGGGGCCTGTCGAGGGGGGGGAGAAAGAAAAGAAGAGAAGGAAGAGAAAAGAGAGGAAGAGGAAAAAAGAGGAATAGAGCGGAAGAAAGAGGAGTGCGGAGAGAAAGTCGGAGGTATGCAGCCCGTCGGTAGAAAGTGAAGATTGGTGTCAATAGGTGATGCCTGTTGGAGAAGACAGAAGTCGGCATGTCGGCCTCTTCGGATAAGGACGGAGGACAACGGGACTCGTCGGGGAAAGACGAACAGAAGACGGCCGGAGTCGAAGCGGCACAGAGCCTCTTGAATAGCGGGTGGAGGTCGCAGCGGAACAGATGATGCACAGAAAGGGTTGACCCATAGAAAGGAAGAAACCGGAACCGGAACGTCGGGAGGATGAGCCTCATCGACGGTAAAACGGGAAAATTATAAATATAAAAAATAAACAGGTAGTATATGGCAAGTTTGAACACGTTGAGAACCAAGTTCGGAGCGTTGCTGTCGATTATCATCGCGCTGGCGCTTTTGGCCTTCATCCTTTCGTTGAAGACGGACATGGGATTCTCGAACAACGATCCGAAGATCGGCGAGATCAATGGCGACAAGATCCGCTATTCGGAGTATCTGAATGAGTATGACGCCATCAAGAATCGCAATGGCGGCATGGAGGCCTCGACGGACGAGGAGTCGGCACAAATGGCAGCCATGGTATGGCAGGCCTTGTTTGCCGATCACGTGCTGTTGCCCGGCTTTGAAAAGCTCGGTATCGGAATCCCGGAGCAGGAGCGTCTGGACATGATCAGCGGAAAAGTTCCTTCGCAGAGTTTCTTTGCAGCTTTCGGCAATCCCCGTACGGGTGAATACAATGCGGAACTGATCTCACAGTTCCTTACGCAGTCCTCGTCGGATGCCCAGGCGCAGGCCGCCTGGCAGGACCTGAACGATCAGGCGCGTCTTGAGCGCTCCCTGCAGAAGTATGCGGCGCTGGTAGGCAAGGGCAGCCATGTCAATGCGCTGGAGGTAAATGCCGGCGTCGATGCTGCCAACAAGGTCTTCAGCGGCAAGTTTGTCGGAAAGCGCTATTCGTCGGTTCCCGATTCGTTGGTCGAGGTGTCGTCGAGCGAGATCCGTTCATATTACAAAGCCCACAAGGATCTTTTCAAACAGACGCCGTCCCGGACGATGACCTATGTCATCTTCGAGGTGAATGCTACGGACGACGACATGGTGGCGCTCGAAAATGAGGTACGCGGCGTGGGCGAGCGTTTTGCCGAAACGGACGACGTGAAGGCTTTCGTGCGTCAGGACCGTCACGGCGAGATCTCCGATCGTTACGTTACGGCCGCGCAGCTGGGCGATCAGGCGGAGGCGCTGACTGCCGACAAAATGTATGGCCCGGAGTTGAAGAACAATACCTGGACGATGGCCCGTGTGGTTGAGAGCCGCATGGCTCCCGATACGCTGGGTCTGAAGGTGATCGTTCTGCCCTATACGGAGGAGAAGCTGGCCGACAGTCTGAAGACGGTCGCTACGGCGGCGAATTTCGCCGATCTGGCACGTCAGTATGCCGCCAACGAGGAGCTGGCGGCCAACGGCGGAGAGGTAGGTGTCTATCCCTTCTCGGCATTCGATGCCGTTACGGCCGAAGCCCTGTCCGGCGCAAAGACCGGCGACATGATCAAGGTGATGAACGGCAGTGCCATTCAACTGTTCTACGTATATCGTGCCGACAAACCGTCGAAGCATTACAGGGTCGCGACGGTCTCCTATCCGGTGGAGGCATCGGTTGCTACCGACCGGAACATCTACAATCAGGCCAGCACGTTTGCCGTGAGCGCAAAGGGTTCGAGCGACGCCTTCAACGAGGCAGCCTCCGCAGCAGCCGTTACGCCGCGCGTGGCGACACTGGTGATGGGCGATCGTTCGGTTCGCGGTCTGGAGCACTCGCGTGAGATTGCCCGTTGGGCCTATGGCGCCGACGAGGGTGACCTGTCGGAGATCTTCAAGGTCGGCAAGGATTATGTCGTTGCGATGGTCACGGAGATCGACAACGATGAATACGCATCGGTGCAGAAAGCCGCTGCGCAGATCCGCAACCGTCTGATGCGCGACAAGAAATACGATTATATCATGCGTGACTTCTCGGCAACGACGCTGGACGATGCGGCCAAGGCCTTCGGCAGTGAGGTTACGGATTTCAAGCAGTTGACGTTCGGTTCATATTATGTCGATGGAGCCGGGTTTGAGCCTGCTCTTGTGGGAGCCGTTGCCTCGACGACGGAGACCGGTGCGGTTTCGGCTCCGGTCAAGGGTGCGCAGGGCGTCTATCTCTTTACGGTGGATGCGATAACGCCGAGCGAAAAGGTACAGACGGCGGAGGACGAACAGGTCCGTGCCGAAGCAATGGCCGAGGGTATGATGCAGCAGCGTATTCTGCCGGCTTTGCAGCAGATGTCCGAAATCAAGGATCAGAGCGGCGAGTACTTTTAACGATTGACCGGTCCTCTTCCGCGGATGTGTTGCGCGGAAGATCGAGGAAAAATATGGAGAAAGCGGTCCCGAGAAATCGGGATCGCTTTTTTGTTTGAAGATACGGGTCGTTTTTGCTTACAATTTTATTGTTTTTGGCGTAAAAATAATAGGATAATAAACTAAAAACGCTATATTTGCGGCGGGTTGGAAGTTCTATCCGACCCGAAAGAGAGATAAAACGGACGAATCGCCTTTCAGCAGTGTAACCATGTATGACTGTACCAGTTGTTTAATATATAAATTCCACGTTTTCATTAATCCAAATCAAATCTTATGAAGAAATTAGCCCTATTGATTCTGGCAGTCCTTGCAGTCTGCACCGTTTCGGCACAGGTGACGACTTCGTCGATGACCGGTTTGGTGAAGGATGCATCCGGACAGCCGATTGTCGGCGCAACGGTACTGGCGGTGCATACGCCGACCGGAACGCAGTATGCTACGGCATCGACGCGAACAGGACAGTTCAACATCGGCGGCATGCGCGTCGGCGGTCCTTACACGGTCGAGGTAAGTTTTATCGGCTGCAATACCGAGAAGGTCAACGACGTCTATCTGACGATCGGTGAAGAGGCAACGCTGAATTTCGTGCTGCAGGAGGATACGCAGGCGATCGGCGAGGTTGTCGTGGTCGGCAAGGCCAATCCGGTCTTCAATGCAAACCGTACGGGTGCGCAGGAGGTCGTGACGCTCGAAATGATGGAGAAACTTCCGACGACGAGCCGTTCACTGGATGAGTTCGTGAAGCTGACGCCGATGTCGAGCGGCAAGAACTTCGCAGGTACATCGTACCGGTTCAACAACGTGACGGTCGATGGTGCATCGTTCAACAACTCGTTCGGCTTGACTTCGGCGTTGGGAGCTTCGGGCACGGAACCTATTTCGCTGGAGTCGATTGAGCAGGTGCAGGTGATGGTTGCACCGTTCGACGTTCGCAACGGCGGTTTCACGGGCGGCGGCATCAACTCCGTGACGAAATCGGGTACAAACGAGTGGCACGCTTCGGCCTACATGTACACGAAGAGTCCGGAACTGCGCGGTTACCGTGTGAGCGATTATATCGGTGATGTTTCGGAGTTCACGGATCGCCAGTATGGTGTCAGTCTGAGCGGTCCGATCATCAAGAACAAGCTGTTCTTCTTCGTCAATGGCGAGTTGGATCGTCAGGACGAGCCTATTACGAACCGTCTGGCCGATTCGCGCGTGTCGGCCGCCGATCTGGATGATATTTCCAAGTTCCTCGTGGATCAGTTCGGTTACAATCCGGGCAGTTACGATCTCTCGAAGACGCAGACCCGCGCCGATCGTCTGACGGCCCGCATCGACTGGAACATCAACGAGAAGAACACCTTCTCGCTGAAGTACTATTATCTGAAGTCCTACAATACGAACAGCCCTTCGACGTCGGGAGCTCCGGCGAACGGCCGCGGCCCGAATGCCTATGCGATGCCGTTCTCCTCGACCTACTACCGTTCGAACAACAACTTCAACATCGTGATGGCCGACTGGAACTCGACGATCAACGACCATATGTCCAATACGCTGAAGGTGGGTTATTCGCGTCTGCGCGACTTCCGTGACATGGACGGTGGATTCTTCCCGCAGGTGGATATTCTGAAGGACGGATCGAGCTATACGGTTTTCGGTACGGAGGCCAACTCGTACAACAACCAGCTTGATACGGATATTTTCCAGATTCAGGACAACTTTACGATGAACTTCGGCAACCACCAGATTACGGTGGGTACGCAGTCGGATTACCGTTCGTTCAAGAACGGCTTTGCACAGGACTATCCCGGTTCGTGGGTCTTCTCGTCGATCGACGACTTCAAGTTCAACGTGCTGGCGGCAAAGGACTACATGGCGTCGCACGGCAACATGTCCGGCTTCGACATTACGGCCTATGATCCCGCTCAGTTCGGTTTGACGGGCGTTGTGAACGGCGGTCTGCCGAACAGCGCCGGTACGGGCCAGGCATCGTTCAAACAGAAATATTCGCTGATGGACGGTTTCCCGTTCTCCGAAGTGGATGTGTTGCAGCTTGGCTTCTATGTGCAGGACAAGTGGACGCCGAGCCAGCGGTTTGCGCTGACCTACGGTTTGCGTGTGGATATGCCGATCTTCATGACGGATCTGCCGGAGAATTCGCGTGTCGCAGCTGAAACGTATCGTGACGGTATCAAGATCGACGTATCGAAATATCCGGGTGTTCATCCGCAGTTCTCGCCGCGAGTAGGTTTCAACTGGAAACCGCTTGAGGACGGATCGTTGCAGCTGCGCGGCGGTACGGGTCTCTTCACCGGTACGCCTCCCTATGTATGGATCTCGAATCAGGCCGGCAACAACGGTGTCCTGTTCGGCCAGATCGAGGTGGCGGGGGAAGATCTGAAACACTTGGGATTCCTGGGCGGCATCGATCAGAATGCCTCGATGTACAAACCGGCAACGCCCGGCGAGTCGCGTGCCGACATTGCCATCACGGATCCCGATTTCAAATATCCGAGCTTGTGGAAGACCAACGTTGCATTGGATTACAGGTGGAGCGGCTGGATCTTCACGGTGGAGGCGCTCTATACGAAGGATGTCAACGCGATCTATCACGACAATATCGGTATCGAGGTTGCCGAGGGCAAATATGTGAATGATGGCGGGCAGGGCGTTCGTACGGCCTTTACGGGCAGGTATTACAGCCAGAATACGACGCTCAACCCGATGAATGCCGGTACGGACGGAGCTGCGGCGAATGTCGTCATGCTGCGCAACACGAACAAGGGCTATTCGTTCTATACGACGCTTCAGGTACAGAAGGAGTTCTCGCAGGGTCCGCTGCGCGGTCTGTATGTGAACGGATCGTACACGATGGGTACGGCCCGCAGCGTGACGGACGGTACATCGTCCGTGGCTACGTCGGCTTGGAAATATACGCAGAAGGTGGCCGTGAACAGCGAGGAACTGGGTTATTCGGCCGGTGCGTTCGACGGACGTCTGTTGTTGAGCGCCTTCTATACGGCTCGCTGGGGCAAGCACGGTGCAACGAACATCGGTCTGGTTTACCAGCGTTATCGCCCCTACCGTTATTCGTACTGCTACAACGGCGATGCCAACGGGGACGGTCAGACGGCCAACGACCTGATCTATGTTCCGGCGACGAAGGAGGAGGCCATGGGTCACCTGGTGGCCGACGGCTTTGCCGACAACAGCGGACGCCAGGCCGGCGATACGGGTTACATCGAGTCGGAGGCGTGGGAGAACGCATGGACGGCGATGAATACCTTCATCGAACAGGATGACTATCTGAGCAAGCATCGCGGCGAGTACACGAAGCGCAACGGTGCCGTGGCTCCGTATGCGAACCAGTTGGATCTGAGCCTGTCGCACGACATCATCCTGCCGCAGCGCAACGGTCGTGAGCACCGTATCCGCTTCAGTTTCAACATCGACAACTTCCTCAATCTGTTGAACCGCAACTGGGGCGTCTCCTATTCGCAGTATCTGGGCATGAACGGCAACCAGTATCAGTTCCTGCGCGTGGTTCAGAAACCCGATGCCTCGAACGACTATACGTTGAAGTACTCGATGACCAATACGGCCCGAGATATCTACGGAGCAAACGTTCCGTTGACGCGGACCTTCAAGCCGAGCATCGACTCCTACTGGACGATGCAGTTCGGTATCAAGTACATGTTCTGATCCGGATCCGCGCGATTCGGAAATGATTCGTCCGGAACTCCATGCGGGGTTCCGGACATTTTTTAGAAGCAAGAGAAGCAAGAGAAGCGGGGCGGGGAGGAGAAACGGATCTGAAATCGGTATGGGCGCGTGTGTACGGGTTGCCGTATCTCCGTCCCGAATGCTTCAGAAGCGGCGGGTGTAACCGTGACAGTAGGGTTGCGTACCCTTCTTGCGGTAATAGTCCTGATGGTACGCCTCGGCGGGCCAGAACGTGCCGGCGGGCGTAACCCGCGTTGCCACCCGATAGCCTTTGCTCCGCAGTTCGGCGATGAGTTTTTCGGCGGTCTGCCGTTGCTGCGGCGTAGTGTAGAAGATTTCGGAACGGTACTGGTCTCCGATATCGGGTCCCTGCCGGTTGACCTGCGTCGGGTCGTGAATCTCGAAAAAGAGCCGTGCAAGGGTTTCGTAGGAGACCTGCGAAGGATCGTACTCCACGCGCACCGCTTCGGCATGTCCGGTGGTTTGGCTGCACACCTCGCGGTAGGTGGGGTTCGACGTGCGGCCTCCGATGTAACCCGCCTCGACGGAGCGTACACCCGGCTGTTGCTCCATAAAGTACTCCACACCCCAGAAGCATCCGCCGGCGAAGATTGCTGTTTCGAGCGGTGCAATCGTTTCAGACGGGTCATCCGCTTTGGACCGAGAGTCTGTTTTGGGGAAGGAGCCCTTCACGGCGGATGTATCAAACAGGGATGCGGTGTCGCTTGCCGGTACGAAATCCAGCGAGAGAGAGTTGACGCAGTGTCGGACATTCTTCGGCGTGAAGCGTTCGCCCGTAAAGAGATGCCCGAGATGGGCGCCACAGCGGGCGCAGGTAATCTCCGTGCGTCGTCCGTCGGCATCGGGCGTGCGGCGCACGGCACCGGGGATCTCGTCGTCGAAGGACGGCCAGCCGCATCCGGCGTCGAACTTGTCGCTCGAACGGTAGAGTGGAGCCCCGCATTGACGGCATCGATAGATGCCGTCGGCCGTATGGCGGTAATATTTTCCGCTGAAGGGGGCCTCGGTTCCCTTGTCGATGATGACGCGGCGTTCTTCGGGAGTGAGCGGTTTCATCTGTTGTGCGTTTGCGTGAAGTCCGGTCGTCACGATGACGAGCAGAGCGATTGCGAACTGTTTCATATGAACTCTTCAAGCAAGAATCGGACAGTCAGAAAAGTGCGACGACCCCTTCTATGGCGTAAAGCAGGATGATGTAGCGCACCGCTTTTCCGAGGAACATGGCCAGCGTGGTGATCCACACGTTGCTGCGCATCAGCCCCAGCAGGATCGCGATGGCCTCGCCGATGTAGGGCAGAAAGGCGAAGAAGGCGCTCCAGGCCCCCTTTCCTGCGAGGAAACGTTCCGCACGGTCGAGTTGTTTCTGGCTGATGCCGAGGTAACGGTTGAACCATTCGCGTTTACCCAGATGGCCGATCCAGTAGCAGGTCATGCCGCCGGCCGTATTGCCCGTTACGGCGGCCAACAGACAGAGCAGAGGATCGAGCCCCATGTGGATGAGCACGACCATCACCGCCTCGGAGCTGAACGGGAGGATGCTGCCGGCAACGAAAGCCGAGAGAAACAGCCCCCAGTATCCCCAGTCGATGCAGAACTGTGTGAGTGTATCGATTATCTCTTGCATGTGTCAGTCTTGTTTTTCCGTCTTTTCCTCTTCCGCAAGTTCGTCCAGCAGCTCCTTGAACGAATCGTAGAACGGGACGTTGTATTGCCGGCAGGTGATGCGCACGTTGTCGTAGCGGTAGTAGGCAGGGTCGCAGGCCACGCGAAGTCGTCCCGAACGGGCGTGCAGACCCAACTCCAGCAGCGAGACCGGTGATTTGCTCGATCCGAGGAGGTTCATCAGGATGAGGTCGGCCGCTTCGAGGTGCCGGAGCTCCCATCTAACCTGATACTCCATCTCTTCGGGCGAGGCATGGAAAACCTTGCGACGCGGGTTGAAGAAGAGCCAGCGTCCGTGCATGCTGTCGCGGAAACGGGCGATGACGGCCGCCTGCCACTCTTCGCTCTGGCCCATGTCGATCGTTCCGGCCAGAAAGACCTTGCGGTAACGGGTCGAATCGACCCTGTGCGAACGCCATCGCGGCTGGTACTCCGCCACGTCATCGGCCGGCAGCGAATCTACGGACACGATCTTTTCCGTTTCCGGTCTTTCACTCCCGGCCGCTGCTCCTTCGTGTCCGGTGCCTTGTGTCCGGCATCCGATGGTCCCGCAGAGTACCGTTGCAAGAGCCGTTGCGGCGAGTGTCGTTGCGAATCGTTTCATCATTCGGGTATCGGGATGGGTGGCGGAGGTTGTTGCATTGGCATGGCCGCAGGGCGTTGCAGGATGGCGGGAGATCTCCTTCGGTGCATCTTTGCCCCGTCCCTCTGACGTGCCGGCCCGAGGAGTGCTGCGGCTACCGGCGATGTCTCACCTGCGGGGTCTTGCTGCGGCCTTTGCGTACCGGTTCCGCCTGCATGCCGGGTTGTACAAGGTCGAAATCGAGCGTCCGTTTCTGCAGATCGGCCCGCTTGATCCGGATCCGCACGGCGTCGCCCAACGTGAACCGGCGTCCCGTCGAGCGTCCCGTCAGCGTGTATTGTGCGGCATCGTATTCGTAGAAGTCATCGTGCAGGTCGCGCAGTGCCACGAGACCTTCGATATGGTTTTCATCGATCTCCACGAAGATGCCCCATTCGGTGATGCCGGAGATGTGGCCGTCGAACTCCTCGCCCAGCCGCTCCTGCATGAACTCCACCATCTTGTACTTGATCGAGGCGCGTTCGGCTTCGGCCGCGATCACCTCCCGGTCCGACGCATGTTCGCACAACCCCTCGAAGGTTGCCTTGTCGGCCGACTTCCCGCCGGCGAGGTAACGGGCCAGCAGACGGTGCACCATCATGTCGGGATAGCGGCGGATCGGCGACGTGAAGTGCGTGTAATAGGGGAATGCCAGTCCGTAGTGGCCGATGTTGTCGGTCGAGTAGTAGGCTTTGGCCATCGACCGTACGGCGAGCGTCGTGACAACGTTCTCTTCGGGTTTGCCCTTGACCTGCTGGAAGAGCTTGTTCATCTCCTTGGCGACGGCACGCCCCTCGGAGGCCTTGAAGACGTGGCCGAAACGAAGGATGAACTGCCTGAAGTTCTGCAGCTTGTCGACGTTCGGCTCGTCGTGGACACGATAGACCATCGTGCGGTTCGACTTGCGGCCCCGCACCTTTCCGCAGAACTCCGCAACGCGGCGGTTGGCCAGCAGCATGAACTCTTCGATCATCTGGTTTGCCTCCTTCTGCTCCTTGAAATAGACGCTCAGCGGCTTGCCGTTTTCATCGAGTTTGAACTTCGCCTCAGCGCGGTCGAAGCTGATGGCTCCGTGCCGGAACCGTTCGCGCCGCATGGCCTGCGCCAGCCGGTTGAGTGTCGATATCTCTTCCGCGAAGTCGCCGCGACCGGTTTCGATCACCTCCTGCGCCTCCTCATAGGAGAAGCGGCGGTCGGAGTAGATCACCGTGCGGCCGAACCATTCGTTGTGGATCTGGAGATTTTCATCGAGAACGAAGACCGCCGAGAAGCAGAGGCTCTCTTCATGGGGCCGCAGCGAGCAGAGTTCGTTGCAGAGCCGTTCGGGCAGCATCGGGACCGTGCGATCGACCAGATAGACCGACGTGCCGCGTGCTTCGGCTTCGGTATCGACGATCGAGCCCGGACGCACGTAGTGCGTGACGTCGGCGATGTGTACGCCGATCTCCCACTGACCCTCGCCGACCTTGCGGATCGAGAGCGCGTCGTCGAAATCCTTGGCGTCGGCCGGATCGACTGTAAAGGTCGTCACGGCCCGGAAGTCGCGCCGTTCGGCGTAGTCCTTCTCCGTGATCGTTCCCGGGATGGCGTTGGCTGCCTCCTCCACCTCCGCTTCGAAGCGGTAGGGGAGATCGTATTCGGCCAGTATGGCGTGCATTTCGGTGTTGTTCTCACCCGCCCTGCCCAATACATCAACCAGTTCGCCGACGGGACTTTTCGAGCCGGGAGCCCACTCCACGATGCGGACAACGACCTTGTCGCCGTCGTGCACCTCCGCGCAGTCGCGCTTGTGAAGATAGATATCGACCGGGATTTTGCGCGTATCGACATGTACGAAGACGCAATGCTCGTTGACCTGTGCCGTACCGACATATTGTTTGCGGCTGCGTTCGACGATTTCCGTGATTTCACCTTCGGGAGCGTCGTTGCCGCGTGCCTTGCGGGTCAGGATCAGCCGCACACGGTCGCCGTCGAGGGCGTTGAGCGAGTTGCGGGCGTGAATATAGACCTCCTGTTCCATCCCTTCGACATGCACGAACATCGATCCGGTGGAGAGCATCTCCACGGTTCCCTCGAGCTTCGGCCGTTGTGCGGCGCTGAGCCGGTACTTTTCGCGTGCGCAGGACTCGATGACGCCCGTTGCGAGCAGCTGATCGACGATCTGCTGCGTCTGCCGGCGTCCCTCTTTCGTGGCACCACCCGATGCCGATGCAAGGTGGCGCAGGGAGAATTTGTTGTCGGGCAGCTGTCGGAACAGCTCCAGAATCACGGCGGCACGTTCGTCGCCGTTATCGTGGCGGGTCTGTTTTTTTGTCTTTGTCATTTCTCATTCAACAATTTGAGGGCAAGAGCCTTCATGAAGGCGATGCCCGTTGTGATGGCCCTCTCGTCGGGCGAGAAGGTCGAAGTATGTGTCTTCCCCGCGTCGGGACCTACCCCCAGCCGATAAAAGAGCGCGGGATAGCGATGGGTATAGAATCCGAAATCCTCGGCCGTTGTCCGCAGCGGCAGTTCAACCGTGCGGCCGAACTCTCCGGCCAACTGACGGCCCAGCCGCGTGAGCGTCGGATCGTTGACCACGCACGGGTACCCCCGGCTGATATCGACCGTCGTTGTGGTGCCGTATCGGGTGTCGGTTTCGGCCGCCGTTCTGTGGATTGCGTCATAGGTATCGCTGCGCAGCGTTTCGTCGAAGGTGCGCAGCGTCCCCTCCATCCGCACCTCGTCGGGAACGACGTTCGTCGCACCGTCGGCCGTGACGTGGCCGATCGACAACACCCGTTCCGAGGTATTGAATGCCAGCAGCCGGCCGATCAGCTCGGCAGCCGCCGCAACGGGATCGCGCAATTGATTGCGCAGGGCGGCATGACCTCCCATGCCGTGCACCGCAAAGCGCAGTTCGTCGCTCGAAGCCATGTATTTCCCCTCGCGGAAGCCGAATACACCCGTATCGAGCGACGGCTCGACATGTTCTCCCACGACGGCCTTTACCTCGTAGCCGTTGAAGGGATCCTCGGCCAGGACGAGCGACGCGCCGCCCGGATTGCACTCTTCTCCCGGCTGGAAGAGCCCGAAGAGCGTCCCTTCGAAGTCGCGCGAACGATTGAGCTCCTGCAGGACGCCCATCAATACGGCCGTGTGGATGTCGTGGCCGCAGGCGTGCATCACCCCTTCGTTCTGCGAGCGCCATGCCAGATCGTTCTGTTCATGGATGGGCAGGGCGTCGATATCGGCCCGCAGCACCACGGCGCGCCGCAGGTCGCCCCGTCCTTTGATACGGGCCAGCACACCGGTCCTTGCGACCGTGCGGTGCGCGATGCCCAGCATGTCGAGGGCGCGGACAATGCGGTCGTGCGTCGCCTCTTCGTGGAACGAAAGTTCCGGACAGCGGTGCAGCTCGCGGCGGAATTCGATGATGTTCAGTTCATTGTCCATATAATGCAACCGTTCGGTCAGAAGACCTCCTTTACGATCCGTTGAACGTTCTCGGCCCGGCCCATCGTATAGAAATGGATCACGGGAATCCCCGCTGCCTTGAGCTTCCGGCACTGGGCAACGGCCCACTCCACGCCGATCTGTCGGATGGCGTCGGGCTGTTCGGCATGCTCCTCGACCTCGTGCCGCAACGCTTCGGGCAGTTCGATCGCGAAGGTTTCGGGCAGCAGGGTCAGCTGCCGCAGGGTCGAGAGAGGCTTGATACCCGGTATGATCGGCACCTCGATGCCGATCTCCCGACAGCGGCGGATGAAGGCGAGGATTTTCTCGGCGTCGTAGCAGATCTGCGTCATCACGTAGTCGGCTCCGGCATCGACCTTCTCCTTGAGGTGGCGCAGGTCGCTCTTCGCGTCGCGGGCATCGACATGCTTCTCGGGATAACCCGCCACGCCGATCGAGAATTTCGAGTGGTGGCACACCTCCACCTCGCCGTCAACAAACTCTCCGCGATTCATCGCCGCAATCTGCCGGACCAGATCGACCGCGTGCGAGTGGCCCTGCGGATGGGGCATGAAGTGGCGTTCGTTGGGTCCGCAGTCACCCCGCAGCGCCAGCACGTTGTGCAGCCCGAGGAAATCCATGTCGATGAGTGCATCCTCGATGTCGTAGCGCGACAATCCGCCGCAGATCAGGTGCGGCACCACCTCGATGTCGAAGCGGTCGCGGATGGCGGCCGAGATGCCGACCGTGCCCGGACGCCGACGCACCTTGTGCCATTCGATGTGTCCGTCGTCCGTGACGCTCTGCTTGATGCTTTCGCGGTGGAACGTCACGTTGATGAAGGCCGGGTCGAAGACGCGCAGCGCTTCGACGGTTGTGAAGACGCCCTGCGTGCCGTCGCCCTTGAGCGGCGGAAGCAGTTCGAACGAAAAGCGTGCCGATCCCTTTGTCGCGGCAGCGCGTATGATATCCAGTACGTTCATGTTCAGAGGTTGTTCGGGATGATTTTGCGTAAGGTCTCTTCGTCGAGGTTGCGGCGGGCGGCATAGTCGCGCAGCTGTTCGTCGTCGATCGTGCCGACCGCGAAATATCGGGCGTCGGAGAAGATGAGCCCGCAGAGCGTTTCCCCCGGATCGATCATCCAGTTCTCCGTGAGCCGCAAGCGCGTGGTCTGTTCTACGCCCAGCAGGTCGAAGATGTCGCGTTTGAGCGTATGGTCGGGCGATGCCGGATAGCCGAAGGCCATGCGGCGCCCGCGATATTCGCCGGCGATGAGCTGTGCGGCCGTGAGCGGAGCTCCCGTTTCATAACCCCACATCTGGCGGCGGATGAAACTGTGCACCGTTTCGGTGAAGGCCTCGGCCAGCCGGTCGGCCAGCAGCTTGGCCAGAATGGCCGAATAGTCGTCGCCCTCCTTGCGGAACTTCTCGCACAACTCCTGCAGGCCGATTCCGGCCGTGAGGGCGAAGCAGCCGAT
>CALUOX010000035.1 GCA_944322375.1 uncultured Alistipes sp.
GGTATGTTTGCCGTCCTTTTCGGCGATGAAATCCGCCAGCGAGAGATTTTCCGCGCCGCGTGTCTGGTTGCGGAGCATGGCCAGCGTATGCTGCCGGCCCTTCGTATCGGTCACGAGGATGTCGTCACCTTGACTCACCGCGGGGAAGATCCCTACGACGCCCTGCAGCGTCAGCAGCCGCTCTTCGGCCATGCGGTGCAGCAGCGCCTGTGCGTCGTCGAAGAGCTTGCGGGCCTCCTCGCCCTTTTCGGGGTGTTGGAGGATCTCCGGATAACGGCCCTTCAACCCCCATGCGGGGAAGAAGAAGTTCCAGTCGATATTGGGAATGACGTCGGCAATGTCGAAATCGGGGAAGACCAGCCGTCCCGTGTGGGCCGCCGGAAGGATCTCCTTGGCCGGTCGCACCCGCCGGTTGCGGCGCGCCTCCTCCAGCGGAAGCAGGTCGCGCAATCGTTCGCGCCGCAGGTATTCGTCGCGCAGTTTGCGCTGCCGTTCGGCAACTCCGGCGATATAGGCTTCACGGTCGGGGCCTAACAGCGCGGCCAGAATACGGCTGTTCTCGCTTGCGTCGCGCGACCGGATGACCGGTGCCGAGGTGCAGGGTGCGATCTTGACCGCCGTATGGAGTTCGGAGGTCGTGGCGCCGCCGATGATGAACGGTATGCGCAGCCCGCGCCGCTCGGCCTCCTCGACCACATGGATCATCTCGTCGAGCGACGGCGTGATGAGTCCGCTCAGGCAGATGGCGTCGGCGCCCCATGCGACCGCCTCGTCGATGATGCGCTGCGCCTCGACCATTACCCCCAGGTCGCGGATCTCGTAGCCGTTGCAGGCCATGACCACCGAGACGATGTTCTTGCCGATGTCGTGCACGTCGCCCTTGACCGTTGCGACGATCACCTTGCCTGCCGAGGCTCCGTGTGCGGCGTTCTGTTCGATATAGGGTGTCAGCACCGCAACGGCCCGTTTCATCACGCGGGCCGACTTGACCACCTGCGGCAGGAACATCTTCCCTTCGCCGAAGAGTTCGCCTACACGCCCCATGGCATGCATCAGCACGCCGTCGATGACTCCGATCGGGTCGCCCGTTTCGTGATAGGCTTCGAGCGTATCGGCCTCGATATGTTCCGTGATGCCTTTCAGCAGCGCGTATTCGATCCGTTCGGCAAGCGGCCGCGTGCGCCAAGTCTCTTCGTGTGCGGTGCGGTCGGCCGATGTGTCGGTATGCAGCTGCTGGGCGTATTCGATCAGCCGTTCGGAGGCATCCGGACGCCGACAGAGAATGACATCCTCGACCCGTTCAAGCAGCGTCGGTTCGATGTCGCTGTAAACCTGCAGCAGCTGCGGGTTGACGATCCCCATCTCCATGCCCGCCGCGATGGCGTGGTAGAGAAAGACCGAATGCATCGCCTCGCGCACGGTGTTGTTGCCGCGAAAGGCGAACGAAAGGTTCGAGACGCCGCCCGAAACCTTGGCATGGGGCAGGTGCTCCCTGATCCAGCGCGTGGCGTCGATGAAATCCTTCGCATAGCGGTCGTGGGCCTCGATGCCGGTGGCTACGGCCAGAATATTGGGGTCGAAGATGATCTCTTCGGGCGGGAATCCCGCGTCGGTGAGCAGCCGGTAGGCGCGTGCCGCCACCTCGATCTTGCGGTCATAGGTGTCGGCCTGACCCCGTTCGTCGAAGAGCATCACGACGGCGGCCGCACCGTAACGGCGGATGGCGGCCGCATGACGGAGGAACGTCTCTTCGCCCTCCTTGAGCGAGATGGAGTTGACGACGCTCTTGCCCTGCACGACCTGGAGCCCTGCTTCGAGTACCTCCCATTTCGATGAGTCGATCATGATCGGCACCCGGGCGATTTCGGGTTCCGAAGCGACCAGATTCAGGAAGTGTCGCATCGCCTGCGGACCGTCGATCAGCCCGTCGTCCATGCAGACGTCGATCACCTGTGCACCGGCCTCGACCTGTGCCCGTGCGATCGAGAGCGCTTCGTCGTAGGCTCCCTCGCGGATGAGGCGCGCGAAGCGTGCCGAACCGGCGACGTTGGTCCGTTCGCCCACATTGATGAAGTTGGCTTCGGGAACGATGCGCAACGGTTCCAGACCGCTCAGCACCGTTGTGTGTTGCGGCGTCGGGAGCGGCCGCGGTGCGTAGTCGCTGACGATTTTCGAGAGTTCGAAGATGTGTTCGGGCGTGGTGCCGCAACAGCCGCCGAGGATGTTGACCACGCCGCGCCGCATGTATTCGGCGCAGTCGGCGGCGAACATTGCGGGGGTCTCGTCGTATCCGCCCATGACGTTGGGAAGTCCGGCGTTGGGGTGGGTTGAGATCCGTGTCTCCGCAACGGAGGCCAGCCGTTCGAGGTAGGGCAGCAGCTCCTTGGCGCCGAAGGCGCAGTTCAGACCGACGGCCAGCGGCTTCGCATGGGCGATCGAGGCGTAGAACGCTTCGACGGTCTGTCCCGAAAGCGTGCGGCCCGAAGCGTCCGACAGCGTACCGGAGACGATGACCGGAATATGGCAATTCCGGGCACGACATTCGTCGTCGATCGCGGCCAGGGCGGCCTTGGCGTTCAACGTGTCGAAGACCGTTTCGACAAGCAGCAGATCCACGCCGCCGTCGATCAGTCCCTTGACCTGCTCCCGGTAGGCGGCGCACATCGTTGCGAAATCGATTTCGCGGGCCGCAGGGTCGTTGACATCCGCCGACATCGAAAGCGTGCGGTTCGTCGGCCCGATCGAGCCCGCCACGAAACGCGGTTTATGCGGATTTCGCGCCGTAAAGATGTCGGCGGCCGCACGTGCCGTGGCGGCTGCGGCCCGCGCTATTTCGTATGCGAAGCCTTCCAGTCCGTAGTCGGCCAGCGAAACGGCATTGGCGTTGAACGAGTCGGTCTCGATGATGTCGGCTCCCGCTGCAAGGTATTTTTCATGGATCTCGCGCACGATATGCGGCGCCGTCAGCGCCAGCAGGTCGTTGCAGCCCCGCAGCTGGCGCTCCCAAGTGCGGAACCGTTCGCCGCGGCAGGTCGCTTCGTCCACGCCGTAGCCCTGCACCATGGTGCCGAACCCGCCGTCCAACAGCAATATGCGTCGTTCGAGTTGTTCTTCGATGGATGATTTCATTTCCTGATGATTTCGATTTCAAACAGCCGGCTCCAGTTCTTGCCCGTCACGAAGAGACGGCGTGTGGCGGCATCATAGGCGATGCCGTTCAGCACGTCGGTCGCGGCCGTGACCTCCTCTTCCGGCAACAGTCCGCTCAGATCGACGACCCCCTCGACATGTCCCGTTGCCGGATCGATGATGACGATCCGGTCGGAGGTATAGACGTTTGCCCAGATCTTGCCTTCGATCCACTCCAACTCGTTGAGAAAGCGAACGGGGCGCCCTTCGGCCGTTACGGTGATCTTGCGCCCCCGTCGGAATGTCGCAGGATCGACCTCCCAAAGATATTCCGATCCGTTGCTCATGTAGAGTTTTTCGCCATCGGTGGTCAATCCCCATCCTTCACCGGCATAACGGACCGTCCGCAGATGCTGCAGGGTCGCGGCATCGTAAACATGAACGGTATTGTTCTTCCATGTAAGCTGGAAGATCTCGTCGCCCACACGGGCGATGCCCTCGCCGAACTCGTCCTTGGGCAGCCGGACCAAGACTTCGGCCCTGCCTGTTGCCGGTTCCACCCGCTGCAGGACCGAAGCGCCGTATTGTCCGGTTCCTTCCCACAGATACCCCGCTTCATAATAGAGGCCTTGGGTGTAGCTTGTCGTGAGGTGCGGATAACTCGCCTTGACCGTATAGGTGTACTCTACGGGCGGGGCAGGTTCGTTGGCGGCATCTGCGGCAGACCGGCTCCGCCGGCCGGCGCAACTGACCGCGAGGGCCAGCATCAAAAACGGAAGAATCGGTTTCACTTGAAACTAACGGTTGTAATCACTCTCTATATTCCGCAAAAATACAAATTAAATACGGAACGGAAAAGGCCATACCCCTCTTTCGCGGGATTTCCCGTTCGAAAAACAGCCTCACGGCACGGAACATCCCGCCTTTTCCGCCGAAATCCGGTTCCGGCTTCCCGCTTTTCTCTCGTCATGTACATGCGGGTGCAGGGGCGGTGCCTCCGACGGGGCCGGCGCGTTCGCCGATGCTGGCTTTTGTTGCCGGAATGCGATTGCAGATTGCCGTTTTTTGTTATCTTTGCCGGCAGCTTTGTCGGAATATACAGCGAAATGATATGATGAGAAGAGTCTTGGGAATCCTGTGCGCCCTCCTGTCGGGACTGCTGCCCGCCGCCGCGCAGAATACGTTGGCGGAGCGACTTGCGGCGCTCGAACGTGCCGTTGGAGTCAAACCGCTCGAAACGACCTGCTTCGATGAAAAATATGAATTGATCCTGCGGCAGCCGCTCGACTGGCAGGCTCCCGAAAAGGGCAGTTTCGAACATCGTGTGGTCGTATTCCATGCGGGGTACGACCGCCCGACCGTTCTCGTGACCGAAGGATACGGCGCAGCCTATGCCTACCGGCCCGATTACAGGGAGGAGCTGTCGCGGATCTTCGATGCAAACCTGATTTTTGTCGAACACCGCTATTTTCTCGCTTCGACTCCCGAACCGCGCGACTGGACGTATCTTACGGCCGAGGCCTCGGCGGACGACCTCCACGATGTGCGGACCCTGCTCGGTACGATCTATCCCGGAAAGTGGATAGCAACGGGGATCAGCAAGGGCGGAACAACCACCATGCTCTATGCGACGTTCTATCCGGAGGATGTCGATGTCTATGTCCCCTATGTCGGGCCTGTGAACCGTGCGCGGGAAGACGGCCGGCATGAGAAATTCCTCCGTCGGGTGGGAACGGCCGAACAGCGGGCCGTGATCGAACAGTTCCAGCTGGAGGTGCTGAGGCGCCGCGAGCGGTTGATGCCGCTCTTCGAAGCCTACTGCCGCGACAAGAAATACGAATTTCGCGCCCCGCTGTCCGAGATCTACGATTTCTGCGTCCTGGAGTATCCCTTCTCGTTCTGGCAGTGGGGATCCGATGCCGGGGAGATCCCTGCCGCGTCGGCAACGGACAGGGATCTGTTCGATTATTTTATCAAGGCCGTCGATCCCGAATATTTCGTGCGGGAGACCCCGACGACCTCCTTTTTCGTGCAGGCGGCGCATGAATTGGGCTATTATGGCTATGATATACGTCCTTTGCGGCGGTATCTCTCCATCCGGACCGGCAAGGACTATTTGCGGCGGCTCTTTGTCCCCGACGAGCTGCGTGAGATCCGGTTCGACCGGTCGCTCTACCGTAAAATGCGGCGTTATCTCAAACGGGAAGATCCCCGTATGGTAATGATCTATGGCGAGAATGATCCGTGGACGGCATCGGGCGCCGCATGGGCCGTAACCCCGCGCAAACGCAACATGCACCTCTTCATCCAGCCCGGCGGCTCGCACCGCACCCGTATCGCGACATTGCCCGAACCGATGCGTGAAGAGGCCGTTGCTACAATCCGCCAGTGGCTTGAGGAGTAGGTGATCGGCGAAAGTACGGCGTCCGCCCTTCCGGTTCCCGGTTTCAGACGGGGAGGAGAGGGGCGGACGCTTTTTTTGTGGCTGGATGCACCTCTTTGCGGTGCGGAGCAGAGCGGCTGATGCGGCAGCGCGGAAGAGGCGGGGCGGCCCTTGCAGGCTCGGCTCCGGACGGTGTGTCCGATATCTATTTCCTGTGCCGCCTGGGGAAGAGCTTGCGGAACCGAAGCAGAAACGAGGATACCTCGCCGCCCGCAACGATCAGCGTGACGGCCGTGAGAATCAGTGCAATGCCGATGCACAAGCGAACCGTAAGCGCCTCGTGGAAGATGGTTACGCCGAAAAAGACGGCCGTAACGGGTTCGAGTGCCCCGAGTATGGCTGTCGGGGTCGAGCCGATGCAGTGGATCGCCTGTGTCGTGCAGAGCAGCGAAACGGCCGTAGGTAGCGCCGCAAGGGCTATGACATTGATCCATAGGTACCAGGTGGGGATGGCCTGCAGGGCGGTCAGAACGTCGAGTCGCACCACATAGATCGACAGCCCGAAAAGCAGGGCGTAGAAGGTGAGCTTGACCGTTGGAATCGTCTTCAGCACCGAACGGTTCACGCCTACGATGTAGATGGCGTAGCTGAGCGACGACAGCAGGACGAACAGTACGCCCAGACCGCTGAGCGTCTCGCCGCCGCCTTTGTAGAGCAGTCCGATGCCGAGAAGAGCCAGTGCAATGCAGAAGATCGTGAGGGCGCGGATGCGCTCATGAAAGCAGATGCCCATGATCAGGGCGACGAGGATCGGATAGACGAAGAGTATTGTCGAGGCGATGCCTGCATCCATGTAGTTGTAGCTGACGTAGAGAAAGAGCGAGGAGGCGGAGAAGAGCAGTCCGGCTCCCGCCAGCGGAAGCACTTCGCGGCCCTGCAGGCGGAACGTCTGGCCGCGCAGGGCAATCATGACGGCCAGAATGGGCAGGGCAAGGGCATAGCGGTAGAAAAGTACCGAGTCGGGGGTCAGCCCGGCATGGTAAAGCGGCAGGGTGAAGAGGGGATTCATCCCGTAAGTTGCGGCGGCTATGGCACCGTAGATCACTCCTTTGGTTCGAATCGTCATGGCTCGTTCGGATTTCGGCGGGCAAAGATAATGCTTGCGGCGTACGGGTGCAAATTTATCTTTGTGCAGACGCATTTTTTGTGCCGTCCGCATTGTCGGATCTTCCGTCGGCAGGATGCCCCTCCCCGCTTCCGTCGTGCAGGATGGCCCGCCTGCGGGCCGCGTGTGCCCGACGAACACCCCGTTCCGCTTCCCGCGGTGCGGACGTGAATGCAGAATCTTTCGCAAAAGCGAGGTCATACGAAAAAAAAATCGTATCTTTGCCCGCCAAAGCGTACGAAAACAAGCAAATAATATAACGTCTATGGAGATCAAGAGAACACAGAAAGAGGAGTTGACATCGCTCATCTCGGTCAAGGTCGGTGAGGCCGATTACGGTGAAGCCGTCGAGAAAGCGCTGCGCGAATACCGTCGCAAGGCCAATATCCCGGGATTCCGTCCCGGTATGGTGCCGATGGGGATCATCAAAAAAATGTACGGAAAGGGTGTCGTGGCGGAGCAGTCCTACCGCACGGCTTCGAATGCCGTCTTCGAGTACCTCCAGAAGGAGAATATCGACTATCTCGGTGATGTGATTCCCGCTGAGGAGCAGGGCGCTTTCGACTTCGACAACGCCACCGAGTTCGAATACATGTTCGAGATCGGCGAGGCTCCGAAGGTCGAGCTCTCGTTCTCGGCAAAGGACAAGCTGACCTACTACCGCATCAAGATCGACAAGAAGATGCACGACAGCTATCGCTCGAACTTCCTGCGCCGCTACGGCCGTCTGGTCGATGTGGAGAAGGTGTCGGATGACGAGGCGCTGACCGTAACGCTCGACAATGGCGAGCTGCGGGTCGAGGAGGCGTATGTGGGACTGATCTCGATGAGCGACGAGGAGCGCAAGCCCTTTAAGGGGAAGAAGGTGGGCGCGAAGATGAACGTCAACATCAACGAACTCTACAAGAATCCTGCACAGCGTGCCGCAGCGCTTCAGCTCAAGGAGAACGAACTGGAGTCGGTGAAGCCCGAATTCACGCTCGAAATCACCAAGATCCGCAAGTTCGCGGAGCCCGAACTCAACGAGGAGTTCTTCAAGATGGCTTTCCCGCAGGGGAACGTGACGGATGAAGCGGGTCTCGATGCTTTTGTCGATGAGGAGATCGGCAAGGAGCTGACGCGCGAAAGCGATTATCTCTTCACGCTGCAGGTCCGCAATTTCGTGGTGGAGAAGGCGGGCCTGAAGATGCCTGTCGAGTTCCTCAAACGCTGGCTCTATGTCATCAACGAGGAGAAGTTCTCGAAGGAGGAGATCGCCAAGGATTTCGATCAGTTCCTCAAGATGTTTACATGGAACTACCTGCAGAAGCACTTCATCAAGGAGGACAATCTGACCGTGACGGCCGATGAGGCGCTGGCCGAAGCGAAGGCCTTTGCTGCTGCGCAGTTTGCACAGTACGGCATGCCGGCTGCACCCGACGAGATGCTGGAGAACTTTGCCAAGCAGCAGATCCTTGCCAACAAGGAGCAGTCGCAGAAGATCTACGAGAAGCTCTATGAGATGAAGGTTGTCGAAGATATCAAGGGCAAGATCAAGGTGAGCGAGAAGGCTGTCTCCGCCGATGAATTTGCCAAACTTGCCAAAGAGATGTAGGACAATCGACGGACAAGAGGAAAAAATGTCTATCTTTGGACTCTGCGGGCGTGATGTTTGCAGAGTCCTTTGTTTGATCCGGGCTGCAGGGTGACGGGTCGGACGACGGACGGTGTGGGGCTCAGAGCCTGCGGACGGTCGGTTGGCTGGAGGAAATTCGTGCAGCGATTGCAGCAGGAACCGCTGCCGGTTGGTTTGCAGGAAAGAATTTGCGGCTCCGGCGGCAGGTAATGGCGGTTGGCCGCTGCGGCAGCGGACGGTGGCAAGCGTAGCGGTTGTTGACAACGGCAGTCCGGTTTACAGAAGCGTACTTCTGTTGGCAATTGCAGGAAATTGTGGCCGGAACCGCGGCCGGTTGGTTTGCAGGAGAGAATCTGCAGCCCAGGCGGGAGGTAATGACGGCCTGTCCTGCGTCTCTTTTGATCCGAGAATCTTAATGAACAATGAACAACTATTGAATATGGCTTCCGAATTTGAAAAGTTTGCCGTCAAGCATTGCGGCATCAGCAGTCTCCGACTGCACGACTATCACTCCATTGCCGACTCCTACGTGTCGCCTACCATCATCGAGGAGCGACAGTTGAATGTCGCGACGATGGATGTCTTCTCCCGGTTGATGATGGATCGCATCATCTTCCTCGGCGCCCCGATCTATGACGACGCGGCAAATATCATCCAGGCGCAGCTGCTCTTCCTCGAATCGGCGGATCCCGACAAGGATATTCAGCTCTATATCAATTCTCCCGGTGGATCGGTCACGGCCGGCCTGGGAATCTACGATACCATGCAGCTCGTCAACTGCGACGTGGCGACGATCTGCACGGGGCTCGCCGCATCGATGGGCGCCGTCCTGCTGACGGCCGGTGCTGCGGGCAAGCGTTCGGCGCTCCCGCACTCGCGTGTGATGATCCACCAGCCGCTGGGCGGCGCCCAGGGACAGGCTTCCGACATCGAGATCACCGCCCGTGAGATCCTGCGTACGAAAAAGGAGCTCTACGAGATCCTCTCTTCGCATGCCGGTGTGCCGTTGGAGAAGATCGAAAAGGATGCCGATCGTGACTACTGGATGTCGGCGCAGGAGGCCAAGACGTATGGACTCATCGACGAAGTGATTGAAAAACGTGCGCGGTAATCCGCCGGATCGTGCGAAAAGAGCTTTTTGACGGGCCGGGGAGCGGTATGCCGGATTGCCGGCGTGCCGCCCGGTTTCGTGCGGCGTGCGGCGCGGCCGTCGCTTGCCAATAAATGAAGAACGGAACGACGAAGAATGACACAAACGAAAAACGGAAAAGGAAATACCCGTTATGCCGAGGCGTATTGCTCGTTTTGCGGCAAACGGCAAAGTGAAGTGATGATGCTCTTCCAGGGAGCCGGTGAAGCCCGGATCTGCAACGAGTGCATCGAACAGGGGTATCGGACGTTGGTCGAGCATCACGTGATAGCCGAATCTGCAACGTCGGGCTCTGCGGCCGCTCAGCCGCCCCTGCGTTATGAAGACCTCCTGAAACCCGCCCGCATCAAGGAGTTTCTCGATCAGTATGTCATCGGGCAGGAAGAGGCGAAACGCTACCTTTCGGTGGCGGTGTACAACCATTACAAGCGGATTCTGTCGAAATCGTCCGATTCGGATGTGGAGATTGACAAGTCCAATGTGGTGCTGGTCGGCCCGACGGGTACCGGCAAGACCCTCATGGCCCGTACGATTGCACGGCTGTTGAACGTCCCCTTCACCATCGTGGATGCCACGGTGCTGACCGAAGCGGGGTATGTCGGCGAGGATGTGGAGAGCATTCTGTCGCGGCTGCTGCAGGTGGCGTCGTACGATGTTGCGGCGGCCGAGCGCGGTATCGTCTTCATCGACGAGATCGACAAGATCGCCCGCAAGGGCGACAATCCCTCCATTACCCGCGATGTCTCGGGCGAAGGGGTGCAGCAGGCCCTGCTGAAGATCCTCGAAGGAACGACGGTCAACGTCCCGCCGCAGGGCGGACGGAAACATCCCGAGCAGAAATTCATCCAGGTCGATACGCGAAACATCCTCTTCATCTGCGGCGGCGCGTTCGATGGAATTGAACGCAAGATCGCCCAACGGCTCAATACCCGTGCGATGGGGTATGGACAGCTCAAGGCCGATCCGGTCGATCGGTCGAATCTCATGAAGTATATCATGCCCCAGGATCTCAAGAGTTTCGGCCTGATTCCCGAGCTGGTGGGGCGTCTGCCCGTGCTGACTTACATGCAGCCCCTTTCGCGCGAGGCGCTGCGCTCGATCCTTACCGAACCGAAAAATGCCATCGTCAAGCAGTATGTACGGCTCTTCGAGATGGATGGCGTGAAGCTCTCGTTTGACGAGGATGTCCTCGACTACATCGTCGATCGTGCCATCGCATACAAGCTCGGGGCACGCGGCCTGCGGTCGATCTGCGAGGCCGTGATGATGGATACGATGTATGAAATTCCCTCGTCGGGATGCAAGGAGTTTCGCGTAACGCTGCCATACGCCAAGGAAAAGATAGAAAAGGCAAATTTTGTTGAGGTAAAAAAGGTGGGATGAAATAATTTTTCTATCTTTGTATCGCAAAGGAAAAAAGAAACTACTAAACAGATAGAAAATATGGCAAACAATGCAAAACTGATGCGTGCGGCCGACAACATCCGTATATTGGCTGCATCGATGGTCGAGAAGGCCAAATCGGGGCATCCCGGCGGCGCTATGGGCGGTGCGGACTTCATCAATGTCCTCTATGCGGAGTTTCTGCGTTACGATCCCGACGATATGCGCTATCCCTTCCGCGACCGGCTCTTCCTTGATCCCGGACACATGTCGTCGATGCTCTACTCCGTGCTGGCGCTGGCCGGCAACTACACGATGGAGGATCTGGCAGCGTTCCGGCAGTGGGGCAGCATCACGCCCGGACACCCCGAAGTGGATGTCGCTCACGGCGTTGAAAACACCTCCGGACCGCTGGGACAGGGACATGCCATGGCATTGGGTGCCGCAATTGCCGAACGTTTCATGGCGGCGCGCTTCGGCGAGTGGCAGGCGCACAAGATCTACGCCTATATCTCGGACGGTGCCGTGGAGGAGGAGATCTCGCAGGGGGTAGGCCGTATCGCCGGCCATCTGGGGCTGTCGAACTTCATCATGTACTATGATTCGAACAACATCCAGCTCTCGACGAAGGTCGAGGAGGTCGATACGGAGGATGTTGCGGCAAAATACCGCGCCTGGGGCTGGAACGTCCTCAACATCAACGGACAGTCGATCGACGAGATCCGTGCGGCGCTGCAGGCGGCCAATGCCGAAACCGAGCGTCCGACGATCATCATCGGTCGGACGTTGATGGGCAAGGGGGCGGTTGCAGCCGACGGCTCCTCCTTCGAGAACAAGGTCTCCACGCACGGACAGCCGCTTTCCGCTGCCGGTGCCGACTATGCGGCCACGATCAGACATCTGGGCGGCGATCCCGAGAATCCCTTTGTCATCTTCGACGAGGTGAAGGAGCTCTATGGAGCGCGGCGTGAAGAGTTGCGCGCATGGGTCAAGGGGCAGAAGGCCGTTGAGGCCGAGTGGCGGGCCGCAAACAAGGAGTTGGCCCGCAAGCTCGATCTCTTCCTCTCGGGCAAGGTGCCTGACATCGATTACGGCGCCATCGAGATGAAGGCCGACGTGGCTACACGTGCCGCTTCGGCTACCGTACTCGGCGTGCTGGCCGAACAGGTCGAGAACATGGTCGTGGCATCGGCCGACCTCTCGAATTCGGACAAGACCGACGGCTTCCTCAAGAAGACCAAGGCCTTCACGAAGGGCGATTTCACCGGCAAGTTCTTCCAGGCCGGCGTGTCGGAACTGACGATGGCCTGCGTGATGAACGGTATGGCGCTGCACGGAGGCGTGATTCCGGCTTGCGGTACGTTCTTCGTCTTCTCGGACTACATGAAACCTGCCGTGCGTCTGTCGGCGCTCATGCACCTGCATGTGATCTATATCTGGACCCACGACTCGTTCCGTGTGGGCGAGGACGGTCCTACGCATCAGCCTGTCGAGCACGAGGCGCAGATCCGGCTGATGGAGCATCTGCGCAATCATGCCGGCGAACGCTCGATGGTCGTGCTGCGCCCTGCCGATGGCGAGGAGACGATTGCGGCATGGCGTCTGGCGCTGGAGGAGAAACGTCCCGTTGCGCTTATCCTGTCGCGTCAGAATATCAAGAACCTGCCTGCTCTGGGCGGCAATCGCCGCGAAGAGGCTGCGCAGCTCGTTAAGGGAGCCTATGTGGTTGCCGATGCGGTGAATCCTGATGTGGTGATGGTCGCTTCGGGTTCGGAGGTTGCTACGCTTGTCGAAGGCGCCGAACTGCTGGCGAAGGAGGGCGTCAAGGCCCGCATCGTCAGTGTGCCCAGCGAGGGTTTGTTCCGCGATCAGCCCCAATCCTATCAGGAGTCCGTATTGCCTGCCGGTGTCGTCCGTTACGGTATGACCTCCGGACTGACCGTTACGTTGGCCGGGCTGGTCGGTGAGAAGGGATACATTCACGGCCACGACATGTTCGGTTTCTCGGCGCCCTACAAGGTGCTTGACAAGGAGTTCGGCTACAACGGCGAAACCGTCGCTGCCGAAGTCAGGAAACTGCTCGGAAAATAGTCGGTTGATCCGATGCAAATGTAGTCGGAGCGTCCTCGTTGAGGGGACGCTCCGATTTTTTTTGTGGAGGTTGCGGGTCGGTTTTTTTCTTTCTCTGCCCGGATTGCAGATTGATTCACGCGAGGTCTTTTGTCTGTTTTTCTGAGGAGGGGAGGAGAGAGGAGAGAGGAGGAAGGGAGGAGAGGAAAGGAGGAAAGGAGGGAAAAAGAAGGGAAAAGAGGCGTGGACCGAAGCTGCTGCTGGGGCGGTTGATCCGCGCGGGATTCTCTATCGTTTCTCTGAGGAGGGGAGAGGAAGAAAAAGAAAAGACGGGAGGTTGAGAAAAAAAAGGTGTATGCCGGAGCTATCGCCGTAATGGTTGATCCGCGCGGGATTTTCTATCGTTTCTCTGAGGAGGGGAGAGGAAGAAAAAGGAAAGGCGAGAGGTTGAGAAAAAAAGAGGTGTATGCCGGAACTGTCGCCGTGGTGGTTGATCCGCGCGGGATTTCTATCCGTTTCTCTGAGGAGCAGGAGAGAGGCGGCGGAGAGGAGGGTAGGGAGAAAAAAAGGTGTGGGCCGGAGATGCTGCCGTGGCGGTTTGTATGAATAAAAAACGTCCGGCCGATCTCGGCCGGACGGTAGAGCATCGCTGAAAAGATTACAGACGTTCCGATTTCTCCAGCTCGCGGAAATAGCGGTAGGTATTGACCTTCAGTTCGCCAACGGCCGCCTCGTCCGCAACAATGATGCCGGCAGGGTGTATCTGCAATGCCGAAATTGTCCATTCGTGCGAATAGCAGCCTTCGACACCGTGTTTCAGCGCGCGGGCCTTTTTGTGACCGAAAGCCTGGATGATCACCTCGCGGGCATCCATGATCGTGGCGACGCCTACCGACATCGCCTGACGCGGAACCTTGTTGACGTCGTTGTCGAAGAATCGCGAGTTCACGGCGATCGTCTCCGGCGTCAGCGTCATCACCCGCGTACGGGACACAAGCGACGAATAGGGCTCGTTGAAGGCGATGTGGCCATCCTCGCCAATGCCGCCCAGAAAGAGATCGATACCGCCTGCCGCGACGATCTGACGCTCGTAGGCCGCACACTCCTCGGCAAGATCCGGCGCGTTGCCGTTGAGAATGTGGATATTCTCCGCCGGTACATCCACGTGGTCGAAGAAGTGCTTGTGCATGAACGTATGGTAGCTCTCCGGATGATCCTCCGGAATCCCCACGTATTCATCCATGTTGAACGTGATCACATTCTTGAAGGAGATCTCTCCCGCCTTGTAGAGGCGAACCAGCTCCTTGTACGTTTCGACGGGCGTGGATCCCGTGGGAAGTCCCAGTACGAACGGTTTGTCGGTCTCGGCTGCTTTCCGCTTGATGCGGTTCACGATGTAGCGCGCCGTCCACTGGCCGGCCTTTGCATCGTTCTCTTCGATGATGAGTCTCATAAATTCTGTTTTTGTTTGTCGGACGATATGTCAATTTGTCAATCGCCGAATGTAGTTTTCCTTTTGTATGTTCTGTTCAACAGGGTTGGCAGGCTTGTCCGTCCGTCTGGTGGCCGGGTTGTCCGGAACTCCCGGACGGACCGTGTGTCAGAACATCTTGACGAAGACCTCGATGGCCTGATACTCCGCCATGCCCAACTGGTCGTAGAGACGGGCCGTGTTCTGTGTACGCTCCTCGGCGCGCTGCCAGAACTCCCGTGTGTCGCTGCCCGGGAACGGAACGATATCCTTTTGCGAAACATGTCGGTAGATGGCGTGGCGCTTCTTGATCATCTCGTCGGGCGAGAGCGGTACGGCCATGTCAACCATGCCCAGATCCCACTCCAGCCATGCTCCGCGGTAGAGCCACAGATGACAATGCTTGAGCCACTCGTCATCTTTGGTGATCTCCAGCGCTCCGAGAACGGCCTCTATGCAGGTGCGGTGCGTGCCGTGCGGATCGGCAAGGTCGCCCGCCGCGTAGATCTGGTCGGGCTGGACCTCCCGCAGCAGCCGGACGATGACGTTGATGTCCTGTTCCGTCAGCGGCGCCTTCTTGAGCCGTCCCGTTTCGTAGAAGGAGAGGTTCAGAAAATGGATATGGGACGGATCCATCCCGAAGGAGCGGTCTGCGGCCTTGGCCTCCCCGCGTCGGATGGCCGCCTTGATCGCCAGCAGCTCCGGCGGTTCCGGCATCCCTTTCTGTTTGGTCTCGATCAGTCGCTTGATCTCTTCGAACCGATCGGGGAAGCCCAACTCCCGGGCCGTGTCGAGATGCTGGAGAACCACGTCGTCGTTGACGGCAAAGTCGCCCGAGGTTTCGTAGGCGACGTGTACGTCGTGACCGTGATCCACCAGGCGGATGAAGGTGCCGCCCATCGAAATCACGTCGTCGTCGGGATGCGGCGAGAAGATCAGAATCCGCTTCGGGAAGGGTTTCGACGGCACGGGCCGCGTCGAATCATCCGCATTGGGTTTGCCGCCCGGCCACCCCGTAATCGTATGTTGCAGGTCGTTGAAGACCTCGATGTTGATCTTGTCGTAGGGACCTTTGGCTTCGAGCAGCTCGCCCAGCGAATTCTCGATGTAGTCCGTGTGGGTGAGTTTCAGAATCGGTTTGTGAACGATTCCGCAGAGCCAGATGACGGCCTTGCGTGTAAATTTCGGTGTCCACTGGCAGGGTCCGACCAGCCAGGGCGCCACCTCGCGCGTAAGTTTTCCAGCGGCGTTTTCGTCGATCACGACCTCGATGTTGTGGTGCTCCTGAAGCGCCGTGGCCGGTATCTGGTCCGTAATCTGTCCCTCTACGACCTTGTGTATCACCTCCGCCTTCTCTTCGCCCCATGCCATGAGGATGATCTTGTCGGCGCGCATGATGGTGTCGATGCCCATCGTAATGGCCATCTTCGGCGTATCGTCGAAACTCGAGAAGGCCGAAGACTGGATCTTCCGCGAAGCGTGCGACAGCTGAACCAGTCGCGTGCGGGATTTCTCGTAGGAGCCCGCTTCGTTGAAGCCCAACTGCCCCTGCTCGCCTACGCCGATGATCATCAGATCGATGTGGCTGATCGCCCGGTCGTAGGATTCGCAGTAACGCGACACCCGGGCCTCGGAAACGGTGCCGTCGGGAATGTGGATGTTCTCCGGAAGAATGTCGATATGGTTGAGAAACTCTTCGTGGATGCGGTAGTTGCGGCTTTGGGGTTCGTCGGCCTCGATGGGGTAGAACTCGTCGAGGCTGTACACGGTGACATTGGCGAAACTGACCGCTCCTTCGCGGTAACGCCGTACCAGCTCCCGATACAGTCCCAAGGGCGTGCGGCCGGTGGTGAGCCCCAGAACGAAGGGCTGTGCATCCTCGAAAATCTCGTTCGACAGGGAGTATTCGTTATGTTTGCGGATGGCCTGTATGATGCTGTCGGCAACATACCGGACCGCTTCGGATTCATGTTCGAATACCGAGGTGGGGATCTTCTCGTAGCGACGGATGATGTCGCTGGGCGCAGCGTTGGCAATCAGTCCGCCATCTTTGGGCAGGGCGTATTTCGTATTCATGATCGATGATGTTAAACGCAGGACAAAGTTAATAAAAAACGCGGAACGGACTCTCTTCCTCCTGCAGAAAAAAACGCGCTTCCGAATTCCGGAAGCGCGCAGGTCGGTTGGTCGGGAGTTATTTCGTGAAGCAGTTCTGGTGCTTGAGCGTACCGGCCGCGTCGTAGATCCTGACGTCGATTTTCTCCGCATCGACCGCTACGTCCATGCGGGTGCGGTTGGGGTTGCACAGCACGGGGAAATCGCAGCCGTTCTCGCCCTTCTCCCAGAGCTCGTAGCGGTGGATGTGTCCCGAGAGCATCAGGTCGATCCCCGCCTCGTTGAGGATGGGGACGAAGAGCCGTGCGATCTCCGAACGTCCGTGCCAGTCACCCGGACGGGGCGGCATGTGGCAGATGACGATGCGCACGGGTGCCGACAGAAATTCCGGGTCCTTGACCACCTCTCTGAGCCACTCGGCCTCCTCGGCGCGGAAGTCGTCGGAGCGCATCAGATCCATGTTGCGGATATCCGAATCGGGCTTGTCCTCTCCGCCGTCCAAAACGATGACGTAGGCCGGACCCTGTCGGAAGGTAAAGTAGGGGCGACCGGTCGATGAGGGGAAGTACTTCGGCCACTCCATCGCATATTTGCCGCGGTTCTCGTGGTTGCCGCGTGCGACATAAAGCGGTGTGTGCGAGGCAAAGAGTTCAGCCGACGATCTGAGGTAGTTGTCGAAAAGCGCATCCTCGGAATCGATATAGGTCGTCATGTCGCCGTTGAAGCAGACGAAATCATATTGGCCCTGTTTGACATCCTTGTAGAGCAGGCGCAGGATGGAATCGCGTTCGTGCATGTCGTTGACGACCGAAAACGTTATCCGTTCCTTTTTGGGGTCGAGTGTCGTTACCTTGAACGGCTTGTGCCGCAGGATGTCGCTGCCGTAACCCTCGCCGAAGATGACCCGCTTGACCCCTTCGTTTACCAATACGGCCTTTTGCATGATGCGGTAGCGGTAGGTCGTTGCCGGCTCCAGCCCCGTAATCCGCACGCAATGCAGGGTGCCGATGGGTCGGCGTCCGAACTGTGTCTGACAGATCTTGCGCCGTTCGGTGTTGTAGAAGTGCGTACCGTCGTCGGGGGCGATCTCGACCCACGACACGGCGTCGATATTTGTTCTCCACACTACGGTGAACTCCCGTTCACCGACGGCCTGAAGATAAGGCCCGTCCGTAATGCGGACCGAAGGTTGCGCCCATGCCGCAAGCGGCACGATCAGCAACAGGGCTGCAATGGCAATGAGTCTTCTCATCTTGTTCGTTGTTTTGTCGGGTTTATTCATTGTTCAAGTTTTGTCTGTTATTCCGTTCGGTCCGTTTGGCCTGTTCTGTCTGTTATTCTTATTCTGCTCGGCCTGTTCAAGTCGCTCGTTTCCGGTTCTGTTCTGTCTGTTCGGGTCGTTCGTTCACAAGGAATTTCCTTCTTTCGTCTTGTCCTGTCCTGTCTTGTCCTGTCCTGTCTTGTCCTGTCTTGTCTTGTCTTGTCTGCTCTGCTCACCCCTCCTCTCCCCTTCTTCTTCTCTTTCTCTTCTCTCCAGTTCTTTCCGCACTCACCTGCTTATCTTTCTCCTCTCTCCTCTTCACTCCTTTCTCGCTATCTCCTTCACCTTTTCCTTACCCCCCCCCTCGTTAATCGGGTGCTTTTCGTTGCGGCCGTTCGGCCTTCCGCGTCGCAACCGTATCCCTGTCGTAATGTAGCCCTCAGCTTTCCTTTTGAAACACTTTGCTCATCCAAACGGTTATCCGAAAACAGTTCTTCTCTTTGCTTCCGGAGCGCGACGATATGCAAATATAGAGAAAAAATCGCACGAAGCGAAAGAATGGGTGTTTTTTATTGTTTTCTCTGAATTATTTCTTACATTTGCATAAGCGTTCGAAATAATTCTATTGAAAAGTTTCGGGCGAAACACCTGCCCCCAAAACGAAAAATAGGAAGAATACTAATTTAAATGAAAAAATGACTCTCGAACAGATCAAAAAATTCAAGTATTGGCAGACCCGCACCATCATCGTCACGATGGTCGGATATGCACTCTATTATTTCGTCCGCAAGAATTTCAATACGGCCATGCCGAGCATCGAAGCGACCTTCGGAATCACCAAAACCCAATTGGGTCTCTTCCTGACGCTCAACGGTATCATCTATGGCGTGTCCCGTTTCATCAACGGATTTATCGCCGACCGTGTCAGCGCCAGAAAATTCATGGCTCTGGGCCTTGCGCTGTGTGCCGTGGTCAATATCGGCTTCGGCTTCAGCGACAAGATGGCGATGTTGATCTCGGGAACCGCAAGCGGCGGGGAATTCATTACGGCGCTGACGATCATCATGGGCTCCATCCTGTTGCTGAACGGTTATTTCCAGGGCATGGGCGTGCCTCCCGTATCCCCGCTGATGACCCATTGGGTGCCGGCAAACGAACTGGCGACGAAGATGTCCATCTGGAACATGTCGCACTCCATCGGCGCCGGTCTGATCTTCGTCCTCGGGGCCATTCTTGTCCACTATTTCGACAACAGCGCCTGGCGATTGTGTTTCCTGATCCCGGCCGTTCTGTCGCTTGCAGGTGCCGGCGCGCTCTATCTTATGTTGCGGGATACGCCTTCGGCCGTCGGCCTTCCCGAACTGGAGGAGCAGCAGTCCGACGCGGAGCACAAACCGGCCGAGGAGAAGAGCGTCAAGAAACCGGTGACCTCGGATCCCGCTTATCACAAGGCATTCCTGCGCCACATGGTCTTCGGAAACCGCATTATCTGGATCCTTGCGGCGACAAACTTCTTCGTGTATATCGTCCGCTTCTCGATGCTCGACTGGGGCATGATGCTCTTGCCGGGTTCGAAGGGCGTCTCCGTCGCCGCTGCCGCGATCATGGTTGCGGTCTTTGAGTTCGTGGGCGGAAACCTCGGTATGGTGGTCGCCGGATGGGCTACGGATCATATCTTCGGAAGCCGTGCACACCGTACCTGTGTCTTCTGCATGTTGGGCGCCATCCTTTCGACCGTCGCCTTCTGGTACATCCCCGACACGGCTTCGGCCTGGGTGCTGGCTATCCCCTTCACGTTGATCGCCTTCTTTATCTACGGTCCGCAGGCGCTGCTGGGCATTGCGGCTGCCAATCAGGCCACGAAAGAGGCTGCGGCAAGTGCAAACGGTATTCTGGGAATCTTCGGTTACGCCAGCACGCTCATCTCCGGCGTGGGATTCGGATTTGTCGCCGATCATTACGGCTGGGGCATGACCTATATCGTCATCCTTGTCTTTGCAGTGATCGGCATGCTGACCATTGCGTCGATCTGGAATGCCAAGGCCGACGGTTACGAGGCTGCTGCGGAATTTGATTCCCGGCTCACTAAATAGTTACTCCGATTGTCCGATAAACCATAAACGTGTAACAAAGCATGCTGTCTGAAGGGAAGATCTCCGTCTCGGTCATGTGTTCCGACCTGATGAATCTCGAACGCGATTTCCGGGAACTCGAACGTCTCGGTACGGATTATTTTCATGTCGATGTGACGGACGCTCATTTTGTCCCGAACCTCACGTTCGGAATCGACTTCATCCGTGCCATGCACGGCGTGACGACCTTGCCGCTCGATATTCATCTGATGGTGGAGGATCCCGCTCCCTTGTTGGAGGTCATGGACCTTCGGCCCGAAGACCGGATTTCGCTGCATGTCGAGCAGGGAGAACGGTTGCATGAGCTGGCTCGCAAGGTGCGGAGTCGCGGAGCACGTTTCGGGTTGGTGCTCAATCCCGATGTGCCGGTCGAGGCGTTGGAGCCCTATCTGCCGGAGCTGGAATGGGTCATTCTCATGCTGGTTCATCCGGGATTTGCAGGGGCGAAACTGATCGACGGTATTATGGACAAGGTGGCCGTGGCACGCCGTTATCTCGATGAAAAGGGGTATCCCGGGGTGGAGATCGCGGTTGACGGTTCCGTGAGTTGCGAGCGGGCAAGAATCATGCGAGGAATGGGCGCTTCGATCTTCATAGGCGGTACGGCAGGCATCTACCGGAAAGGAATGACGCTTGAAGAGACCATGCCGCAGTTCCGTCAGGCTATCTCCTGACAAGACAACACGATGAAACCCTCTCCGAACATAACGACACAATATCCGGACGTGCTTAACGAACGTCACCGCCGGATCATGCAGCTGCTGCACCAGCAGAATACGTTGTCCGTCTCCCAGCTTGCCCGGTTGTTGAAGGTCTCGGAGGTGACCGTGCGCAAGGATCTGACGGAACTCGAGCGTCAGCAACTGCTCTATCGCGTGCACGGTTCGGCAATCCTGGCCAATCCCTACATCAAGGAGCGCCATGTCGATGACAAGGAGAAACTGCATGCGGAAGAGAAGCGGGCTATCGGAGCTTGTGCGGCACGTCTCGTCGAACCGCGGGATACGATCCTCATTGCTTCGGGAACGACGACGCTTGCATTGGCCCGTGCCATACGGGGCGTTGAGGACCTGACCGCCATCACAACGTCGCTGGGTGTTGCGACGGCATTGGTCGAGCATGACGGATGTACGGTCATCCAGCTGGGCGGTCAGCTTCGCAATTCGTCGTTCTCGGTTGTAGGGCCGTTTGCCGAGCACATGCTTCGGCAGTTTTCGTGCAGCAAGCTCTTTTTCGGAGTTGACGGGTTCGATCTGCAGTACGGCGTGACGACCACCAATCTTTTGGGTGGCCACCTCGCGCAGAAGATGATCGAGGCCGTGCAGAAGGTCATCGCTCTGGTCGATTCCTCGAAATTCGGACGTCGCGGTTTCTGCAAGATGTGTGATGTGGATCAGATCGACATGGTGATCACCGACGACAAGATTTCGCCGGCGGTTGCCGAGCAGCTGCGCGCGAAAGGAATTGATGTGCGGATCGTATCGGTGAAAAACGACGTTTAGACGGTTCTTTCCCGGACGGGAACGACACCTCATGTTCTCCGTTTTGAATTCCGACTGAATTTCGGGTTGTTTGCCGGCGACAGTATTTGTCGGCACGGCATTGTGCTAATGGCTGCGCCCGAGAGATAGAAGAGCGGTCGGCGGTCGGCGCGGAGAAGACGTATGCGAGGATTACGGGCGCAGGAGTGTGAGAATGAGCCGGAAAGAAAGAGCAGGGGAGGGCGAAGCCGCGGTTTATCGAGCGATGGCGTAAAGATTTTCGGAATAAGGCAGACCCGGAATGGAAGTGTCTGGACCCGAACGGTTTGATCGTTGCGTGTTTGTCATGGATGACAGTTTGCCGCAAGGCAAAAGAGGCGAAGAGAGGATTCGTCGGTCGAAATAGTCCGGTTTCAACTGATATCAGAAGAGGCTGCATGGAGGAAATCCGGCGGCAACGTGCTCTGCAAGGAGAAAATGGGAGGTCGTATCGGTCGTGTCAGCAGGCACGTGTGAATGCAAATTTCGCCTGTTGTCGATTGGTTGCGGACGTAAGAATCAGATCCCGGAAGAATAATTGCATAAAATTTCCGAGAAATTTTGGGCGTTCGATTTTTTTGTTTACCTTTGCCTGCGCAAAGAGGTCGGAACAGAGGGACCTTTCACAAGAGAGGTCGGTGTCGGGATCTTTGCAGACAGGTATAACCCTGACGGATGGTGCCATAGCTCAGTTGGTAGAGCAAAGGACTGAAAATCCTTGTGTCGGCGGTTCGATTCCTCCTGGTACCACAAAGAAAATCAGCCACTTACAGCAATGTAGGTGGTTTTCTTATTGTCTTGTTCCGTAGCGGTTTTATGCACATTTAAACAGGTTGTTTAAACCATGAGTGCCACAATTGAGGTCGTTTGCTACAAGTCCAAAGTATTGGCAAACAATGAATCACCGCTAATGTTACGAATCACGAAAGACCGTAAGTTAAAATATTCCAGCATCGGTATTTCAGTCAATCCCGCATTGTGGGATTTTGAGAAAAACAGACCGCGTAGAAATTGCCCGAATCGCCTGCATATCGAACGCCTTATTGCAGATAAAATAGAAGCCTATCGTGCAAAGATGATTGAATTGCAGGCCGAGAAAAAGGAGTTTACCGCGACATCACTACATGAAAGAGTTGCAGACAAGACTACGAAACGCACCGTTGGCGAGGTGTTCTTATCACAAATTGAGAACTTAAAGCAAACGGGGCGAACGGGCTATGCGCTATCGCACAGAGAGGTCTACAATTCTTTGCTGAAATTCAACGGACATCTGAACATCTACTTTTCAGACATCGACACGGTTTGGTTGAAACGCTATGAAACATGGTTGCGGGGACAGGGCTTTTCAGAAAATACGATAGGACGTCGATTCCGTACTTTACGTGCAGTCTATAATGTCGCCATTGGGGAAAAGTGTGTGAAAGCGGAGTATTACCCATTCAAATCTTACAAGATTTCCAAACTCCATCAAGCGACAGCAAAACGAGCCATAAGTAAAGCAGATATCATGCGGATTATCAAATACCGCAGCAATGATTTCTACAAGCAATTTGCAGTCGATTTGTTTGCATTCGGTTACTTCATGGGCGGGATTAATTTCGTGGATATAGCCTACCTCAAAACAGATAATATTGTGGATGGACGGCTGATTTACATACGGCGTAAGACTCACAAGTTGATAAGGCTACCTTTGCAATCCAAAGCGCAGGAGATTATAGAACGTTACCGACAAGACGGTGCACTCTTTTTATTTCCCATTCTTTCATCGTTTCATAAGACCGAGCAACAGCAACGCAATCGAGTTCACAAAGTCATTTCCAAAGTGAACGAACGATTGAAAGAGGTCGGTGAAGAATTGGAAATACCTATCGAGTTAACAACTTATGTTTCAAGGCACTCGTTTGCCACTGTATTGAAACGTGAGGGTGTCAGCACGTCGATAATTTGTGAATCGTTGGGGCACAGTTCGGAAAAGATCACGCAAATCTACCTCGATTCATTCGAGAATTCGCAAATTGACGAAGCCATGCAACACTTATTGTGAAGGTAAAGGAGGTCGGGAACCAATAATAATCCCGACCTCCACAAACCTTATACAATTGTCATTTTTAACCGAGATACTGTGTCAGCATATCCATAATCAACTGCTCCCGTGCCACGCCTATCATTTTGCGAGGATTCATAATCTGGTCAGCTTGATCGCGTGTTAAGGCGTTGATTTTCTGTTCCATTTTCACCGTGAACTGTTCGAAATCCTCATCGGGATTCTGTTGCTTGATGATAAAGTCGATTAAATATCTGTTCATAAGGAATTTATCCTTAAACTTACCCTGTGCAGCCTTATACCACCTGCTACTGGAACGAAACCACGTTTCATCCTCAAAGACTTTAGGCAACTGTTTCGTATTAAGACACTCCACCAAGTCTTTAGCTTGCAGAGTGTTCTTGCCGAAACACCATAACGAAATTGTGGAAAGTGGACACGCCTTGCCATGCAGGGACATGGCGAAATCGAACACTTCGTTGGCTTCTTTGAGCATCATGGCTGGTGCGGCCATGTAATCCGATTTTTTCCAAACGGTGGTACAGATATTCATTTGTGCAATGACCTCCGTAATGGATAATTCGGCATTGAGGGGTTCGCAAATTACAAGGTCATTCAAATCCAACCCCAAATTCTGATAAGCTACCAATCGGTGCTGACCGTCCAATACGGCGTAATACTTTCCTGCATCCTCGTTGGAGATTTCACTCCCTTTCAAATC
>CALUOX010000036.1 GCA_944322375.1 uncultured Alistipes sp.
TCGAGTTCTTCTTCCTGCACAGGGCCCGAGGCGTGCTGCTGCTCGGCGGACGTCGCATCGAGCTGCACGACGGCATGGTGCTGCTCCTCTCGCCACACCAGCAGCAGCGATGGTTGGTGGACGAGGCGGAGCTCGACTACACGTTTCTGATCTTCCGCGAAGATTTCATGCGCACCTTCCTCTCCGACAAGTTCTTCGTTTACCGCCTGCTCTACTGCTATCAGACCGACACACCGCCGTGGTTCGATGCCGGCGCGGAACAGTTCGCGGAATACGACCGGCTGCTGGCGAAGATCAAGGCGGAGCTGCACGCCCCGACTTCGGACAGCTACAACCTGATCGTCTCGGTGCTCTACTACCTGCTGGTGACGCTCAACCGCGACTATGCCGCCGTCTACGAACTGCCCGTGACACTGCCGCGCAACAACTGCGCATTTCGCTTCAAAGCATTGATAGAGGAACATATCCACAGTGTACAGCGTGTCGAGGAGTATGCTTCGATGCTGCGCGTAAGCCGTGTGACGCTCAATCGTGCCGTCATGGATCAGTTCGGTGTCACGGCCGTGCACCTGCTGAAACAGCGGCTGCTGGAGGCCGTGAAGAACGACCTGCTGTTCGAAGGGCGCAGCGTCAGCCAGCTTGCCGAGGATTACCACTTCTCCGATCCCAGTCATCTGATGCGTTTTTTCAAACGGCAAACCGGAGTAACCTTCTCGCAATATTTCGCGGAATATGGTCGGGGAGGGGTATCGTCAATAGTTGACAAAGGGAACAAAACACGGTAAGGCGTTTCTATTGTATAAAGGCCTTTTATCTGTCGGTTTCAGCTTCGGGAGGAAAGCTCTCAGAGAATTTTCCATGCAGCTGCATGCCATCGGAAAATGGTCTTGCGCACGAGAGGAGGGTAGCGGCAACCGCAAAAGAGAAAACTCCAGCCCGATTCAATTCACGACATCCTTGCCCTGATAATTGGCAAAACGACGTGTCAGCTCCTCTTCCTCGCGTCTTTTGCGTGCCTCCTGTCGCAGTTGCTCGATCGCATCATTATATCGGCGCGTATGTTCCGACACGGCGTATTTCAAAATACGGATGTAGGAGTCGAAGAATTCGGCGAACTCGCTTTTGCGACGTTGCAAACACTCGATCGAAAACAATATCGCATCCTTGCGCACCAGAATCTTCACCATGCGCGTCGTGTTCATCACCTCCTGAGCCATACGGCGCAGCAAACGGTCGTCCAGTTCGGAACGCTTGCGCCCAAATCCGATATGGAGTTCGAAATAGTGCTCATCCAGATGCAGCACGTACTTCATTCCCTCGATCCGGACCAGGATATCGCCATCCTGATCCACCGTGGGAGCGTATCCGCGTTTGCGCAAAAAACGGGTAGCCCATTTGACCGACAGGGTTTGACGCCGCCGATGAATTCGTGCAAGATACCCGATTCCGATTCCTGCCGCAAGGAGAAGGGCTGCCGCAGCGGCAACGTATCCAAGCAGCGCCGCACCTGTCAGACCGGCGACAAGTGCAACGACAAGAGCCAGGATGGCTGTTGCCGGCAGTCCGTATCGTTTCAGACTGCGAACAATCCTTGAGGAGAGATATGTGAACGTTTGACGCATTGCATGAACTCCGGTACGGGCAAAGATACGAAAAGTCGGTCGCAGAAACAAGCCGAAACAGCCTTCTGCCGGAACCGATCCGCGCCACGATGTTTATTGCCGACACGGCGAGAGGCCGAAGACGGCAGATTAACAACGGGTTGACCCACCGGTTCAGGTTGCAAAACGGAATCCTGTCGATAGCGGGCCGAGACGTGTTGTGTGAGGAACGGTTTGATTCGATCTGTCCGGAATGAGCGCAACCGCTCAGGCAGAACTTCGAATGCTGATTCTCAGGTGGGGGCCAATGATCAGACTGCATGCCGAATCCGCACTGCTCGCTGTTTTCCTCTCCTCCATTTTTTGCAGCGGTTGATACCTGTGCCGTGTCGCCCGTCCGTGACGCCGCAGGCCGGCTTGAACCGAAAAAACAAGCGACGGCCGGCATACGGTCGTCGCTTCTCTCTTTTTTCTTTCCTGCTTTTCTCTTCCGCAAGTCATCCTACTTTACGGATATCAGCGATCGGATATTCTGAATCAACATCGCAACAGCCACAGAATTGAATCCACCCTCGGGAATGATTACGTCGGCGTACTTCTTCGACGGTTCGACGAACTCCTCATGCATGGGCTTGACTGTCGTCAGATATTGATTGATGACCGACTCCATCGTACGCCCGCGTTCGCAGACATCGCGCAGAATACGGCGCGCCAGACGCACGTCCGCATCCGTATCGACATAGACCTTTATGTCCATCAGCTCCCGCAGCGCCCTGTTCTCGAAGATCAGAATCCCATCGACAATAATCACCCGTGACGGTTTTACGGGAATCGTCTCGGGCAGCCGGTTGTGTTCCGTAAAGGAATAGACGGGACGCTCGATCGGCACATTCTCCTTCAGCGCACGGATATGCTCCACAAGCATGTGGGTGTCAAATGCCTGGGGATGGTCGTAGTTCAGCTTCGTACGCTCTTCGTAGGTCAGCTCGGGGTGAGCCTTGTAGTAATAGTCGTGGCAGAGCGTCGCAACATCGTCATCCTTGAACGCCTCCTGCAACCGTTTGACAAGGGTGCTCTTGCCGGAACCCGTCCCACCGGCAACACCGATTACCGTTACATCCATATATGATCAGCAATTTTGGTTTTCAGGTATTCATCCGAACGCGCAATTCAAGGCTCCGCATCCGGGCATCTCAAAAAAAGAAGGAGCAATCCCTCCTCGGGATCCTCCTTCATGTCAGGTCACTCAGGCGTCGATGTTTGCATAGGTTGCATGGCGCTCGATGAACTCCCGGCGCGGCGGCACATCGTCACCCATCAGCATCGAGAATACCCGATCCGCTTCGGCGGCGTTTTCGATCGTCACCTTGCGCAGAATACGTGTATCGGGATTCATCGTGGTCTCCCACAACTGCACGTCCGACATCTCGCCCAGACCTTTGTATCGCTGGATGTGCGTACCCTTGCCGAACTCCGCGGAGATCTTGTCGCGCTCCTCTTCCGTCCAGCAATAACGCTCCTGCTTGCCCTTCTTGACAAGATAAAGCGGCGGCGTTGCGATATAGACGTGTCCGTTCTCGATCAGCTCCTTCATCTTGCGGAAGAAGAACGTCAGCATCAACGTCGCGATATGGCTGCCATCGACATCGGCATCGGTCATGATGATGATCTTGTCATAACGCAACTTCTCCAGATTCAACGCCTTGCTGTCCTCCTCCGTGCCGATCGTTACGCCCAGAGCCTGGAACATGTTCTTGATCTCCTCGTTTTCCCACATGCGGTGCTCCTGTGCCTTCTCGACATTCAGGATCTTGCCTCGCAGCGGCATGATGGCCTGGAAGTTGCGGTCACGGCCCTGCTTGGCCGTACCACCGGCCGAATCACCCTCGACAAAGAAAATCTCGGCAATCGAACGGTCGCGGCTTGAACAGTCCGCCAGCTTGCCCGGAAGCCCCGATCCCGACAGCGGCGTCTTGCGCTGTACGGCTTCACGGGCCTTGCGTGCCGCGTGGCGCGCCTGTGCGGCCAGAATCACCTTGCTGACAATGGCCTTGGCATCCTTCGGATTCTCCTCCAGATAGTTCGACAGGGCCTCCGATACGGCCTGATCGACCGATGCCGCCACCTCGTCGTTTCCCAACTTGGTCTTGGTCTGGCCTTCGAACTGCGGCTCCGCAACCTTTACCGATACGACAGCCGTAAGTCCCTCGCGGAAATCGTCGCCGTTGATGTCGAACTTCAGTTTGGCAAGCATGCCCGAATCATCGGCATACTTCTTCAACGTGCGGGTCAGAGCACGGCGGAATCCTGTCAGGTGCGTACCGCCTTCGATCGTATTGATGTTGTTCACATACGAATGGACATTCTCCGAGAACGAATCGTTGTACTGCATGGCGACCTCGACGGGAACGCCGTTTTTCTCCGTATCGAGATAGATGATCGATTCGATGATGGGCTCTCCGCGCGTTGCATCGAGATACTTGACAAACTCCTTGAGACCGTCCTTCGAGTGGAAGGTTTCGCTCAGGAAGTTCCCGTTCTCGTCCTTCACCCGCTTGTCCGTGATCGTCAGTTCGATGCCCTTGTTCAGGAAAGCCAACTCACGAAGCCGGTTCGAGAGAATATCGTACTTGTATTCGGTCGTATGCGTAAAGATCTCGCTGTCGGGTTTGAAGGTAATGATCGTACCACGGTCCTCACAGGTTCCGACAACCTCCATCTTCGAGGTCGGGACACCCTTGCTGTATGTCTGTCGATAGATCTTACCGCCACGGTGCACTTCGGCAATCAACAGCGTCGAAAGTGCGTTGACGCACGACACGCCCACACCGTGCAGACCGCCCGAGACCTTGTAGCTGCCCTTGTCGAACTTGCCGCCCGCATGCAAGACGGTCAGCACCACCTCGAGGGCGGACTTTCCCTCCTTCTCATGATAATCGACGGGGATACCACGACCGTTGTCCCGCACCGTGATCGATCCGTCTTCATTGATCGTCACCTCGATCTTCGTGCAGTAGCCGGCCAACGCCTCGTCGATGGAGTTGTCAACCACCTCATATACCAGATGATGGAGACCCTTTTCGCCGATATCGCCGATATACATGGCAGGGCGTTTGCGCACGGCTTCCAACCCTTCCAGCACCTGGATACTCGACGCGGAGTACTCCTTCTCCTGTTTTACTTCTTCAGTACTCATTCCAAAAGTTCTTTTTAACGTACAAAAATACGATTTTTCTCCGACTTCTGCAAGCGACACGGAGGCGGAATCGACACATCGCGCCGAAAAGATCAGAGGCTCTCCAGCATGGCCTTCATATCCACCTCCTTGACGGCACCCTTCGCGAATACGAGCGTGCGGGCCGGATACTCTTCGATAAGATTCGTGTTGTGTGTGGACATGACGACAGCGCAGCCGCTGCCCGCGATTGTCCGGAAAAGCCGCATGATTCCGTCGGCCGTCACCGGATCCAGATTTCCCGTCGGTTCATCGGCCAGCAGCAGATGCGGTCTGTTGAGCAGGGCTCGTGCGATGACCAGACGCTGCTGCTCGCCGCCCGACAGTTCGAAAGGCATCTTGTAGTGCTTGGACTCGAGACCCACAAGCTGAAGCACCTCGTCGATGCGACGGCGGATCTCGGACTCCGCACGCCATCCCGTCGCCTTCATGACGTAATAGAGATTCTGAAAGACGTTTCGGTCTGTCAACAGCTGATAGTCCTGAAAAACGATGCCGATACGGCGCCGCAGATAGGGGATGTCGCGCCTGCGCAGTTTGCGGAGGTCAAATCCCGCGACACTTCCTTCGCCTTCATGCAGCGGTATTTCGGCATAAAGCGTTTTGAGCAGGGAGCTTTTACCGCTTCCGACCCGTCCGATCAGATAGACGAACTCACCCTCATCGACGGAAAAATTGACATTCGACAAGACCAGTTCTCCGGCTTCGGCCGGGCGTCGCGACGCCGATCGTCCGGCCGAAGCGTCGGTATGATAGATTGCGACGTTCTTCAGTTCAATGACTCTGTTACCGCTCATAGGATCCAATCTGCATTTGCCAGGTCAAAGATACGATTTTTTCACCGCAATACGACCTCCATTGGAAAAAAAGCGCTATCTTTGTCGAGTCTCAACAATCGGAGGACCGTACCGGATCCTGCAACAAGGGGATGACCGGTTTTGACAGCAGGTAGAGTTCGATTGTAAGCACGTCGAGCGCTGTACGGCGGCTCGTAAATCCCGACGTTCAAACTACAAATGGCAATAACAGCTATGCACTCGCTGCCTAATTTTCAAGGAAAATTGGCTTAATCGTTGCGTCCAAGGCGACGTGGCGACGAGTATCCCGAAGGATGGTTCCGCTCTATAATCGTTCTTCACACGGGGTATCATTCATTTAGAGATAGTGCGGGGCAGCGTCTCGGGCGCCGTGCGAAAATCAAGAGACTGGGACTTGGGTTTGGCTGCCGCCTGCCGGGCTCAAGGAGGAGGATGAAACGGTCGGCTAAGCGTGTAGAAAGCAGTTGGGTTCCTTGTTTGGACGCGGGTTCGACTCCCGCCATCTCCACGAGGCATTCATGTCCGGACAAAAGTCCGGACATTTTTGTATCTCTCCAATCAAATGTATTTTACTCCTTTTATCGATTTTACCGGCCGATCAGTGCGTCAGTTCTCCGGCCGACATGCAAACATGCTCCATCATTATAGATAATGGACAAAATGTGTTTCGTGAGCCAACCAGCCTCCATAAAAAATGAGGAGCGGGCAGCCTCATATTCATCCTGGTTTCCGAGTAACGCCATACGGACATCTCAACCGGCAGCAGGCAACCGAAACGACTCAACTCATCAACCACAAATCAAAACCTTGCCCTGCCAGTTCACGACAAATGCGCGCGAGTATAAAGTTCCCGGCAAGATGCTCTGCACCTGTGCATTCAGTCGAAAATTGCCGAGAAACGCCAAGAACTGATTTTTGCACGAATACAATACAATATTGTTATACTATATCCGTTACAAGTAAAAAATATACACCAAATCTTGGCGTTTCCATTGACCGAAAACACCGGAATTGCGATATTTGAAACTGTTAAATATCAAATTAATAGATGAAAGAGTTATCTGAGAGCCAGCTCAGCCGCCTCGAACGCGCCTATGAGGTGCGCAGACTTTCGAAGCCGTTTCTGAAGCGTGGCGACATGTCGAAAACAGACATCTATTACAATGTAATATTGAAGAAGCATGCCATGTGCGAGAATACCTTCCGCACGCTGCTGGACCTTTCCGAAGCGGATGAATACCCGCAGCTGCTTCGCGAATACCGCCGTCTGAAAAGAGCCCGCTACATGGCGCGATTGAAGCGCCGCTGCAATACGCGAAAGGACAACGAAGCCTGAATTTTCAGAAATACGCAACGCCGGCCGTGGATTTTCCTCCATGAAAATCTCCGCACAGGACCGGGCAGTACATGTCACCATGCGCTGCTCATGACCGAAACGGCTCTGCAAATTCCAACCGCCCTCGTGCGGCATCTGTTTCCCGCAGCGTCCGAGCTCCATGCAGTCCGGACGCAACAAGGCCGGAGCTGTTCGCTCCGGCCTTTCATACCTGCAGCCTTGTGTCCGATCACTTCGGCTGCAACCACTGACGGATCAGCTCGGGCGGCTCCACGCTGCACACCTTCAGCCGCTCAAGTTCCTTGCGCCCCTTGTCGGTCAGCGAGAAGAGCATCCTGCGCTTGTCCTCGTCCGCCAGCTTTCTGCATACGAGACCTTTCCGCTCTACGGAACAGATGACCTTCGAGGCGTTCGAACAGCTCAGGTGCAACACATCGGCAATCTCGCCCGAAGTCAACGTCGTATGACGGCAAAGCCTGCACAGCAGTACGCCCTCATTGAGCGAGAGCCCGTAGTGATGCTCAAACTGCTGTTCGAAATCGGCGACAGCACGGGCAAGATCCCTGATCCGACAAAGTGTCTCCATCGGTGCGTCCTACTTGAGAAGATACTCTTCGATCGCCTGCTTGAAGGCTTGCTTGGGCATCGCGCCCTGCAGCATCTGCGGACGTCCCTCTTTGGGGATGAAGAGAATCGACGGAATACTGCGGATGCCGAATGCGGCAGCCAGATCGGGCTCCTGTTCCGTATTGACCTTATAGACTACGATCTTGTCCTTGTATTCGTCAGCCAGTTCTTCGAGAATGGGGGCCACCATGCGGCAGGGACCGCACCATGAAGCGTAGAAATCCACGATTGCCGGCTTGTCGCCCAAATAGTTCGGCACGGTTGTGCTGCGATCCATCAAATTGTAAACCTTCTTCTGGAATTCATCCAGAGTCAACTCCTGTACCATAGTTTTCCTTGTTTTAGACTGCTCGCTCCGATTTGCACCGCAGGCTGTTGTGACTGCAAGCATCAGACCGAGCAGCATCGTTACTGTTTTTTTCATTTTCATTCACCTGTTTTGTCCGTTATTATATCCGGGCATCAGCGGAGGTGTCGGGACTTTTGTCGCCATACACGATATTCGGAATATCGAGCACCCGATTCGCTCCGTGCTGTTGCAGAACTTTCAATATGAATAAACCGTTTGTCCTGTCGGGAGGAGTTTTGCAAACCGTCTCCAACTCGCTCATCCGTTTCTCTCTTACTTATCTCCGCACATACCTCTCTCTTCGCCTGCTTTCCTCCGTACTTCACTTGCTCCACCTGCGCCATCCAGTGGGACTTTCAACTCTCGATTCATCACGCTCCGACTCCGTGTTTTCCGTATCGGTCGGTTGAATCTCTGGCCCGGCATTCCAACTCTCTACAAGTTGTCTCTTTCCGGCTCATTTTCCGTTCGTCCCGGGCTGCATCACAACATCTCATCCTGCAAATTCTCTGCAAAGGTAGTGATATTTTCCAAAGAAACAAATTTCCAGTGGAAAATAATTAAAACAAATACGGAAAAACTAACAGGAAAGTATGAAAGGTTGCCTGGAAAACCTTCGACCAGCCGAATCCGGCACGAGCGATAGGTAGAGGAGGGTAGCCTATGAACAGCACCAGAAAAAGGAGAAAAACCGATTCGAAAAACTGAGGTGCAAAATTGCAAAAGACAAAAACGGCAGGAAGATATTCACTACGGAAAGGTACAAACGGGAGGGAGGGGCAGAGCAGAAGGGTAGCAGGTGCCGCTTCGGAATACACACGAGACCAGAAGGTATGACATATAGAGACGAGTCGGAGAGGAAAGCCATGCCGGAATGCAAACCGGAAATAAAAAACGCCCTGCTGGCCGCCATCCAAGGGAAATGGAAGGTCGGAGAGAAACTTCCGACTCGAACGGAAGAGACTCGCAACTGCAGGGAGGCTCCGTGCCACGCAGAAAAAGCGCACACAGCGCCTCGAACATCAGAGGCAGACATCAGTCCATACGGGTTTCTCCGCCGGCGAGCGGCTGTTGGGCAAGCCGGAGGATTATGTCTTTATACTCGGGAGTACAGCACCAAAATATTTTTGCAGCCAATCGTCCAGAATATGCATCAGCGCTTTGGCGATGTATCAGATTTTCGTTAACTTGCGAAATGGCAGGCGTACTAACACCGGCAGGCCGATCCGTAACCCAACGCGGATTCAATATTAATCGTCGGGCAGTACACTATCACGCTGGAAATCCGGCGAAATACATTAATTCGAACAGGATAATGAATAAATCGACATGATCCTGCTATTAAGGTCTGATTTCCTGATCATTTAGATGTTCACATGCATAATAAATATCAGAACTAAAATGGATAAATCGGATATACAAAAATGGATAGATAATATCTATTATGAAATTGCAGGTTATGCAAACAGCAAACAGCAATATCTATCATGGAATGGCTTATCCTCAAAATATGCAAGTTCATTTGACGAAATGAATATGATGCTGTACGACAGCTTTTGTTTTGATGATTTTATAAAAGCCAATGAATCATTAATTAAAGTTGAAAGTACACTTTATAATGCATTACGATTGTTCGATTTTCAATTAAATGAATATTTTGTTTACGTTAAAGAACATGATTCGGAGCGCAATATTCCCTCCGTTATCTTGTCTGATCCCAAATGGCATGAGATACAGCAAATGGTAGCAAAAATAGTTGCACTGTGGAATGAAAATCCACCCAAGGTATTATAAATCTGGAGATCTCTAAATTTGGGAGACAGTTCACCGGGTCGTCTTTCCAATTTTGGAATCTCCCAGCATCTTCTTAACTTGCCAACAAGTCTGTTCTGCCGGGGCGATTACGCTGACGCTGAGCTTTAGACTGTCTTTCCGACAATACAAAGGAGCGACTGATTGTTAAAATAACACGATTATAATTATGCGTTATTATCTTCTTCTATGCATTCTGTTTTTTATCTCGCTAATCGGGTGTAAAAAAACAGCAAATGTATCAACTTCCGGAGAACTCATTTCGATCTCTCAGATCTCCGATCCCGTTACGTTGAATATTGCGGACTATTTAACCGACATCCGCTTAATTCCGCTGCAAACCAACGATTCTTGTTTGCTGGGCAATACGCTTAATTTGAAGGTTAGCGACAGCCGCATTTATATCTCAAACAAGAAGGCGATCGTATGTTTCGATGATACGGGAAAATTCATATCCAAAATCGAGCATCAGGGTCGGGGGCCTTCCGAATATGTATCTCTTACGGATTTTGTCGTACTGAATGATAATAAAATTGCAGTTCTGGATAATGCGAAAGAACACCTGATCATATATGACTTAACAAAAGGGAACGGCTTAAAAACAACTGACTTGGGATGTTTCAGCCGTGCATGTGAAATGGTAAACGACTCGATTATCGTTGTGGCCGCGGATTATTACAAACCCGACGACTTATTTCATTTCTACAACATCCGTACATCGGAAAAAATCAAAAGCTGTATCCCGCTGCATCAACAAAAACTAAGCTATTGCCATATCATGGGGCCTCGCTATTTCACGAAACAGGGCAAAACTCTTTTATACTCCGAGCCATTCAGCCCCGATATATTGAAAGTCTCATTGGATACAGTCCTTACACGATACCGCATTTCAATATCATCCAATCCTCCGGAAGATTTTTACAGGACGGAATTCTATGACGTCCGAGAGTTTATGGAGGAGTTTAAAAAACAGAAATATGTTGCGACAGGAGGTAATTTTGCTGTTGGAGAGCACTATCTTCTGACCTCTTTCAATGCCTGGCCGGCAGCAAAATATTGCCTTATAGAATTGCAAACTTCACGAAATTTTAGTTTCAACTCCATTTATCTGCCGGGAAATATCGAGATCGAAGATTTCCAGATTATTCCTCTGAATGACGGAGAAATCTGCATCGTGATCCCTGCTGTCGAATTATGCGGGAAATCTGCAGATCAACTTTTTTCCAATATTGCAGAAACAGACAATCCGATCTTATGTGTGGGAAAAATAAAATAATTCATTGTTGAGCATTCATCCCATGCGGCCTGTTATTTTCTTGCCAATCGAGGCGGAAAAGAGGTTGTATCTCCACCTAATGCAGTAAAAGTTGAATATATTTCAAACAAACAAATTATAATGAAATATCCATGAAAAAGATGTTGATTATTGGTTGTGCATTGTTGTTTTTTTCGTGTGCAGCTACAAAAAGTTTGAACACAAATTCTTCGCGCTATAGAGTTTTTAAAATAAAATCTCTGGAAAACGAATACATAATTTATGCAAAAAAGGATGGGGAGGTATATCACATTATTTCTGAGCGAGATTCTACTGAGACATTACAACATGGAGAAAGAATTAGGCGTGGTAAACGTTATGCATTCAAACTAAAGTCAGCAGAGGAAGTAGCTGCTGTGATTGATGGTGTAAAGCTATATCCGATGAATGCATATGAAATCTATTGCGACTTTGACGGAACGTTAATACGTCTCAGCAGTATATATTATCCTGACAATGTTAAAGGCTTGATATATTTAGGAGATTAATTTACCCTATTATTTGATAAATATCCCCATTGTGAGTCAATGGGGATATTTTGTTGCGATTATCAGTCTTGATATTTCATTAATAATACGTCCTTTATTGTTCGCTTCGTACCCAGCAACGATTAGGTAGTTTACGACCGCTACAATCTGACGAGGAGGCTTGCTTGCCCGGTGCGAAAGTTACATCTATACAAACGAGACGGACATCTCTGGTAAAATCATCGATCTGGATCTCGGAGAGTATGAAGTAATCCCGTCGGCCCGATCTTTACCTCCATTTATCATCGAGACCCCACTGCCGATGTATGAGTACGATGCAAACGGTTATGTACTCAACTATGAACGTGAACTGAATAACCTTTTGTACAACCTGACGGGAATACCACAGATCGTACATTATGAATAAATTAAGCGGCGCAATCTCACAGTTGCGCCGCTGCTTGTCTGCCGCGGTCTCTGTCGGCGTCATGGATCGGATATAATCGTTATCGGTTCCGGTACATCTCCTCGTAATACTTTTCGTATTCGCCGGAGGTGATGTTGTCCATCCATGCCTGATTGTCCAGATACCACCGTACCGTCTTCTCGATGCCCTCCTCGAACTGCAGCGACGGCTCCCAGCCCAACTCCCGCTGCAATTTCGACGAATCGATCGCATACCGCATGTCATGACCCGGACGATCCGTCACATAGGTGATCAGATTCATATCCTCGCCCTCTTTCCGGCCCAGCAACCGATCGACCGTGCGAATCACCACCCGTATGAGATCAATGTTTTTCCACTCGTTGAAGCCACCGATATTGTAGGTCTCGGCGACCTTCCCGTGATGGAAAATCACATCGATCGCCCGTGCATGATCCTCCACATACAACCAGTCGCGAACGTTCTCGCCCCGGCCATAGACCGGCAGCGGCTTGCGGTGCCGGATGTTGTTGATGAACAACGGAATCAACTTCTCCGGAAATTGATACGGTCCGTAGTTGTTCGAACAGTTCGTCACAAGCGTCGGCATTCCGTAGGTGTCGTGATAGGCTCGCACGAAGTGGTCGCTCGATGCCTTCGAGGCGGAGTAGGGGCTGTGCGGGTTGTACTTCGTCGTCTCGTAGAAGAAATCAGTTCCGTATGCCAAGTGATGCTCCATTGACGATGCCGTCGTCGAGAAGGGCGGTTTGATCCCTTCCGGATGGGTCAGTTCCAGCGCGCCATAGACCTCGTCGGTCGAGATATGATAGAAAAGTTTGCCGTCCCACGCGCCGTTCCAGTATTCGCGTGCCGACTGCAGCAGCGTCAACGTCCCCATGACGTTGGTCCGTGCAAAGGTAAAGGGATCCTTGATCGACCGATCGACATGCGATTCGGCGGCGAGATGAATTACACCGTCGATGTCGTATTTGCGGAAGATCGCACGCACGGCATCGTAATCGCAGATATCGCACTTCTCGAAATGGTAGTTGGGCGCATTCTCGATATCCTTCAGATTGGCGAGATTGCCCGCATAGGTCAGTTTGTCGAGATTCACGATCCGATAATCGGGATATTTCGTAACGAAGAGCCGCACGACATGGCTCCCGATGAACCCGGCACCGCCCGTAATCAGAATATTTCTTGACATGTATCCGTAGATTTACAACTATAATTCACTTGCGGCCGATTTCGCCGCCCTTTCAGTCATCGCTGCATTTACCTTATCCGCCGCTTTCACCTCCCGGTATCCGTCAACTCAGACTACCGATTCCGGCCTGTATTTCCGACCGCACGGAGATTCTCCGCACAATCCAGCCCGGGGAGACCCCATTTCCGAAGGGGAGGAAGGAAAGAACCGGAAGGACCTGTTGCCACTCCTGGAAGCTTCTATTGTCCGATCAGCGCCTTCAGTTCCACCGGATTGTTGGTCGTAATGTAATCCACGCCCAGATCCAGCATCTCCTTCATGTCGGATTCGTCGTTCACCGTCCAGACATTCACCTTCAAACCCAGATCATGCGCCTCACGGACCCATTCGGGATGTTTGCGAATCACATCGATCTTGTAATCCAACCCGTTCATCCGGGCCGCCTTCAGTTCGGCCGGACTCTTTTCGCCGTTGAGATAATAGACTACGGCCTTGCGATCGGCTTCACGGATCGCTTCACAGACATTCCAGCTGAAGGAAATGTACTCCACACGTCTCTTCAATCCCAGCTCTTCGACCAACGCCATCGTTTCGGCAACAATCTGACGCTCGCGCTCGGGCGTACCGTGTTTCTTGATTTCGATAATGTACTGCGTCGTGGGATCCGACAGACCTGCGAGCAGATACTCGCGCAAGGTCGGCACCTCTTCGCCGTTTCCAAGCAGTGCCTTGCGTACCTCGGCATAAGGAGTCTTCTGGATCTTCATCGTTTTGACCACGGGGTGCTTTGATCCGTGCACCACGACAATCGAATCGTCGGAGGTAAAGTTGATGTCGAGCTCACTGCCGTAAATACCGAAATTCATGGAGTTTTCCAACGCCTTGATCGAATTCTCGAAGGCCCCCGGCGTATTCCAGTATCCGCGATGTGCAATGACGATGTTTTTCGCCGTACGCGGCGCCGGCCTGTACTTCTTTGCTTCCGCGCTGCCTGCCGCCAGCACGAGCAGCAGCAGACTTGTCAATACGATTCTCATAATGATTCGTTTTTAAGGTTCTTTAAACATTGTTTGAGCGACACCGTCCAATGAGGAATTTTCAGGCCGAATGTCGTTTTGATTTTTGTCTTGTCCAGGACCGAATAGGTCGGGCGCTTCACCTTCGAAGGGTATTCGGACGAGTGGCAGGGTGCGACCTCGCACTGCGTGTGACCGGCAGCCACGGCAATGGCGTGGGCAAAATCGTACCACGAGCAGACCCCTTCATTGGAGTAGTGGTAGATCCCTTCATGTCCGGCATAAGCTCCGCTCTCGACAATATCGAAAATTGCCTTTGCCAGATCCCCCGCATAGGTCGGCGTGCCGACCTGATCGAATACAACCGTCAGACGCTCCCGTTCGTCCGTGAGCCGCAACATCGTCTTCAGGAAGTTGTGCCCGAACTCCGAATAGAGCCATGCCGTCCGGATGATCAACGACTTGCACCCGCTCATCTGAACCTCCGTTTCACCTGCGAGTTTGGTGCGGCCATAGGCGCCGGCAGGATGGGTCTCATCCTGTTCCACATAGGGAATATTCGCATCGCCCGAAAAGACGTAGTCGGTCGAAACATGAATCAACGTCGCACCCGTTGCCGCAGCGGCATGCGCCAGATTGGCGACCGCCTGCCGGTTGATCCGGTCGGCCGTCGCCTCGTCCTCCTCGGCCTTATCCACATTCGTGTAAGCGGCACAATTGATCACCACATCGATCCCCTTGTCGCGCACCATCCGCTCAACGGCGGCGGCATCCGTTATGTCCAACTCGGCGACATCGGTAAAGAGATAGCGGTTCGACGACCTCTCGCCCAACCGACGCAACGATCGGCCCAACTGTCCGTTGGCGCCCGTAACCAGAATATCAAGCATAATAATCCACGTTGTAATCGAACAGTTCTTCGCAATCGGCCAGCAGCGGGTGACGGCTGTCCTTCGGAGAAAGAATCACCTCCTCCGGCCGGAGCCGCCAGTCGATACCGATTGCCGGATCGTTCCAGGCAATGGCCCCTTCGGTCTCCGGAGCGTAGAGATTGTCACATTTATACTGGAAAACAGCCTCTTCGCTCAAGACCGAGAACCCGTGAGCAAACCCGCGCGGCACAAAGAGCTGTCGTTTGTTTTCGGCCGACAATTCCACGGCCACATGATGTCCGAAGGTCGGCGAACCGCGTCGGATATCGACAGCGACATCCAGCACCGTACCCTTTACAACCCGCACGAGCTTCGACTGTGCAGCCCGGCCGCGCTGAAAATGGAGACCCCGCAGCACCCCGAACCTCGACTTCGACTCGTTGTCCTGCACGAACCGTACGGGACGGACGGCCGCATCAAACCGCGCCTGATTGTAACTCTCGAAAAAATAACCCCGCTCGTCACCGAATACCTGCGGTTCGATGATCACGACTCCGTCTATCTGCGTATGAATGACTTTCATCTCTTCAAATCTCTTCAACCTGTTTCCAAATAATTCCCTTTCACCCGTTCCTCCGCGTTCTGCTCGGACGGTCACTGCGACACGGCCGTTTCTACTGCTCCTCAAGTTGTTTGAGAAGGTATTGCCCGTAAGGATTTTTAGCCATCGGCATGGCCACTTCACGCAGTTTCTCCGCCGTGATCCAACCCTGACGGTAGGCGATATCCTCCAGGCAGGCGATCTTCAGCCCCTGCCGTTTTTCGATCACCTCGACAAAGATCGACGCTTCGGCCAGCGAGTCGTGCGTACCGGTATCGAGCCAGGCAAATCCCTGAGCCAGGGTCTGCACCTTCAGCTCCCCATCGCGCAGAAACTCCTGATTGACCGTCGTGATCTCCAGTTCGCCGCGAGCCGAAGGCTTGATTTTTTTCGCCACTTCGATCACCTTGTTGGGATAGAAGTAGAGCCCCACAACGGCATAATTCGATTTGGGCTGGAGCGGTTTTTCCTCGATCGACAGACAGTTGCCCTCGGCATCAAACTCCGCGACACCGTAACGCTGCGGATCCTTGACCCAATAACCGAATACCGTAGCTTTCCGCTCCTCCTCGGCCGTACGGACCGCATTGCGCAACATGTCGGGCAACCCTGCGCCATAGAAAATATTGTCACCAAGCACCAGACACGCCGTATCCCCGCCGATGAACTCTTCGCCGATCAGAAAGGCCTGGGCCAGACCGTCGGGCGAGGGTTGCTCGGCATACTCCAGATGGATGCCGTAATCCGATCCGTCGCCCAGCAGGCGGCGGAATCCCGGCAGATCCTGAGGCGTGGAGATGACCAGAATCTCGCGGATACCGGCCATCATCAGAACCGAAATGGGGTAGTACACCATCGGTTTGTCGTAGATGGGCAGCAGTTGTTTGCTCACTCCTTTAGTAATGGGGTACAACCGTGTACCCGAGCCTCCGGCAAGGACGATCCCTTTCATACGCTGTTGTTTGTACAATTTGTCTCTGTCATACGGCTTCGGAGCCTGATGTGCCCGATTGCAGATCTTCCACACCCCACATCCATCCGTCCGATTGAATCGTCCGGACGGGGCGAACCGGTCGAACCGTCCAATCCCGACGTCGAAGCTTCCGAAACAACTATCAAAGATAACATTTTTTTTCAAACATACCAAAGAAGCTGACAGTTTCATCGTCCTCACATCCGTTTCCGTCTCTCCAGAAGGCATGCAGGACCGGCCTCCGCCCGAAGGTCCCGAAACGGAATTCCCGTCCGAAAGAGCAATGTCCGGCAATACCCCCGAACCTCTCCGGATACCCCGGAGCAACGGAATGCAACAACGGTTTGTTTCTCGCCCGACTTTTTGTATCTTTGTTCTGCCGTTGGGTGCTGCGATCCGCTTCGCCGGCACAGCCATCCGCACGGAGAGATTCGACAAACGGAAACAACTGACCTGAAAAAATAGTGAACTGCCATGTGGAAATTTTTACGTCCGGCCGCACATAAACCCGAACTGCCGCCCGAAACGGTAGAACGGGAATATCCCCGTCTGCGGCGTCAGGTATTCTGGGGAATCTTCATCGGGTATGCCGGCTACTATCTGGTGCGCAAGAACTTCTCGATCGCCATGCCGGCCCTCGAATCGCTCGGCTACGACAAAGCCGATCTGGGGTGGGCCCTTTCGGCCGTCTCGATCGCTTACGGCATCAGCAAATTCGTCATGGGAACCGTCTCCGACCGCAGCAACGCCCGCGTCTTCATTCCTTTGGGGCTGATCGCCTCGGCGCTTATCATGACCCTCATGGGGCTGCTGCCTTGGGGCGCGATTCCAATCTCGACAGCCATCGTCATGATGTTCTGCCTGCTGTTCGTCAACGGCTGGATGCAGGGAATGGGCTGGCCCCCCTGCGGACGGGTGATGACCCACTGGTTTTCAACCAAGGAGCGGGGCGTGAAGATGTCCGTGTGGAACGTGGCTCACAACATCGGCGGTGCGGCAATGGCGCCGCTGGCAGCCTTCGGCCTTACGGTCGGCTATACGCTGTTCGGCGATCCGCTGGGCGGAGCGTTCTATGTTCCGGCCATCGTCGCGGTGATTATCGCCGTAATCGCCTATGTGATGGTGCGCGACACCCCGCAGTCGTGCGGTCTGCCGCCCATCGAGATCTACAAACACGAGACGAAACAATACTCCGCCTCGAACGAACGCGAGATGACGGTGCGGCAGATCCTCTTCGAGAACGTTTTCAACAACAAACTCCTGTGGCTCATCGCCTTCGCCAACGCCTTCATCTACTTCGTGCGCTACGGCGTACTGGACTGGGCGCCGTCGTACCTCACAACGGCCGTCGAAGAGGGCGGCAAGGGCATGGCGCTCGACGGCAGCAGCTGGTCGTACTTCATCTTCGAGATCGCCGGCATCTTCGGCACGATCCTCTGCGGCTGGCTCTCCGACAAGGTTTTCAGGGGGCGGCGTGCTCCGGCCACCATCATCTACATGGCTCTCGTCACCGTAGCCGTCTATATCTACTGGCAGAGCGGTTCGGAACTGGTTACCAACCTTGCAATGGGGGCGATCGGCTTCCTGATCTACGGTCCGGTGATGCTCATCGGCGTCTCGGCCCTCGATCTCGTACCGAAGAAGGCGGCAGGTACGGCTGCAGGCTTTACCGGACTGTTCGGCTATCTGATCGGTTCGGCGATACTGGCCAACATCGGCATGGGATACGTTTTCGAGCACTTCGGCTGGGACGGCGGGTTCCTCGCGCTGATCGGCGCCTGCATCCTTGCCATTGCGCTGAGTGCCTCGACATGGAATCGCGAGAAGCAATACATCGCATAATTCATATCCACTGAAATGACAAAAAAAATTCTTCTATTGGGTTCGGGCGAGCTGGGCAAGGAGTTTGTGATCGCCGCCAAACGTCTGGGACAGTATGTCGTGGCCTGCGACTCGTATGCCGGAGCTCCGGCCATGCAGGTCGCCGATGCCTGTGAGGTGTTCGACATGCTCGACGGCGAGCAGCTGGATGCCGTCGTAGCGAAACACCACCCCGACATCATCGTTCCGGAGATCGAAGCGATCCGCACCGAACGGCTCTACGCCTGCGAGAAGCAGGGTATCCAGGTTGTGCCGAGCGCCCGCGCCGTGAACTTCACGATGAACCGCAAGTCGATCCGCGACCTGGCAGCGAAGGAGCTGGGGCTGAAAACGGCAAAGTACTTCTATGCCAAATCGTTCGACGAACTGAAGGCGGCAGCGGAAAAGATCGGCTTCCCGTGTGTCGTCAAACCGCTGATGTCGTCGTCGGGCAAGGGTCAGTCGCTGGTGCGTACACCCGAAGAGCTCGAACACGCCTGGGAATACGGATGCAGCGGCAGCCGGGGTGACATCCGTGAGCTGATCATCGAGGAGTTCATCCGTTTCGACAGCGAGATCACGCTGCTGACCGTAACCCAGAAGAATGGACCGACGCTCTTCTGTCCGCCGATCGGACATGTACAGAAGGGCGGTGATTACCGTGAAAGTTTCCAGCCGGCGCCCATCTCCGAGGAGCATCTCAGGGAGGCGCAGGCAATGGCCGACAAGGTGACGCGGGCATTGACCGGAGCCGGACTGTGGGGCGTGGAATTTTTTCTGAGCAACGAGAACGGCGTCTATTTCTCGGAGCTGTCTCCGCGACCGCACGACACGGGCATGGTTACGCTGGCCGGCACGCAGAATCTCAACGAGTTCGAACTGCACTGCCGTGCGGTGCTGGGACTTCCCATTCCGCGCATCACGCTCGAACACAAGGGCGCCAGCGCCGTCATCCTCTCGCCGATCGCCAGCAAGGAGGCACCGCGCTATCGCGGCGAGGAGGAGGTTTGCCGTGAGGAGAACACGGATCTTCGGATCTTCGGAAAGCCCACGACAAAGCTCAACCGCCGCATGGGTGTCGTTGTACGATACGCGCCGCTCGATGCCGATCTTGACGAGTTGCGCGACAAAACGAAGGCTGCGGCGGCAAAGGTCGAGGTCTATTGATTTCCAAGTCCATCCATCCGTTGCCAGCAACCGGCAGTCGGGTCTAAACGAATCGGAGTGCAACCATTGCGGTGCACCCCGATTCTCAGTATGTTGAAACCCCCTTATTTCTGCGTCTCCTTGCGCGTAGCATCGTTCATGCGCCTCAGCCAAAATTCAATCAGGAACTCAAGGAAGATAAACAGTCCCATGCCGAGAAGCGTTGTCGAAATGATTTTGAAGACATAGATGGGTGTGATATCATGTTTATTGGGCAGATACATTTCATTCCCGAAACAGGACAATCCGATCAGCAGTCCCAGACCAATTCCGCAAATAGCCATTCCGATTCGCAGAAACCACAGATTGCCGGCACTGCGCCGCCGACGTTCGATCTCGATCTCCGCATCCACACGCCGGATGTCGGCCAACTGTTCGGGAGACATGCGTTCCAGCATCGCCATGCCCTCACGCCGACGAAACCATTCGCGGTAGAAAAAATAACCTACGATACCAAAAGCGACACCCATCCAAGTGATTTGCTCAAGCACTTCGCTTATTCCACTCCATGCACTCATAATATTCTTTTTTACAGATTAATATTATTGTTTATCTGTTAGACTGCTTTAGCTGTAAAAGGTTACAGCCGGCGCAGAATTTCCGTTGCGCGGTCACCGCAGGCAATTACCATCGCCACGATGATACCAGCCAGAAGAGCAAGGAGCCGCCACATTCCCTCCGGCGAATCGACCGACTGCAGACAGGCGCACATCACGACAAGCACCGCAGCAACGGCAGCCATGCAATAGCCGGCCATCGCCATGACGGCCCGGCGTTCGCGACGACGGCGTTCATGCAACCGAATCTGCGCCATGATCCGCGTATCGAGACCGACAGGCGCCTCCTTACGGGGTGCGACAGCGCGAATCAACGCCGCCAGCCGTTCGTCATTCATCCGTTCATCGTTCATCATTCACTCCTCCATATATTGCCGCAGGCGTCCCCGTATGCGGTGCAGCCGCACCTTGACGTTGGCCTGCGAAAGGTTCATCATCTGCGCGATTTCAGACACCGTGCACTCTTCCTCGTAAAAAAGCGTTACCAGCGCCCGGTCGTCGGACGACAGGCGCGACAGTGCACGCCGCATGCGCACGACAGTTTCCGCATCATAACGCTCCGCCGCTGCCGGTTCTTCGGCAACTGTCCGGCAACGTTCGTCAAGACGTCCGAACGGCCGCTGCCGCCGGCAGTGTTCCGCCGCCCTATTGTAGGCGATACGGTAGAGCCACGTCGTAAAGGCGCTTGCACCCCGAAACGAATCGAGGTGTTCGTAAGCCCGCAGGAAGGTCTCCTGCGTGACGTCCTCCGCGCGCTCCGCATCGTGCAGCATTCCGACGGCCAAACCATAGACCTTTCCGGAATAACGTTGTACCAACGTTCCGAATGCCTCCGTGTCGCCCTCCAGCACGCGCTGCACAATCTCCATATCGTCGGTCGGAATACCCATTCTCACGCTCGGTTCACCGATTTAGATGCAACGGCCTGCTGAAAGTTACAAAAAAAATCATAAAAAAACGGGTACACCTCCATGTACCCGTTCGACAAACAACCCGAAAGTCGTCTTTTACTTATGGAAGCGCTCCTTGACTGCATTCGCGGCCTTTTCGAGCAGTTCGGCCGGACAGCAGAGCGTAATACGGATATAGCGTCTCCCTTCGCTGCCGAAGATGGCGCCCGGCGTAAGGAAGACGTCGCATTTCTCCATCACCTCGTCCGAGAACTGGAACGAATCGCCTTCGTAGTCTTCAGGCAGTTCCGCCCAAACGAACAGTCCGGCCTGGCCTTTGCGATAGGTGCAGCCCAGCGCATCGAGCAGTTCGTAAGCCTGTTTTTCACGAGCGTAATAGATCTCGTTGAGCTGCGTGAACCACTCCTCACCCAGCGACAAGGCCGTAGCGGCGGCCGCCTGAATGGGGTAGAACATACCGGAATCCATGTTGCTGCGGAAGGTCAGCACATCGTTGATCCACTCCTGTTTTCCGATCAGCACGCCGACACGCCAACCGGCCATCGAATGGCCCTTCGACAGGGAGTTGAGCTCCAGAGCGACCTCTTTGGCGCCCGGCACCTCGAAGATGCTCAGACGGTTCTTGTTGCGCACGAAACTGTAGGGATTGTCATGCACGATCAGGATGTTGTGTTTTGCGCCGGACGCCACGATCTTCTCGAACAGTTCCATCGTCGGCGTCTGTCCCGTCGGCATGTTGGGGTAGTTGACGAGCATCATCTTCACGCCCTCCAGACCGGCCTTTTCGATGGCGTCGAAATCGGGCAGGAAACCCGTCTCCTTGTTGAGTGCATAAGGAACCATCACGCCGCCGGCGAGTTTCACCGAAGCACTGTAGGTCGGATAACCCGGATTGGGAACAAGGACCTTGTCGCCCGGATTGAGGAAGGTCATGCTGATGTGCATCAGGCCCTCTTTCGAGCCGATAAGCGGATAGACCTCCGTTTTCCAATCGATATCCACATTGTAGTATCGCTTGTACCAGTCGGCGAAAGCCTTGCGCAGGATGGGTTCGCCCTGGTAGGACATGTATTTATGCACGTCGGGCCGTTGTGCCTCGCGAGCCAAAGTGTCGATAACAACTTGAGCGGGGGGCAGGTCGGGGCTTCCCATAGCCAACTTGATGATCTGACGGCCGGTAGCCGCTTCCGTTTCGGCGATCTCGCGCAGACGGCGCGAAAAATAGTACTCGCCGATTCCGTCCAAACGGTGTGAACGCTCGATAGTTACTCCTTTTCCCATAAGCATCAGTGTGAAATCATTAACAGTGCAAAGGTAGTAAAAGAAAAGAAAAAGCCGCACGATCGTTCCGATTATTTTTCCTTTTACGGAAACATTTTCGCCGACAAAGCCCTATCTTTGCGGCCATGTTGGGATTTTTCCATATCTTGCTGTTCTGGACAATAGGAAACACAATCTCTTATCTGACAGGAAACTACATCTCGGGAAACGTTCTGGGGATGATTCTTCTTTTCTGCGCCTTGCGCGCCGGGATCGTCAAGGCACACCGCGTGCGACCCGCCGCACGTTTTCTTTTGGGGTCGATGGGGCTCTTTTTCGTCCCCTTCGGTGTCGGACTGATGGTCTCCTACGACCTCATTGCGCAACATTTCTGGGCAATACTCATCGCCAGCGTCGTCAGCACACTGCTCGTATTGCTGAGCACGGGCGGAATCTTTCAAAAACTGCTGCACAAACAATGATCTCGAATCTCCTGCAGTCCGACATGTTTCTGCTCACGCTGACCATCGGACTCTATTGTGGCGGCGTAGCACTCTACCGACGGCTTCATCTGGCAGTGCTTCACCCCACGCTGCTGGCCTTTGTGGCGTTGATCGTGTTTCTGAAAATCTTCGGCATCGACTACACCCATTACCGCGAAGCCACCCGCATTCTCGACTTTCTGCTGGGCATGTCGGTCGTGGCGCTGGGCTACCTGCTCTACGAGCAGTATGAACGGCTGCGCAGCGAGGCATTGCCAATCCTCGTATCGGTTGTCGTCGGCAGCCTCGTCGGGATCCTGAGCGTAGTTTACATCGCCCGCGCAATGGGCGCCGATCACGTACTGCTCAATTCGCTGGCACCCAAATCGGTCACCGTGCCCATCGCCATCGCCATCAGCGAACCGCTCGGCGGCATCACAACCATTACGTCGGTCGTAGTTTTTCTGGTGGGAATCTTCGGCAGCATCGTCGGACCGCGTCTGCTGCGCAAGTGCGGCATCCGCAACCTGATGGCCCGCGGTCTGGCACTCGGTTCGGCCGCGCACGGAATCGGCACGGCCCGGGCTGTCGAGATGGGTGCCGTCGAGGGCGCTTTCAGCGGTCTTGCCATGGCGCTGATGGGAATTATTACGGCACTGCTCGTCCCGCTGCTGGAAAAATCCTGCTATTAATTTCTAAAATAATTGATAAAGTATTACCTTTGTCGAAAATTCGCCGAAACGGGAGCTTCAACCTCCCGGCCAACCGCCGGCAAACACGACCTTCCGAACGATTCTTCAACCCGCCGATCACCACACGGCAAGCAGGGGAGTTCACACGGCAAGTCCGTATGGAGAGCCGGCGGGCAACAAACGGCCGGGATTTTCCCTTCGTTTTCACATAAGCGAACAAGAAGAGGCCCGGACTTCCGTTTCGTGCGAAGTTGTCATCCGAGAAAAAGAAGAATTTACCGGATTCGCAAACAAACTCATCACACAATATGAACTGGTTGTACAGTCTCTTTTTCGGCGATTCGCTGGCACACGGTATTTTCGTGCTGGCGCTGGTTATCACCGTCGGGATTCTGCTGGGCAAGATCAAGATCTGCGGCGTATCGCTGGGCACGACATGGATTCTCTTCATCGGCATCGCGGCCAGCCATTTCGGCATGACGGTCACGCCGGAAGTCCTCCATTTC
>CALUOX010000037.1 GCA_944322375.1 uncultured Alistipes sp.
CGCGAATGATGTCCTGAGCACGTGCAAAATCTCCTTCAGCCTCCATGAGGGCCTTCTTGCAGTCCATCATGCCGGCACCGGTCATCTTGCGGAGCTTCATCACATCGGCAGCTTTGATTTCCATAATTGTTCTCCTTTTTAATTGTTGTTGTTTTCTCGTCGCTTTTTATTCGGCCGTCTCCGCTGCTGCAGGAGCTGCCGTCTCTGCTGCGGGAGCTTCCGCACCCTGCGTAGCAGCTACAACGTCCGCTACGGCTGCCTCTTCGGCGTCGATGTTGGCCTTCACGGCCTTCTTGATCCGGGGCTTGCCCTCCTTTTTGGGAGCTCCCTCGGCCTCCGAAGCCGCATTCTCCTGAGCCTCCTTCTCCTTCTCGAGACGGCGCTCCTCAAGACCCTCGGCAATCGCCGAACACATGACATCAAGAATAACCGCGATTGAATTCGATGCATCGTCATTTGCAGGAATAACGTAATCGATGTCGGTTGGATCACAACAAGTATCTACTATTGCAAATACGGGGATATTCAATCGCTTGGCCTCCTTGACGGCATTGGCCTCCTTCATCACGTCAACGACGAACAGGGCCGCCGGAAGACGTGTAAGATCCGCTATCGAACCGAGGTTCTTCTCCAGTTTCGCACGCTGACGCTCGATCTGAAGCTTCTCACGCTTCGAGAAATTGTCGAATGTGCCGTCGGCGGTCATCTTGTCGATGGTCGCCATCTTCTTCACGGCTTTACGTATCGTCGGGAAATTCGTAAGCATACCGCCTGCCCAACGCTCCGTAACGTAAGGCATGCCGATGGCCGCTACCTTCTCGGCTACAAGATCCTTGGCCTGTTTCTTCGTGGCCACGAACAACACGCGGCGTCCGCTCTTGGCAATCTGCTTGATCGCTGCTGCGGCCTCATCGATCTTCAGCACCGTCTTGTGCAGGTCGATGATGTGGATGCCGTTCTTCTCCATGAAGATGTAGGGAGCCATTTTGGGGTTCCACTTGCGCTTCAGGTGACCGAAGTGTGCACCGGCCTCCAGCAATGTATTAAAATCTATACGTGACATTTTTTTTCTTTTTTTATTGTAATTCTCTTTCTGTCAACCATCCGGTAGTGGCCTGCGCCAATCCGGACAATTTTTCCGCGACGGGGCAATCAGCAAGTAGCCATATTCGCATGCGTATGAATCTTCCCGATTTCAAACCCGCGTCGTGCATGACGATCCGGTTCCTTCGGCAAATACTAACGTTTGCTGAACTGGAACTTGCGACGTGCGCCCGGCTGACCCGGCTTCTTACGCTCAACTTCGCGCGGATCACGCGTCAGGAATCCGGCCTTCTTCAGTACCGGACGCATCTCGGCGTCGATCTCGCACAATGCCCGTGCGATACCCAAACGTGCAGCTTCGGCCTGTCCCTTGATACCGCCGCCATCCAGATTGATGACGATATCGTAGTTCTCGGCGGTATTCGTAGCCAACAGCGGCTGCTTTACCTGGAACTGCAGAATATCGAGCGGGAAGTAGGCCTCAAGAGCCTTGTGGTTGATTGTAATCTGTCCATTGCCCGGCTTTACGAACACGCGCGCAACGGCGGCCTTGCGACGGCCTACGGTATTTACAATTTCCATAACTTCCTTACTTAATCTCGTTCAACTTGATTTCCTTCGGGTTCTGTGCCGCATGCGGATGCTCCGCACCTGCATAGACCTTCAGATTCTTGAAGATCGCTTCACCCAGACGTGTCTTCGGGAGCATGCCGCGTACGGCCTCCTCGATGACGAATACGGGTTTCTTCTTCAGGTAATCGCCGGCCGTTGCGAAACGCTGTCCGCCGGGATAACCCGTGTGTCGTACATAGACCTTGTCGGTCAACTTGTCGCCCGTGAGCTTCACCTTGTCCGCATTGATCACAATGACGTAGTCACCGCAATCAGCATGGGGTGTGTAGCAGGGCTTGTTCTTGCCGCGAAGGATTTTGGCCACCTGCGAAGCAAGACGTCCCAACACCTCGTTCGTTGCATCTATCAACACCCATTCCTTGGTGACCGTAGATGCATTCGCCGAGATGGTTTTGTAACTCAATGAATCCACTTTGCTTGTTACGTTTAGTTAATACTTGTGTGAATGTAATCCAATTCCCGCTTTTACGGGTGCGCAAAGATACGTATAATTTTCGGAAACAGCAACACTCGGCATAAAATAACCGCCGTCAAACAAAAAAACCGATCCGTCCGTCCCGTAAAATGGGACGAACGGTCGATTTTCCGTCGCTCGGTCCGCGTTATTTCGAGACGTCGGCGAAATAGAGATCCAGCAGCCGTTTGGCCGCAATGAACGAACTCAGCTTGTCGTCCAGCACCAGCCGCTCATATTCGGCTATGGCACTCTCGACGCGCGGGTCCTGATAGAAACTGTTCTTCAGCGTCTCGTTGATCGTCTCATACATCCAATACTTGTTCTGCCGGTTGCGGTTATGCTGAAAGTATCCGTTGGCCTGCGTGTGGTCAAGGAACTCCTCGACCCCTTTCCAAACCTCCTCGAGCCCCGCCCCCGACACCGACGAACAGGTATAGACCTTGGGGCGCCACTCCGATTCCGGTACCGGGAAGAGCCGCAGCGCACTCTGAAACTGCGTCCTCGCCAGTTCGGCCTTGTGAATGTTCTCGCCGTCGGCCTTCGTGATGACCATCAGATCGGCCATCTCCATAATACCGCGCTTGATGCCCTGCAATTCATCACCGGCACCCGAAATCTGCAGCAGCATGAAGAGATCGACCATCGAATGGACTGCCGTCTCGGACTGCCCCACGCCGACCGTCTCGATGAATACCACATCGAATCCCGCGGCTTCACACAACACGATCGTTTCACGTGTCTTGCGGGCGACACCGCCGAGCGATCCCGCCGACGGTGAAGGCCGGATAAAGACATCGGGATTGGTCGAAATACTCTCCATACGGGTCTTGTCGCCCAGAATCGAACCGCCGCTGCGCTCCGAACTCGGGTCGATAGCCAATACCGCCAGTTTGTGACGCAGCGACGTCACCATATTGCCGATCGCCTCTATGAAGGTCGATTTGCCAGCCCCTGGGACGCCCGTGATACCGATCCGCACCGAATGTCCCGCATGGGGCAGGCAGCGTTCGATAATCTCCTGCGCCTGCGCATAATGATCCGGATTGCTGCTTTCGATAAGCGTAATGGCCTGGGACAGGGTCGTAATATCGCCGGCAAAAATACCCTTCACATACTCGTCCGTCGTAAGGACCCGCTTCTTCTTGCGCACGAAATGCGGATTGACGACCGGTTGGTCGGACACACCCTCCGTCACCGAAAGGGCCGAGTCGTGATGTGAATCCGCGTACTCCTTTTCGTAATGATCTATCTTTGTAAAGCCCATGTTGAATTTCGTTTAACAGTTAACAGGTACGGCATCTCGCAGAATGCCCCCCCATTCAATGCGACACGATAAAATTACAGCGCGCATGATCCGACGGGTTGTACGTTACACGATCCGACAGAATCACTGGATCAGTTGATCGTTACCCGACATGATACCCCGATCCGATTTGATCTGAAGCGTCCCGGATATCCTTGATTGCCGACTCTTGATTTTCCGATTTTTTCTCTGCCCGGATTCTCGTCCGAAGCATGAAGCATCCTTCATGCTTTTATGCTTGAATGCCGAGATCCGGATGGTTACATGTTTTATTAATAATAAGTTAATTATTCATCTTCAGACAGCTATCTGCTATCTGTCCAACTCAATTATTCAGGCCACGTTTTTTCGCTCCGACATGGCCGTTCCATGACAAATCAACAGTTCGTTTGACAAATTTCCTCTGTGCAGCGCATCCGTCCGGAATCCGTCTCTTTCCCTCCCGGCCCATTCAGTCGGGATATTCTCCGACAGAACTCCGGCCCGAAAATAGAATATGGTATGAAACCAACACCCCATTATCGGTATGCAACCGCACGGAAACAGCTGAAAATCGCGCCTCACGGTTCAATCGCCGACTGTCGGGAACCGGAGCGCTCCAGCGGCTGCGACCGACACACTCTCTTTCATTCTTTCATTCGGCAGATCCGCCCGACAGTCCGTTCGGTCACAACAGGGCTGCCGTCGTGTCGAGCGAAGTTCAATGCCCGGTGTCGATTCAGAAAGTGTCGTCTGCTGCCTCCCGACACGCTTCCTCTTTTCGTCGATACAAACGGTACAAACAGTACAAACCCAGGCCCGGCCCGGCCCGGTCCAAGACCAAGACCAGGACCGACGTCAATCGTTACAGATTCGACTCAATTGTCTCTTCGGTCAACTGGCGCGGATTACCCATCCACAACGCCCGTCCCTTGGATGTTACAAGCACCCCGAACGGGAGATACTGAACATTATAAGCCTCGAAACTGCGTCCCTCGTCATCAAATGCAACCGTAAGGTTGCCTTTCGCATAGGGTGCCACGATCGCCCGAACGGCCGATCCGTCTTCCCGGCTCAGAATAACGACATTGAGTCGGTCTCCGAATTTGGCCCCCAGTTTCTGAACATGGGCCAACGACTCCACCGACGGACGACTGGCCGAATGGAAAAAGACCAACAGGGTCGTGCGACCCGGTTTTGCCGCCCGGTCATCCATCCATGATCTGATCCGCAGTTCAGGCGTACGCTCTCCCAACGCGACATTCTGCCCCATGGCCGCCATTGTCCACACGACAGCAAACAGTACGATCAAAATCCGTTTCATGGCTCCGCTGTTTTGGAGCGAAGATAACGCTTTTTTGCCATCCGTGCTAATTTTTCTCCGCTTTTCATCTCCCGGAGCTCCGGAACGGCCTCCTGAGCCGGACCGAGGAGTGCTTCCTCCGCAATGTTCCGAAACACCGAAAAAGCCGTCAAGTTCTCCGACAATGCCGTTTCCAACACATTTTTCCGCCGAGAATTCCAAAAAATAATTATGTTTTTTAAAATATTAGAACTACTTTTGTGTGCGCCATAACGGCCAGCCGAACTTTTTTGATATTCATTAACCTACAATAAAAGTAAATTATCATGGAAGTATCTCACATTGAGCATCTTGGCATTGCTGTTAAAAGCCTCGATGAAGCGATTCCCTACTGGGAAAACGTATTGGGTCTGAAATGTTATGCTATCGAAGAAGTGCCCGATCAGAAGGTCCGCACGGCTTTCTTCAAACTCGGTCAAACCAAAATCGAACTGCTTGAACCGACATCCGAAGACTCCACGATCGCCGGCTTCATCGAAAAGCGCGGTATCGGCATCCATCACATGGCACTCGCCGTCAAAAACATCGAAGAGCAGCTTGCCGATGCCGAAGCCAAAGGTATCCGCCTGATCGACAAGACCCCCCGCAAGGGCGCCGAAGGCATGACGATCGCTTTCCTGCACCCCAAATCGACGCAAGGCATCCTGACCGAACTCTGCGAAGACAAGAACAAATAATCCTAAGGCAAAACAACCATGAGTGAAATTCAGAAAAAGATAAACCAGCTTATCGAGAACCGTGAGCAGGCTCGTTTGGGCGGCGGTCAGAAACGTATCGACGCACAACATGCAAAAGGAAAATACACGGCTCGCGAACGTATCCGCCTGTTGCTGGACGAAGGTTCGTTCGAAGAGTTCGACATGTTCGTGACGCACCGCTGCTACGACTTCGGCATGGAGAAAAGCCACGCTTTCGGTGACGGCGTCGTAACGGGCTACGGTACCATCGGCGGACGTCTGGTCTATGTCTTCGCGCAGGACTTCACCGTGACGGCAGGATCGCTCTCCCTCTCCATGTCGGAGAAGATCTGCAAGGTCATGGACATGGCCATGCGTAACGGCGCTCCCTGCATCGGTCTGAACGACTCCGGCGGCGCCCGTATCCAGGAGGGTATCAACGCATTGGCCGGATACGCCAATATCTTCCAGCGCAACGTGATGGCTTCGGGCGTCATTCCCCAGATCTCGGCCATCTTCGGTCCCTGCGCCGGCGGTGCGGTCTATTCGCCCGCCCTTACCGACTTCATCATCATGAAGAAGGAGACCTCGAACATGTTCCTTACAGGCCCGAAGGTCGTCAAGACCGTTACGGGCGAGGACGTTACGCAGGAGCAGCTGGGCGGGGCCATGATGCACACGACGAAGTCCGGTGTCGCCCAATTCGCCGTCGATACGGAGGAAGAGGGTATCGAACTCATCAAGAAGCTGCTCTCCTACATGCCGCAGAACAACATGGAGGATACTCCGTTGACCGTCTGCACCGACCGCATCGACCGTCTGGAGGATTCGCTCAACGAAATTATCCCCGACAATGCCAACAAGGCTTACGACATGGCCGAGGTGATCAAGGCAATCGTCGATAACGGCGAATACCTCGAATCGGCTGCCGGCTTCGCAAAGAACATCATTACCTGCTTCGCCCGCTTCAACGGACAGTCGGTGGGTATCATCGCCAACCAGCCGAAGTTCATGGCCGGTGTGCTGGACATCAACGCAAGCCGCACGGCCGCCCGTTTCGTCCGCTTCTGCGATGCGTTCAATATTCCGCTCGTCACGCTTGTCGATGTACCGGGATTCCTTCCGGGTACAACCCAGGAATACGGCGGCGTCATCACGCACGGTGCAAAACTGCTCTTCGCATATTGCGAAGCCACCGTGCCCAAGATCACCATCACGCTGCGCAAGGCTTACGGCGGCGCCTACATCGTCATGTCGTCGAAACATATCCGCGGCGACATCAACTATGCATGGCCTACGGCCGAGATCGCAGTCATGGGTGCCAGCGGTGCCGTCGGCGTATTGCACGCCAAGGAGCTTGCCGCATTCGAGAACCCCGAAGAGCGTGCCAAATTCGTTGCCGAGAAGGAGAAGGAGTACAACGACAAATTCTCGAATCCCTACAACGCTGCACGCTACGGCTACATCGACGATGTGATCGAACCGCGCAACACGCGTTTCCGCATCATCCGCGCCCTGCAGTCGCTGGCTACCAAACGTCTGCAGAACCCGCCCAAGAAACATTCGAACATTCCGCTCTAACGAACTTCGCAAACCATGAAAATGTTAACGGTTATGGATTGGAGCTGGTCGGAAATGCTGTGGGTGGCGCTTATCAGCATCTGTCTGGTATTCGTCGTGCTGGTACTGCTGGTGTGGATCATGAAGTTCTTCGGCAACATCTTCGTACACCGTCAGGCAGCCGCGCATGCCGACAAACCCGCTACGCAGGGACAGCTCCACGAAGAGGAGATCGCCGCAATCACGACGGCGCTCAAGCTCTACAAAAGCGATTTGCACGACCGTGAGTCGGAAGTGCTGACCATTCTGAGCATCAAGCGCGCCTATTCGCCCTGGAGCTCCAAAATTCACGGTTTAACCCAGATGCCATTCAGAAAATAGATTGAACGACAATGAAAGATTATTCACTGAAAATCAACGGTCATAATTACGACGTGCAGATCGATGACGTGAACGATGCATCGACCGTCGCACATGTAAAAGTCAACGGTACGGCCTACGAAGTGGAGATCGTCGGTGCCAAGAGCGCCGTGACGACCAAACCGCACGTAGCACCGGCACATCCCGCAGCAAACAGCGCCATGATTACGCCCGCCACGGCTGCACCGTCGCCCCGTATCGGCGCCGTAGCACCTTCGACCGGCTATACGGTCAAGTGCCCGCTGCCCGGAACCGTCCTCAATATCAATGTCAAGGTCGGCGATCAGGTTTCGACCGGACAGACCCTGCTGATTCTCGAAGCCATGAAGATGGAAAACAACATCGATGCCGATCGCGGCGGCGTAGTCAAGGAGATCCTCGTCCAGCAGGGCGCTACGGTCATGGAAGGCGACAACCTAATCATTATCGAATAACGCTATGTGGACGTCGTTGACCTCTAATTCCAACTTCGTAGGGGAGAGCCTGCTGAAATTCGCCGACTCCACAGGCATCGCGGGATTTTTCGCCGCAATGGGCTGGGGGAACATCGTGATGATCGGTGTCGCCTTTCTGCTGCTCTATCTGGCGATCCGGCACAAGTTCGAGCCGCTGCTGCTGCTTACCATCGCGTTCGGCATGTTGCTGACGAATCTGCCCGGCGCCAACCTCTACCACACCGAACTCTTTGCCGGAGGCCATGTCCATTGGGATATCTTCGTCGCAAAGGCCGGTTTGCTCGACTATCTCTATCTAGGCGTGAAACTCGGCATCTATCCCTGTCTGATCTTCCTCGGCGTGGGTGCCATGACCGATTTCGGCCCGCTGATCGCCAACCCCAAGAGCTTTCTGCTCGGTGCGGCCGCACAGATCGGCATCTTCGTGACATTCCTCGGCGCCTATGCCATAGGGTTCACCCCCGAACAGGCCGCTTCGATCGGTATCATCGGCGGTGCAGACGGTCCGACGGCCATCTACCTCACGTCGATACTTTCGCCCGAACTGCTCGGCCCGATCGCCGTTGCGGCCTACTCATACATGGCTCTCGTTCCGGTAATCCAGCCGCCCATCATGCGGGCGCTGACGACCAGGAAAGAGCGTGCCATCCGTATGCGGACGCTGCGCCCCGTATCGAAACTCGAACGAATCCTCTTCCCGCTCATCATTACGGTCGTCATCGCCCTGCTCCTGCCGAGCGCCACACCGCTGGTCGGCTGCCTCATGCTGGGCAACCTGATGAAGGAGTGCGGCGTGGTGGACCGTCTGAGCAAGACCGTCCAGAACGAACTGATGAACATCGTCGTCATCTTCCTCGGTCTGACCGTCGGTGCAACCGCTACGGCCGAAGCATTCCTCAATTTCCGGACGCTCGGCATTCTGGTTCTGGGCGTAATCGCATTCGGACTCGGCACGGCCGGCGGCGTACTGCTTGCAAAGTTCATGAACCTCTTCAGCAAGGAGGAGAACAAGATCAATCCGTTGATCGGATCCGCCGGCGTATCGGCCGTTCCGATGGCCGCCCGCGTATCGCAGATCGAGGGACAGCGCGAAAACCCCGGCAATTACCTGCTTATGCACGCAATGGGGCCCAATGTGGCCGGCGTCGTAGGTTCGGCTGTTGCCGCCGGTATTCTCCTCTCCTTCCTCGGATAAAGGCTCCGTTCGATACGACTGCAAAAAAGAGACGGATTTCGATCCGTCTCTTTTTTATTTGTCCGTTTTTCCGAACGACTGCAACCTTCATCACAGCCCGCCAATGTCATCTGCCGCAAACAGCCGTTCTGGTCGCGGCACAGGCTGACCGGCCGGAAACGCCTCTACGGATATCCGGTCATCGATACGGATCCGCGTTTCCCGGATGCCCGGCTCCACAGTTCCGATAACCACAGCAAAGAGCGGCCGAAGCAAAGAAGGGCCGAAGCAAAGGAGGACCGAAGCAAAGAACAGCCGAAGCCGGATCGGACAACCACGATGATTACGCCTCGGAGGGGCCACACTCGCGGCACAGCCGATCGACGAGTTCCGGAACACCAACTGCGGCACGTTCCCGGATGTAGGTGACCGGGTTGCGCACGGAATCGATGCGGGGCGCAGCGGGATCGACCAGGTAGACCGGCACGTCGGGACGGACATAACGTACCAGCGACGCCGCAGGATAGACCGCCAACGACGTGCCTACGACGATCAACATATCGGCCGTAGCGGCAATCCTCGCCGCGCGGTCGAATTCCGGTACGGGCTCGCCGAAAAAGACGATATGCGGACGCAACAACGCACCGTCCGGCCCAACGGCATTCAACGGCTGCTCCCAACCCTTGATCGGAACAATCAGATCGGGATTGCGTGTCGAACGGAGCTTCATCAGTTCGCCGTGCAGGTGGGTCACATGACTCGAACCGGCCCGTTCGTGCAGGTCATCGACATTCTGCGTCACCACCTCCACGTCGAAACAGCGTTCCAGACGTGCGATTGCTTCATGTGCGGCATTGGGGCGCGCGTTCATTGTCTCACGGCGCCGCATGTTGTAGAATTCAATGACCAAAGGCCGGTTGCGGGCCAGCGCTTCGGGCGTACAGACATCTTCGATCCGATAATTTGCCCACAGTCCGTCGGCATCGCGGAAGGTGGAGAGACCGCTGTCGGCACTCACTCCGGCACCGGTAAAGACGACGATCTTTTTCATACGATCATACGGTTTATGCGCACACATTTTACCATGCGTCTCCGAAAGATACGAAAAAGCGGGAAATTTTCCAATTCAGGAGAGATTGCCGTTCCGCGAAAAACGCTCGACAAAGGCTCCATGCAGCAAAAAAACGCAGAACAGACAGCCGGTGGAAGAATGCAGAAACGCTGGCCATGACAAACGGGAAATGCGATTGCAAGAGCCGGAAGCAGACATGCCCGACAACAGGGAGAAAGAGGTCTGAGCAGAAGAAACAGACCGTAAGCACATGACCGACAAAACAAAAAGGAGGGGTGGGGCATCAAGACGGGATCCTGAAACAAAAACCGGATATCCGAACAATCGGGTATCCGGTCCGAACAAGACCCGCGGTCCGCACATGCAGGTGCGTCAATGCGTATAGACGCGCCCCTTCTGCTTGATCTGCGCTTCGTAATCGAGGCGCGACTGGGTCGGATATTTCAACTTCTCGAATCCGGCCACGGCGTTCTGGATGTCGTTCAACAACATGTCGGCCATGTCGCGCGACATGCCCTGCCGGACAACGATACGCATCACGACCATCTTCTCGATATCCTTCGGCATCGTATAGGCCGGGACCATCCAGCCGCTCTGCTGCAGGACGGCCTGCAAATCGTAAAGCGTCCACTTGGCCGTCTTGTCGTATTCGGGATCCATGTACCAGATGAACAGCGGATTCTGCATCTCCTCCGCGTAGTTGCGGAAGCACTTCATCCGGCCGATCTGCTCGTGGCAGTAGCAGGCGACATCCATCGAGTTCTGCTGCACCTCCCGGTAACCGTCGAATCCCAGCCGGATGAAGTTGTAGTACTGGCCCAGAATCTGCGCCGCAGGACGCGAGAAGTTCAAGCCCACCTGCGTGATGCTCGCACCAAGATAGTTCACGCTGAACGACATCTCACCCGGCAGGCAGCTCTTGTCACTCCATACCACCCAGCCCAGTCCGGGATAGACCAGACCGTATTTGTGACCCGACGTCGAGATCGACCATACCCACTTCAGACGGAAATCCCACTTCACCTCGGGCTGCAGGAACGGCAGGATGAAGCCGCCCGACGCCGCATCGACATGGATCGGAATGTCGTAGCCCGTCTTTTTGTTGAAGGCATCGATGGCCCGATCAAGGGCCTCCACGTCATCGTTCAGGCCCGTCCACGTTACCCCGACGATCGGAACCACGCAGATCGTATTCTCGTCGCACAACTTGATCGCCGCTTCCGCGTCAAGCGTCTGGTTCTTGAGCGAGATCGGCACCGTCCGCATCTCGATCTGCCACAACTGGCAGAACTTCTCCCAGACGATCTGGAAGGCCGAGCTCATCACCAGATTGGGTTTGTCGTAGGGCTTGCCCGCCGCCTTGCGCTTCGCGCGCCACCGCAGCCAGGCGGCGACACCGCCCAGCATGCAGGCCTCGGAGGAGCCGATACCTACCGCTCCGGCCTTCCACTCCGCCTTCTCGGGCGTATGCCACAGATTGGCCAGGATGTTGATGCAGCGGCCGCACATCACCGCCACACGCGGATACTCCGTCTCGTCGATGTAGTTCACGTCGATCGCTTCGTTCATCAGCCGCGTCGCGTACTCATCCATATAGGTGGTGACGAACGTCGCCAGATTCAACCGGGGCTGCGTCTGCGGATACGTCTCGTCCTTGACCATTTGGTAGGCAATCTCGGGTGTCGTCTTGTGCTGCGGAATCGTCTGCGTTGGTGCCGGCGTCAACATCTTCTCCGAACCGAAGACCGTTGTCGTCGCATTCGCTCTTGTCTCGTTTTTCATGTTCATAACGGTTTTTATTGTGTTTGATTCTTCCTCATAATTCCACAAATTATGCCATCAGTCCCCTTTTTGCCTCCGCACGATGCGCCATTTCACGCAAAATTCGTATCTTTGACTTCGTTAGAGATTTCGCGGTCACGACAGAGAGCCGGCATCGTTATCATCCCGATATGATCTACCCGGCATGATGAAACCGGCATTTGTCCCTGCCCGCAACTTTCACACACCGCCATGATGGAACACGCCTTCACGATCTTTCTCTGGACGATGACCGCTCTCGCCGTCGTCGTCTTCATCGCCCTGCACTATGTCGAGGCCGGATACGGATACCTCTTCAATCCGAAATTCGGGCCGGCCGTTCCCAACCGCATCGGATGGATGGCCATGGAGGCCCCCGTATTCATTGTCATGATGATCCTGTGGCTCGCATCCGAACGCGCGTTCGAGGCCGCGCCGCTCGTGCTCTTCGCGCTTTTCGAATGCCACTACCTGCAACGGGCCTTCATCTTCCCGCTACTGCTGCGCGGACGTTCGAAGATGCCGCTGGGGATCATCCTTATGGGAGCCTTCTTCAACGTGCTCAACGCCCTGATGCAGGGCGGATGGATCTTCCACGTCGCACCCGAAGGCTATTACGACGGATGGTTCTCCCGTCCCTGCCTCTACATCGGCGTCGCAATCTTTATCGCCGGCATGGCCATCAACCTCCACTCCGACCGCATCATCCGCCACCTGCGCAAACCGGGCGACACACGTCACTATATTCCCCGCGGAGGCATGTTCCGTTATGTCTCTTCGGCCAACTACTTCGGCGAACTGCTCGAATGGATCGGCTTCGCCATCGCTTCGTGGTCGTGGGCCGGCGCGGTCTTCGCACTCTGGACCTTCGCCAATCTGGCACCGCGCGCCGCGTCGCTCTACAAGCGCTACGAACAGGAGTTCGGCGAGGAGTTCACCTCGCTGCACCGCAAACGGATCATCCCCTTCATCTATTGAAACGCATCATGGAGCAGAAAAAAGAATCGTTGCTGTTCACCCCATATCAGCTTGGCCCCGTAACGCTGCGCAACCGCACGATCCGTTCGGCCGCCTTCGAGTCGATGGGCGCCCACTACGGCCCTACGGAACAGCTCAAGGAGTACCACGTCAGCGTGGCGCGCGGCGGTGTCGGCATGACCACGCTGGCCTATGCCGCCGTATGCCGCAGCGGTCTGTCGTTCGAGAAGCAGCTCTGGCTGCGGCCGGAGATCGTGCCCGGATTGCGCGACATCACCGAAGCCGTCCATCGAGAAGGGGCTGCCGCCTCGATCCAGATCGGCCACTGCGGAAACATGACCCACTACTCCACCGCCGGACAGATTCCAATCGGCGCCTCATCGGGCTTCAACCTCTATGCCTATACGCCCGTGCGGGCCATGCGGCACGACGAGATCCGACAGGTGGCCGCAGACTTCGGACGGGCCGTGCATACGGCCCATGAGGCGGGATTCGACTGCGTGGAGGTGCATGCCGGTCACGGATACCTCATCTCGCAGTTCCTGTCACCCTATACCAACCGCCGGCATGATGAATTCGGCGGTTCGCTCCAGAACCGCATGCGGTTTCTGCGCATGTGTATGGACGCCGTCATGGAGGCCGCCGCACGCGACCGTATGGCCGTACTGGTCAAACACAACATGGAGGACGGATTCCGGGGCGGCATCGAAATCCCCGAAAGCATCGAGATCGCCCGCGAGATCGAAGCATACGGCGTCAACGGCATCGTCCTGTCGTCGGGATTCGTCAGCAAGGCCCCGATGGCCGTCATGCGCGGCATCATTCCACTCTATACGATGAGCTACTACATGGAGTGGTGGCTGCGGATCTTCGTGCGGCTGTTCGGCCGGTTCATGATCCGTCAATATCCCTTCGAGGAGTGTTATTTCCTGGAGAATGCCCGCAAATTCCGCGCGGCGCTCAAGGGTCCGCTCGTCTATGTCGGAGGACTCGTCAGCCGTAAAGGGATCGAACGGGTGCTCGACAGCGGGTTCGAACTCGTCCAGATGGCCCGCGCCCTGATCAATGATCCGGCCTTTGTCAACAAGCTGCGCAACGGCGATCTCTCGACCCGCAGCGAGTGCAACCACCGCAACTATTGCATCGCCCGCATGTACTCGCTCGACATGCGCTGCTGCAAGCACTGCCCCGACCTGCCGCGCAAGATCCGCGAAGAGCTGGCCAAACTGCCCTGACAACAAAAAAACGCCTCTGTGATGAAAACGGAACGACATACGGCCGGAACGGCTCTCGTAACGGGCGCCGCACACGGCATCGGGCGCAGTTTCGCCCGCCGGCTCGCTGAAAAGGGGTATCGGATCATTGCGGTCGATCACGACGCTCCGGCCCTTGACCGGTTGTGCGGGGAGCTTCGGTCGCAGATGCACGCCGCCGTCGATACGATCCCGATGAATCTGGCGCATGTAACGGCCTCCGAAGAGCTGTGTGCTGCAGTGGAGCGTCTGGGTGTCGAGGTGGAGGTACTGATCAACAACGCCGGGATCTTCTCCTACTGCGACATGGTCGATACGCCCGTAGAGCGCATCGAACGGATGATTCTGCTGCACGACCTGACCCTGACGAAAAACTGCCGGACCTTCGGTGCAAAAATGGCGCAACGCGGACACGGATACATTCTCAACATGTCTTCCTATTCGGTTTGGATGCCCTTTCCAGGCATGGCGCTCTATACGGCCACGAAAGCCTATGTGCGCAGCTTCACAAAGGCTTTCGCCAAAGAGATGAAGGAACGGGGCGTCCGCGTCACGGCCGTGTGTCCTGCCGGCGTGGCGACCGATCTTTACGGGCTGACTCCCGAATGGCAGCGCATCGGTCAGCGCTGCGGCGCCTTGATCTCACCCGACAGCTGTGCCCGTCGAGGATTGCGGGCCTTGCGGCGGGGACGCCGCTGCATCGTTCCCGACTGGTGGAACAGGCTCTTCATCCCGCTGTTTCTCTTCATGCCCGATCCACTCGTCAGCTTCATCCGGCGCCGGACGATGCGGTTCCAACGCTGACCCAAATCCGAAAAAGGCTTCCGGCTTCCTCTTCCCGATCAGATCTTTCCGCACCGCATAGGTCTGTCGTTGCTACGCAATCAATTCAAAAGCCCGCAGCAGATGCTCGTGCCGGAGTCTCCACAACCGTATGACAAGCGGGAAGCGGCCCTACTCCGGAGAAGGAGGATCCGTCGGAGGACAAAGGTTGTTCCGATATTGCAAACGACCTGCCGTCCGGGTCCGCCAAGGTGGGAAGATCATTCCCGACCGCGGTATTTTTCTTCGGAAAAAGTTTGCAATAAAGAAAAAAGCGTGTATCTTTGCACACCGAAATCGATTGGGAGATTGGTTTCGAACGACCTCGGGGTGTAGCGCAGTCCGGTTAGCGCACCTGCTTTGGGAGCAGGGGGTCACAAGTTCGAATCTTGTTACCCCGACGATTCAAAAAGGGAAGTTCTTTACACGGTGCGGAGTTCCCGTTCGGCCACAAGTCGATCTCCGTTCCACAATGTTTCGGGATGTAGCGCAGCCCGGTTAGCGCGCCAGCTTCGGGAGTTGGAGGTCCCGAGTTCGAATCTCGGTATCCCGACAACCTTCCCTGAAAAGCCACTGAGTAATCAGTGGCTTTTTTATTTCCTCCGTCCTCTCGTTCTCCCGCACCGACGGCATTTCCACGTCTCTCCGCATGCCGTGCAGGGAAGGAGAAGTTCCCGCTGGAAAAAGAGAGCGGAGTATCCCCGTGAAAAACGGACTGATCCTCCCGACATAAAACAACCGGTGCGGCATATCCGCACCGGTTCTCTTCAAGACGAAAGCCGATCTTCTCTAATAAACCTGCGTGATGGTACCGGTGTACTGTACTGGATTGTACCATACCGACGTGATGGTCAGATTCGCACTTCCCGACGAGGTGTAGATGTCGAACGTAAAGGTATAGTCGTTCGACGAGAAGAGCGTCGTGGAGAAGGAGACAATCCACCCCTCCGACGTCTGCTCGGCACGATAACCCTCAACCGACGGCAGAACATAGTTCAGCACCGTGTAGTAATAGGGCGGCACATAACCCTTGATATAGGGCAGGCAGACATCGACCGTTCCGTCCCACACCCCTACCGAAAAGTTGGGGTTCATCAGCTGGCGCAGAGCTCCGGCCGGTTGTTGCTGCATGCTCGACGGATTGAACTGGAAATTGCGCGACAGGATCAGCGAATCCATGTGCTTCTCGAATGCCGCCAGACGCGCGGCACGCTGTTTCACGCGCTCTTCGTGACGCTGTTGGCGTTGTTCCGTGCGCTGCGACTGAGCCTGCGCGCGCTGCGACTTCGATTGCGATTGAGCCGTTACGGCTGCAACCGATACGACGACTGCCGCCGCCGCAATCCATGCAAATATTCGTTTCATAGGCAAAAGAATTTGCCTCATGAAAAGCAAACTCCTTGCCACAAATCATTCACACCCTGCTTAAAGGCCCATTTTGCGCAAAAAGGCTCCTGTATAGCTGCGTGACGACCCCGCCACCTCGTGCGGCGTACCTGCGGCAACGATCTCCCCGCCTGCCGCACCGCCTTCCGACCCCATGTCGATAATATGGTCGGCGACCTTGATCACATCGAGATTGTGCTCGATCACGATGACCGTATTGCCGCGATCGACAAGTTTGTTCAGCACGTCGATCAGCAGCCGGATATCCTCGAAATGGAGTCCGGTCGTCGGCTCATCGAGAATGTAGAGCGTACGGCCCGTATCACGTTTCGAAAGTTCGGCGGCCAGTTTGATCCGCTGCGACTCGCCGCCCGACAAGGTCGTACACGGCTGACCGAGGGTCAGATACCCCAGTCCGACCTCCTGTATGGCCCGCAGTTTCTGATAGATCGACGGGATGCTCTCGAAGAACTCTACGGCCATGTTGACCGTCATGTTCAGCACGTCGTCGATGTTTTTCCCCTTGTATTTCACCTCCAGCGTTTCGCGGTTGTAGCGGTGGCCGCCGCACGCCTTGCAGGTTACATAAACGTCGGGCAGGAAATTCATCTCGATGGTCTGCACGCCGGCGCCCCGACACTCCTCGCAACGGCCGCCCTTGACATTGAACGAGAACCGCCCCGCCTTGAACCCGCGCACCTGCGCATCGGGCGTCATCTCGAAGAGCTTGCGTATATCGGCAAAGACATTCGAATAGGTCGCGGGATTGCTGCGCGGCGTGCGGCCGATGGGAGATTGATCGACCACGACCAGCTTGTCGATGTGTTCGATCCCCTCGATGGAATCATAGTCCAGCGGACGATCCAGCGAACGGTAGAGCTTCTGGCTCAGAATCGGCCGCAGCGTCTCGTTGACAAGCGTCGATTTCCCCGAACCGCTCACGCCCGTCACGAGGATCAGCTTTCCGAGCGGAAAATCGACATCGACATGTTTGAGGTTGTTGCCCGAAGCCCCCCGCAGGAGGATGTGCTCACCGTTGCCCGGCCGCAGTGACGACGGTATCTCGATCCGCTTGCGGCCGGTCAGGTAGTCGGCCGTGATGGAATCCGAATGCAGAATGTCGTCGAAGGTGCCCGACACCACGATATATCCCCCCTTGCGGCCCGCCTTGGGTCCCACATCGACGATGTAGTCCGCCGAACGCATCATCTCCTCGTCGTGCTCCACGACGATAACCGAATTGCCGGCATCGCGCAGCTCCTGCAGGCTGTGGATCAGCCGTTGGTTGTCACGCTGGTGCAGGCCGATCGAGGGTTCATCGAGAATATAGAGAACATTGACCAGCTTCGAACCCACCTGCGTCGCCAGACGGATGCGCTGCGACTCGCCGCCCGACAACGAGCGCGACGACCGGCCCAACGTCAGATAGCCGAGCCCCACCTCGATCAGAAAGTGCAGCCGCTCGCGGATCTCCTTGACGATCTCCTGCGCGATCTTGCGCTCCTTGGGGGTAAAGTAATCCTCGATATGGGCCATCCACTCCGCGAAGTCGCTGATCGGCATCGCCGAAACCTCGGCGATGTTCTTCCCGCCGATACGGAACTGCAACGCCTCGCTCTTCAGCCGCGAACCGCCGCAGACGCTGCAGGGTTTATAGATGAGAAACTGCTCGCGCCACTTCTCGCCGCGCTTCGAATCCTCGTCGAACGTCCGGCCGATCCACTCGGCCATGCCGTCCCACGACAGCAGCCGTTTGCCGCCCGACGATGCGAATTCGGAGAGATCGACCGTCAACGGCTCCGAATCGCCGTACAGGATGGCATTCATTCCCTCTTCCGAGATGCTCTCGATCGGATCGTCGAGCGTAAAGTCGTAACGGCGTCCCAGCATCTCCAGCAGGGCGAACAACATGTTGTTGTGGTAGGGACCGAAGGGTTCGATACCGCCCGCCCGAAGCGATTTCGACGCATCGGGGATGATTTTCCGCCGGTCGAACACCGCCTCGACACCCAGACCGTTGCAGTGCGGACAGGCCCCCTTCGGCGTATTGAACGAAAAGGTGTACGGCGCAGGATCCTCGAACGCCACACCCGTCGTCGGACACATCAGATGACGGGAATAGTAACGCAGCGTCTCGGTATCGTAGTCGTAGAGCGCCATCGTCCCCTTGCCCTGCCGCATCGCCTCGCGCAGCGACGTCATCACACGGTCGCGCGAATCCGCACTCGGACGCAGCCGGTCAATGACCAGATCGATCGTATGGACCTTGTAACGGTCGAGCTTCATCCCCGACGAGAATTCGCACATCTTCCCGTCGATACGGGCATAGAGATACCCCTTCTTCACGAGCGATTCGAAGAGTTCCCGGTAGTGTCCCTTGCGCCCCTTGACCACGGGAGCCATCAACGCGACTTTCCGTCCCGTATAGTCGCGCAGGATCAGATCGAGAATCTGATCGTCGGTATAGTGGACCATCTCCTCGCCCGTCGCCGGCGAGTAGGCGCGCGAAGCCCGGGCATAGAGCAGCCGCAGGAAGTCGTTGATCTCGGTGACGGTGCCCACCGTCGAACGGGGATTCTTGTTGGTCGTCTTCTGTTCGATGGCCACCACCGGACTCAGACCCGTGATCTTGTCCACGTCGGGGCGCTCCATCGTCCCGACGAACTGACGGGCATAGGCCGACAGCGTCTCCATGTAACGCCGCTGCCCCTCGGCATAGATCGTGTCGAAGGCCAGCGACGACTTCCCCGACCCCGACAAACCGGTTATCACCACCAGCTTGTGGCGCGGAATCGTAACGTCTATGTTTTTCAGATTGTGTACCCGGGCACCGAGTACCTCTATCGTCTCCTCCTGTTTCATCTCAACTAATCGCGTCAACATATCGCGCAGCGCCGCGAAATATTGTGCAAAAGTAACGATTTTTCGGCAAACGGCACAGAATCTGCCATATCAGAGAAGCCGGAAATCGTCGGCATCACGCCAGACGGGGAACTTTGCCCGGAAATGCTCCAGAGCGTCCCGATCGAGCGACGCCGCGAAGATCCCTTCGGTATCGTCTGCCTCACACAGCGTGTCGCCCCGGAAATCGACGATTGCGGAATCACCCGTGTAACGACACTGCGGATCGGAACCCGTGCGGTTGACACCGATGACGCAGGCCTGATTCTCGATCGCACGGGCACGCAGCAGCGTACGCCACACCTCGCGCCGCGCGGCCGGCCACGACGCCACACAGAGAATCGCATCGTAATCGCCCCGATTGCGGATCCACACCGGAAACCGCAGGTCGTAGCAGACGGTCAACAGAAACCGCATGCCGCGCCACTCCACCACACGGCGCGAATCGCCCGCAACGAAGCGCTCGTCCTCGCCGCCGATTGAAAAGAGGTGATGTTTGTCGTACCACTCCAGTGATCCGTCGGGCCGCACGAAGAGCAGCCGGTTGGCAAATCCCCGTTCGGTGCGGACAATCACGCTGCCGGCCAGTGCATGGCCGTAACGCTGCGACACCGTCTGCATCCACTTCACGACCGGACCATCCATCGTCTGCGCCGTCCGTTCGGGATCGGCGGCGAAACCGGTGGCGAACATCTCCGGCAACACAACCAGATCCGCCTTCGTCAAGGCGATGAATACCTCCGCCCGCCGAAGATTTTCGGCTACGGATTCCCATGCCATATCGAACTGGCAACACGCAACTTTAAGTTCCATAACATACAAAAGTAGGAAATTTTCCCGATTCGGCCCGCTATTCGGCGATTCTTTCGTACCTTTGCGGCGGAATCCGACGGAAAGAACGGATTCGGACCATACGATGAAAGCCGGACAAAACCATACGCTCACCGTCGCCCGTATCTCCGATTACGGGCTCTACCTTGCCGACGACGCAGGCGATGAGGTGCTTCTTCCCAACCGTTACGTGTCGCTCGACGACAAGATCGGCGACAAGATCGATGTCTTCGTCTATCACGACTCCGAAGACCGGCTGGTCGCTACGCGCGAAACGCCGCTCGTCCATGCCGGAGAGGTCGCCTGCCTCAAGGTCGTTGACAAAAACCTCCACGGAGCATTCCTCGACTGGGGGCTGAGCGGCAAGGATCTCTTCCTGCCCAACCGAAACCAGCAGGGAGGCATTCTGGCCGGACACTCCTACGTGATCTACGCCTATGTGGACGACATCACGGGGCGCTGCGTGGCGACGAACCGGCTCAAGAGTTTCATCAACAACGAAACGCTGCACGTCGTACCGCGGCAGGAGGTCGAACTGCTGGTTGCCTCGGAGTCGGAGATCGGGTACCGCGTGGTGGTCGACAACCGTCACTGGGGCATGCTCTACCGCAACCAGCTCTTCCAGCCCATCGCCATCGGCGACTGCCTGCGGGGTTATGTCGCCAAGATTACCGACGACCACCGCATCGACATCACGCTGCGCCAACCGGGTTATGCCGGTGTGCGCGACAATGCCGAGGAGCTGCTGGCGATGCTGCGCGATGCGGGCGGACGTCTGCCGCTCAACGACGACTCCTCACCCGAGGAGATTCATCGCCGGACGAGACTCAGCAAGAAGGCGTTCAAGCGTTCGCTGGGTGTGCTGCTCAAGCGCGGCACGGTGAAGAGCGACGACGAAGGAATCGTCCTGGTGGAAGAACCCCGACCGGACAAGGCTCAAAAACACGCTCGCAAATGAACAGATTCGCTACGGCAGAACGGGTCTCGCGCGACATGTCGGACAATTTCGTCTTTCAACGGTCGCTGCTTGCCTACCACCGCGCGGCGGAGCTCGTCGCGGGAGACGTCCTCGAAATCGGGACCGGAACCGGCTACGGAATCGACTGTATCGCCCCCCGCTGCAAACGCTTCGTCACCATCGACAAGTTTGCCGGCAGCGGGACGCTGCCTGCGGCACCGAATGTCGAATTCCGGCAGATGCAGGTACCGCCCATCGCCTTTCCGGATGCGTCGTTCGACTGTGTCATCTCGTTCCAGGTGATCGAGCACATCGACGATGATACGGCATTCGTCCGTGAAGTGGCACGTGTACTGCGGCCCGGGGGCCGTTTCATCGTCTCGACGCCCAACGCCCCCATGTCGCTCACGCGCAACCCCTGGCATGTACGTGAATACCGCATCGAGGAGCTGCGACGGCTGCTCGCAGCGGATTTCGCCGATATTGAGGCCTGCGGAGTTTTCGGAAACGACAAGGTCATGGAGTATTACGCCCGCAACAAACGGAGCGTCGAACGGATCACCCGTTTCGATATTCTGGATCTCCAGCACCGGCTGCCCCGGAGGTTGTTGCAGATTCCCTACGACATGCTCAACCGCATCAACCGCCGCCGCCTGCTGAACGACAACCGGGAGCTGACCTCCTCGATCCGCATGGAGGACTACCGCATCGCTCCGGCCGAGGAGGGTTGCTTCGACCTCTTCTTCATCGCCACGAAAGAGGCGGCACACCTCGCTGGTCGGTAAGGGCCCGCTTTCACGATCCATATCCGGAATACAGCATCGATCCGTTGCAACGCGGTTGTCTGCCGTTTTCGTCCTGCCCTTGTCGGCTCCTGCAGAGCCGGTTCGTCCCCCCCGGTTACAACGGAACCGAATACCGGTTCGCATGCCCGAACTTCTCGCCACCGCTAAAAAAACAATTGAAAAGAGAGACATCCGCATATGAAAGGCGGCCGGAAGCATCGACTTCCGGCCGCCTTTCATTTTTCCAGCAGGGTTTATTTCTGCAGATCGGTCGTATCGGCTACAACCATGTTCTTATCGACACGCAACGTCACGTTGCCATCCACCTCGATGAGCAGCGTACGCTCCTTGATCTCCTTGACCGTACCGTAGATACCGCCGGCCGTGATTATCTTGTCGCCCTTCTTGAGATTCTCGCGGAATTTCTGCATCTCCTTGCGGCGTTTCGATTCGGGACGCCACATGAAGAGCCACAGCACCACGATCATCAGTGCGATCATAATGTAAAAGCCCCACGGCGAAGATGGTTGCGGCTGACCGGCAGCCGCCTGTAACAGGTTCATCATATCAATTCCAAATTAAAGTTTTCCGTTTACCCCGCAAATATAGCAAATATTTCGGATTCCGCAACATCACTCCACCTCGGCCTCGACGTAGAGCCGCAACGGCCGCGCACAATCCGCAAAATAGAGCCGCACCACCTTGAACTGCCAACCCCGCTGGCCGCTCGTGTCGAACAACACGGCCATGCGCAGCGTATCGCCCGGAAGAATCGGACGTGCATCATACTCCAACTGCGCGCAGCCACAGGTCGTCTCCTTGCGAATGATGACCAGCGGGTTGCTCCCCGCGTTGCGGATGCCGACCTCAAGGCGTGCCGTTTCACCGTCATGCAGGTGCCCGAAACGCAACGTATCCGCCACATTCTCCTGCAACAATCGCTCCGAAACCGTTATCACCCGTCCCGAAAACGATGCGCGATGATTTCGGGACCGTTCCTCTCCGCACCCGCACAACAAAACAAGGACGCAGCACCATGCAAACGTCCTTGTCATACGATATGCGACTCCGCAACACATTGTTCCGCACTTCAAATCAAGCCCCGTCCCGTCTTGCAGATCTCGCCTTCGGCCGTAAGCGCCGTAACCAGCTTGTCCAGCACGCCGTTGATGAATACGCTGCTGCCAGGACCGGAATAATACTTTGCAATCTCGATGTACTCGTCCATCGTCACCTTGACCGGAATGTCGGGGCACGACGTCAGCTCGGCAATCGCCGTCGCCAGAATCAGGTAATCCATGAAGGCGATGCGATCGACATCCCAGTTGCTCGTAAAGCGTTCGATGATCCGTTGCGTGCGGTCGTAATTGACCAGCACCTTCTCGAAAAGCGTCTTGACAAAGGTCAGGTCATCCGCGCTTTTGAATTTCGGCAGCACCTTCACCTCCGCAGAGGTCGCACGCAGATTCGACAACGTGCGAATGACCATCGTCAGCGCAAAGCCCAGATCATCGTTCCACAGTATCGACTGCTCCTCCAGCACGGCCTCCAGCTCTTCGCTGTCCTCCAACTCGTTGCGATAGAACTGCTCGACGAGCGCCTTGTCCTCCGAGAACGACCGGGAAGAGTTGCTCATGTATTGGCGGTAGGCGTCCGAAGCCTGAAAATGCATGTACAGGGTCTTGATGAGTTCCGGATACTGCGACCAGCCCAATTTGTGTGCGGCAAGATAATCATTGATCGTTTGGCTCGAAGCCAGCAGCTCGATCGCCTTGTTCTCGACGAATTTGGTATTGGGGTTCAGGTCCTCGTAGGTGGGAAGTTTCTTGCGCCGCGCCGTTTCGAGCCGCGACTCCGCATACCGACGCACATCCACGATCAGCGTCAGAAGCTGAAAATAGAGATCATAGGTCTTGTCGATCGACGCGAGCAGCGTCTTTTCCGAAGCCATCATATTGGTCGCACCCGACTCCAGATGTCCGAACAGGGCCTTGATG
>CALUOX010000038.1 GCA_944322375.1 uncultured Alistipes sp.
GGGCATACACGGCATCACGGCCGTCCAGGTGCGGCGGGACCTGATGCTCATCGGCTTTTCGAGCGACACGAAGAAGGGGTACGACGTGAAGGTCCTCATCGACTTCATCAGCAACATCCTCGACAGCGACACGGTGACCAATATCGCGGTTATCGGCATGGGGCACCTCGGACAAGCCATTACGAAGTATTTCAACGGACGGGGGCTGAAGCTGAAAATCACCACGGCGTTTGACATCGATCCCGAAAAGGTGGGCAAGATAATCGACGGCATACCGTGTCACCACATGGACACCTTCGAGGAGGTCGTCGAGGACAAGGACATCAACATCGTCATCGTCTCGTCGCCGTCGCGAGTGGCGGACGAGCTGGTCGTGCCGATCATCAACGCCGGCATCAAGGGTGTCCTGAACTTCACGTCGCGGCCGCTGAACTTTCCGCGCGGCATCGTGGTGGAGAACTACGACATCACGACGCTGCTCGAAAAGGTCGCCTATTTCGTCAAGGAGAACGAGGAGAAGCCCACCGACGATTAACAAACAGCTGTCGATGAAGATTTTTTACGGTTTCGACAACCTTCCGACCTTTCGCCATCCGGCGGTCACGGTAGGATCCTATGACGGTGTGCACGGCGGACATGCCGTGCTGCTGTCAGCGGTGCGGGAGCTTGCCCGCGAACACGGCGGCGAAAGTATCGTCGTCACGTTCGCACCGCATCCGCGCATCGTTCTGGAGTCACCCGTCACCCTTCACATCCTGACAACCCCCGAAGAGAAAGCCTGCCTGCTCGAACAGGCCGGGATCGACAACCTGATTTTCGTGCCGTTCACGCGGGAGTTCAGCCGTACCGATTCCCGGGAGTTCGTCCGTCGGGATCTGATCGGGCGGCTGGGCGTCGAGTCGCTGGTGATGGGTTACAACCACCGTTTCGGGCACAACAAGGAGGGGGATTTTCACCGGCTCCACACCCTGTACGAAGAGACGGGAATAGAGGTTCGGGAGGTCGGACGCTGCGACATCGGCGGCGAGAAGGTCAGTTCGACGATCATACGGCAACTCATCGAGCAGGGCGAGATGGCGCATGCCGCCCGCATGTTGTGCCATCCCTACCTTGTCATTGCCGATATCGAATCGGGCGAGGTTATAATAACGGATCCGCACAAATTGCTTCCGCCGCCGGGACGATACGCGGTAGAGGTCGATGGTACGGCGACATGGCTGACGGTCGGGGAGAAGGGAGCGCTCCGGATCGGTCTCGCCGCATCGAAGAAGCAGGCGCACATCGAATTCAAAGAGATATGTTGACACACGACACGAAAATCCGGGTATGGTACAAGCATACCGACCAGATGGGCTTTGTCCATCACTCGAATTATATCTGTTACTATGAAGAGGCCCGTTCGGATCTGATGCGCAGCATGGGGCTGTCGTATGCCGAGATGGAGCGACGCGGAATCATCATGCCGATCCTCGAAGTACAGTCCTTCTACAAGAAACCGGCCTTCTTCGACGACGAACTGACGGTGCGCATTCTGCTGCGGGAGATGCCGATGGCGCGCATCCGCTTCGAATACGAGGTGTACAATTCGCAGGGCGAGCTGATCAACACGGGTGCGACGGCCCTGGGATTTCTGCATGCCGACACGCATCGTCCGACACGCGCCCCGCAATGGTTTGTCGAGGCGCTCGCCGAGGCGATGAAATAGCCCCCGCCAACCAACGACGACAGATTCCATATATTTAATTTACCAACGATGCAAGCGGGATCCGTATGTTTGGTGCGGATCCCGCCTGCGTGTCATGCCGACTGCCATTTTGACAGACAAAAGCCGCTGGCACATAGTTTGAAGATGCCATAGCGGAAAAACGAACAAATCAAAAAAACATAAAACTATGGCAAACGGCAAAATCGGGGTGACAACGGAAAACATATTCCCTGTCATCAAGAAATTTCTCTATTCCGATCACGAAATTTTCCTGCGTGAGCTGGTTTCGAACGCAGTCGATGCGACGCAGAAACTGAAGACGCTTGCGGCAAAGGGCGAGATGAAGGACGAGTTGGGTGTTCTGACGATCCATGTCTCGGTGGACTCCGAGAAGCGGATTCTGACGGTTACCGATCGCGGTATCGGCATGACGGCCGACGAGGTCGATCGCTACAACAACCAGATCGCCTTCTCGGGCGCCGAGGCGTTCATGGCCAAATACAAGGATCAGGCGATCATCGGACACTTCGGACTGGGCTTCTACTCGTCGTTCATGGTTTCGGACAAGGTCGAGATCATCACGCGCTCCTACAAGGAGGGCAGCAAGACGGTGCACTGGGAGTGCAGCGGCACACCGGAGTTAGAGATGTCGGAGAGCGACGAAGCGCATGACCGCGGTACGACCATCATCCTGCATCTTTCGGAGGAGACGAAGGAGTACGCCGAGACCTCGAAGGTCGAGGAGCTGTTGCGCAAATATTGCCGATTCCTGCCGATTCCGATTGCCTTCGGCAAGGTCAAGGAGTGGAAGGACGGCAAATATGTCGATACGGAGAAGGACAATATCATCAACGACACCGATCCGCTGTGGATGCGCAAGCCGAGCGAGCTGACCGAGGAGCAGTACAAGGAGTTCTACCACGAACTGTACCCGACGAGCGAGGAGCCGCTCTTCTCGATCCACCTGAACATCGACTATCCGTTCCATCTGACGGGTATTCTCTACTTCCCGAAGATCCGCAACAACTTCGAGATCCAGAAGAACAAGATCCAGCTCTACTGCAATCAGGTCTATGTGACGGATCAGGTCGAAGGGATCGTGCCGGAGTATCTGACGCTGCTGCACGGTGTGATCGACTCGCCGGACATTCCGCTGAACGTCTCGCGCAGCTACCTGCAAAGCGATTCGAACGTGAAGAAGATCTCGAGCTACATCACGCGCAAGGTTGCGGACCGTCTGCAGGAGCTCTTCAACACGATGCGCGAGGAGTACGAGAAGAAGTGGGACGATCTGAAGATCTTCATCCAGTACGGCATTCTCACCGACGAGAAGTTCGCCGAGAAGGCACAGAACTTCATGCTGTGGAAGAACACCGACGGCAAATACTTCACGTCGAAGGAGTACGAGGAGCTGGTCAAGGCGAACCAGACCGACAAACACGACACGCTGGTCTTCCTCTATGTGGATGATCCCGTAGCGAAGATCTCGGCGCTCGAAGCGGCCAAGGCGAAAGGGTACGACGTACTGGAGATGAACGGTCCGCTGGACAACCATTACATCAACTGGTACGAATCGAAACACGAGAAGCAGCGTTTCGTGCGGGTTGACAGTGATGTCATCGAGAAACTGATCCAGAAGGAGGACAATCTGAAGATGTCGTTGTCGGAGGCACAGCAGGAGCTGTTGCGTCCGGTCTTCGAGGCACAGATGCCCGCCGACGAGAAGATCCGCTACAACATCGCCTTCGAGCCGATGGCGGCCGACGAAGCGCCGGTAGTCATCACGCAGAACGAGTTCATGCGTCGTATGAAGGAGATGGCGGCGATGAGTGGCGGCGGCATGAGCCAGTTCTACGGTCAGATGCCCGACTCCTTTACGATTGTCGTCAACGGCAACCATCCGATCGTGATCGGCATCCTGCAGAGTGTCGAGAAGGAGTACGGCGACAAGCTGAAGTCGATCACCAAGAAGATCGACGCGGCCGTAGCCGAGGAGAACCGCTTCGACGAAACGATCAAGGACAAGAAGGAGGAGGATCTGACCGCCGAAGAGAAATCGATGCGCGAGGAGCTGTCGAAGAAGGTTGTCACGTTGCGCGACGAGCGCAACGAACGTCTGCGCGAGATCGGCGGCAAGAACTCGCTTGTACGTCAGATCATCGACCTCGCACTGCTTACCAACGGCATGCTGAAGGGAAAGAACCTGACGGATTTCATCCAGCGTTCGATCTCGCTCATCGAGAAGTAACACTTGAATTGATTGGACTCAATTCACTGAACAGGAACGGGTATCCGAAATTTCGGATACCCGTTTTTCATGTTGCTTCGGGAATCCCTGCGCTTCAGCCGATTCGGCACACGCAACCGCCCCGATGTTCTGATCCGGGCCGATCCGAACGATCCCGACATTTACGAACGGTCTGGAACAGCCGACTGTTCCGGACAAAAAGCGAACCCTCCAATCGACAAATATCGATCGCGGGGACGGCAAATGCCGGAAAATTCGTATCTTCGGGATGGGATATGCATTCGGGATATGGAAAAGCACATGACGATACGGCCATTGCGGGATTCGGAGACCGCATTGCTGGAGGAGTTCCTCTATGAAGCGATTTATCAGCCGGCTCCGTCACAACTCCTTTCGCGGGAGGTTCTTCGCCAGCCGTTGCTGCAGATCTACATCGATGGATTCGGCACACGGCCGGACGACCGTTGTCTGGTTGCCGAGGTCGATGGCAGGGTAGTCGGTGCCGCGTGGTGCCGCTGCATGCGGGCCTTCGGACATGTGGACGACGCTATTCCGGAGCTTGCCGTGTCGCTGCTCCCTGCATGGCGCGGGTGCGGAATCGGCACACGGCTCATTCAGACACTCCTACACCGGCTCTCGGAGGAGGGCTATCCGGCCATATCGCTCTCCGTACAACGGGAAAATCCGGCCGTGCGGCTCTACAAACGATTGGGATTCCGCATCTGCCGGCAAACCGACGAGGAGTATCTGATGCGTTGCGATCTCCACAAATGACCATCTCGTCCGGAAAGGGATCAGCCACAGCCGGCTACATCTACTATTTTTTTAGAAATAAATACGCCGATCTATTGCATCAATAGAACAAAAGGGCTATATTTGCTTTGACACTTTTGTTTAAAACCCTTGCAATCAGGGGGGGGGCAGAGGACAGAGGGCAGAGAACTGGAAACAGAGAACTGAAAACTGAACGGCGAACCGAGACCTTCCGAACGATTTCGGGTGCAAACAAAATCAACCCAACCTAAAACCTGCATACCATGAAAAGAGAGCTTCTTTTTTTGAGTTGCGCGATCATCAGCATCGCGACGATCTCATGTGCACCGCGCAACCGCACGGTGGAAAATCCCTTCATCGAAGCGGCCAACACCGAGACCCTCGACATCACGAAAGTCACAGTGAGCGACACGGCAACCATTCTGCATGTCGAAGCCTATTTCCGCCCGAAATACTGGATCAAGATCGCTGCGGGCAGCTATCTGGAGGCCGACGGCGAGAAATATCCGCTGACGGGAAGCAAGGGGATCGATGCCGATTCGTTGTTCTGGATGCCCGAAACGGGCCGTGCATCCTTTGATCTGATCTTCAGCCCCTTCAAGCGTATCCCGAAGAAGTTCGACTTCATCGAGACGGAGTGCGACGGCTGCTTCAAGCTCTACGGCATCGACCTGACGGGCAAACGCACGACACAAGCCTATCCCGAAGGATTGCCCGCATCGCTGCGCAACGCAGCGGAAGGGGAGGTGACGCTTGCTCCGATTTTCAAGGTCGGAGAATCGACGATCAACGTCCATCTGCTCGGTTACCGGAAAGGGATGTTCCAGAAAGTAGCGCTTGGTGTCAGCTCCCTGCTGTCGGCAAAAGAGCTGATGGCCGCGGTCGACTCGACCGGTACGGCAACCTTCCGTTTCGAGCAGTACGGCACGGCAACGGCATACATAAGGCCGGCGGGAGTCGGCAGGACGTTCGGTACGGTATGGCTTGCTCCGGGTGAAACGACCGACGTATATGTCGATCTGGAGGAGACGGGCCGCTACCTCATGAACCGCCGCAACGAAGAACAGCCCGCCGCACACAAACCGCGTCTCTATACGACTGGAACCTACGGAGCACTCAACACGCTCAACAATACGACGGGATACAGACGTATCTCGATGAATCTCTACGACGGAGAGTTCGCCGATTATCACCTGACGGCCGACGAATATGTCCGAATGGTGGAATCGAAATACCGCACGCTCTGCGACAGTATCTCCCGCAGCGATTGTCCCGACCCGCTCAAACAGCTCAATACGACTGTGTTGAAACAGGAGGCAATATCGGCAATGGCCAACGCTGCATATTTACTGGAGCACAATTACCGCGCGGAAAAAGATCTTTGGACGCGGGATGCGAAGATCGACCGGAAGTTCGCCGAGTTGCGGCCTGAACATTATGCAGCTCTCTGCAAATGGTTCGACATCAACGATCCTGCGCTGCTGACGGGCGGTTCAGCCGGAGAGTATCTCCGCGCCATCATCCGTCCGGAGATCGACTGGCCGAAAATCGCCGGAATCACCGAAGGGCAGGTCATCGATCTGCGGAAGCTCGGCCGACTGCCGGCCAAGGCCGAGAACGGCGAACTGACGGATGAGGAGCTGGCTACACTCCGAACGTTATCGAATCCCTTCTATGCGCAGGCCTGCGAAGCGATGCAGACGCAGGCCCGCAATGAATTGACACGGCTCGAAGGGAAGGTGCGGATCGAAACCACGCCGAATGTTCCTCTCGACAAACTCTTCCAAACGATCGTTGCACCCTACAAGGGCAAGATTGTCTTCGTCGATTTCTGGAATACCTGGTGTGCACCGTGCCGTGCCGCACTTGCAGCCAACGAACCGCTCAAACAGGGAGAGTTGAAGAGCGACGGGATTGTATGGCTCTATATCGCCTCCGAATCTTCGCCGATCGTAGCATACAAGAAGGCGATCACCGAGATTGCGGGCGTCCACTATCGGTTGACCGACGATCAGTGGGGAAAAATATGCACACAGTTCGGCATCACCGGCATTCCCTCCTATGTCCTCGTCTCGCGCGACGGCACCTGCCGTCTGCGTAACGACCTGCGCAATCACGATAAACTGCGCACGACCTTGAAAGAGATGCTCGCAGAGTAATCTCCGGAATCAGCGACAACAAGAGAAGCGGCGGAAACCTTGTGAAGGTTCCCGCCGCTTTCTGTTTGTCCGGCGAACGCTCCGGACCGGCCGTGAAATGAACCGACCGAACTATATCCGTCCGCCGTATTCGAAGCCCAGTTCCTCGATGACCCGACGCACGTCGTCATCGTTCACCGTACCTTCGACTGCGGCTGTGCCGGCCGCCAGATCGACCTCGACGGAGGTTACGGCCGGCAGTTTGGCGAGGTTCTTCTCGACGCTGGCCTTGCAGTGGTTGCAGCTCATGCCGCCCACGCGATAAATCTGTTTTGTCATATTCTTTGTTGTTTTGGATGTATATCTGCGAACAAGGGCATAGATCAGCAGAGCGACAAGTACAACGCTCGACGCGATCTCCAGCCACGAATAACCGCCCTGACCGTGACACGCGGCGTGTACCGATGCCGAAGGCACGAACCACGCCGCCGGCAGCAGGTAGTCGATCACCAGTCCGAAGCCAATGGCGCCGATGATGATCGAGGCGAGATAGGCCATGAGTGTGCGGCGTCCCATCACCTTGCCGATCACGAGGATCGAGGCCATGTTGGTTGCCGGGCCGGCCATCAGCAGCACCAGTGCGGCACCCGGTGTCAGCCCCTTGAGCATCAGGGCCGCCGCAATGGGAATCGAGCCCGTGGCACAAAGGTACATCGGAATCGAGAAGAGCAGGACGACGAACATGTTCAACAGCGGCCGGTCGGCAAACGAAGCGAAGAAATCATCGGGCACAAGAATCGTGATGAGTCCCGCAACAAGAAGTCCCAGCACGAGCCAGCGTCCGATATCCTGCATCATGTCGATGAATCCGTAGCGCAGCGCCTCGATGGCTCGGCGGCCTCCCCGCAACGGAATATCGGCATCTTCCGCCGAAGCATGCACGCCGTCCGTCTCGGTGCGGGTCAGCCGATTGACGGCCCAACCGCCGGCCAGCGCCGTAACGAAGGCCGCCAACGGCCGTATGACGGCAAAGGGAATACCCAGCACCGAAGCGGTCGCCACGATCGAATCGACACCGGTCTGAGGCGTGGCGATCAGGAACGAGGCGACGGCGCCTTTCGAGGCCCCTTCGCGCCGCAGCGACATGGCCGTCGGAATCACGCCGCACGAACAGAGCGGCAGCGGCACCCCGAAGAGGGCGGCCAGCACCACCGACCGGAAGTCGGGTTTCGACAGATAGCGCGCATAGAGTCTGCGGGGCACATAGGCATGGATGACACCCGCCAGCAGGAATCCCAGCAGCAGATAGGGCGCCATCGTATTGAGCAGGAACAAAAAAGGTGTTACGTATTCCATCATCGTATTCATTTAATTCTCCGTTTTTTCATCCGAACCGCTTCACGATCCGAAGTGCAATCCTTGGTGGAAAGAGCAACGGTGCAGAGAACTTATCGGATAATAACGTATGAAAGGCTCGGAATCGCATCCGCAGCATTCATTTCCCGTCTTGATATTTGGTATAAGCCCTTCAGCCGGGGTTATGCCTTTTCGGCACCGTCGCGCACATAGAGCCGGTAGCGGATCGACCACTTGCCGCCCGGTTCGACGGCACGGAATCCCCAGCGTTCACGATCCGGCAAATGCGGTGCGTCGGTTGCCCACGACTGCGGTTCCGGACAGCAGTAGGGTGCATGGCCGCCGTCGTTCCAAATCGTCCAGTAGAGCGTCTGCTCATCGACCTCGTAGAAGAGTCGCACACCGGTACGACGGTTCTCGACGACGGCACCGCGATAGGGTTTTCCATCCACATCGATCTCCCGCACCGAAAATCCCGCTTCGAGCGCATCGCATTCGGTCACCTGTAACCCCTCGGGCGCCCGCAGCGCCGCATAGCGTTCGTTGAGCGGCAGAAGACGTCCCGTCGGCAGGTTGCGGTCGTTGAGTTCGAACTCTTCGCCGACAGCTACTCGCATCCGGTAATCCGAGGCATCGCCTCCCGCAAAGGGGATATTGAGCGGCGTATGGAACCCAACGCCCACCGGCATCGGACGATCGCTCTTGTTGCCGAACATCACCTCCTGTTCCAGCCCCTCGGCCGTCAGACGATAGACGATCTTGCACTTGAAGGCATGCGGGAAATCACGGAAGATTGCATCCGAGGCCGCATTCGAGTAATAGCGGGTCTCGATCAGCACCTCCCTGTCGGTCTCGACGGCTTTCGATACAACGAAGGGCTGACTCTTGAGAATTCCGTGGTGATAGTTGTTCTCCGCCGCTTTCGTAATCGGGAAACGGTATTCGCGGCCATCGAACCCGAAGCGTCCGTCGGCAATGCGGTTCGGCGGAAAGAGGATTGGCAGTCCGAAGAGGTGCGGGCGGCGGCGGAACTCCTCGATCTGCGTCCGGGAGGGCGTGCGCACCGCCTCGACACCCAAACGCGTATGAGCCAGCCGCACGAGGTTGGCACCTGTCTCCGGAACGAGCAGGGCCGTGTAATCCCCCTTCGAGAACTCCACGGCCCGCATTCCGTACCATTCGCACGAACGGATCATCGTCACAGCAGTTTCGACAACCGGGCGACAATCTCGTCTTTGGTCGTGGCGCCGACGATCTTGTCAACCTGCTGTCCGTCCTTCAGAAAGATGAGCGTCGGGATGTTGCGCACCATGTATTTTGCCACCACGTCGTCGTTGTCCTCGACGTTGCACTTGCAGATCAGCGCCTTGCCTTCATAGGCCTCGGCCAGCTCCTCGACGATCGGAGCCACCATGCGGCAGGGGCCGCACCACTCCGCCCAGAAATCGATCACCACAGGGAGTTTCGACGCCACGATCTCATCGTGGTTCGCCGTTGTAAGTTCCTTTGCCATAGCTTTATTCAATTTTTCGAGTTATTGATTTGTTGTCTCTGTTTCGTTCTATTATCAAATAATCGTGTACTTCATGTTGCGTTCATCGAAGAAGTCGATCAACTCCTGAGAGAGACGCACCCTGTAACGCTTCGAGAAGAGGTTGACGGAGACCTGCTCCTGCCGGTCGCATACATTCAGCCGCAAAAGGGCGGTTCCCCTGGCCTTGCGGATCGCAACCCCCATCTGCTCGATCAATTCCCGGGTAATCTCGTCCACGGCAATCTGCACATGCACCTCCTTGATCGCCTCCTGCAGCTCCGAAAGCTGCATGATCGACGTAATTCGCAGCTCCAGTTCCTTCTCGTTGTAGGGCCGGGGCTGCACCTTGCCCCGCACGAAGAGGAAGTAGTTTTCGAACATATACTTGCGGAAATTTTCATAATCCTTTCCGAAAAGGGCAAATTCATGCGAGCCGTTGTAGTCCTCCAGCTTGAATTTTCCCCAGGGCTTTCCGGTCTTGGTCATCAGATTCTGTACACCGACCACCATGCCGGCGACGGAAACCTCCTGTCCGCGCAGATCATCGAGATGATCCAGTTCACTGAGCTGCGTTTTGCACATGTTCCGGATGACGATCTTGTAATCGTCAAGCGGGTGCGCCGACAGATAGAGACCGATCACCTCCCGTTCCTTGCTGAGTTTTTCCAGATCCGACCACTCTTCGCAGGCCGGAAGAACCGGAGCCGCAATATCCGTCACGCCGTTATCGCCTCCGAAGAGACTCTGTTGGGCGTTGTTCTTTTCACTTTGATAGCGCTGGCCGTAACGCATCAACTGTTCGAGGTAGGTCGTCCCGTTTGTGTCCCGGACGTCGATCCCGAAGAACTTGCAGCGGCTGAAATCGCTGATGGAGTCGAACCCGCCGGCATAGGCGATGTTCTCCAGACACTTTTTGTTCACGAGCGAATAGTCGATACGCTCAACAAAATCCAGCATGCTCTTGAAACGGCCATTCTTCGTCCGCTCCTCAATGATGCTGTTGACGGCTGCCTCGCCGACGCCCTTGATGGCGGCCAGGCCAAACCGCACATCGCCGGACTTGTTTGCCGAAAAACGAGGCATCGACTCATTGACATCAGGCCCGAGGACCCTGATCCCCATACGCTTGCACTCAGTCATATAGACCGTCAGCTGATCCACGTTCGTCAAGTTTCGGCTCAGGACCGCCGCCATGTACTCCGAAGGATAGTTCGCCTTGAGATAGGCCGTCTGGAAAGCCACCCACGAGTAGCACGTCGCATGCGACTTGTTGAAGGCATAGGATGCAAACTTCTCCCAGTCGGCCCAGATCTTTTCGAGTATCTGGGGATCATGACCGTTCTCCTGTCCGCCCTTGATGAATTTGGGCTTCAGGGCATCCAGCTTGTCCTTGAGTTTCTTGCCCATCGCCTTGCGAAGCGTATCGGACTCGCCGCGCGTAAAGTTGGCCAGCAGACGCGACAGCAACATGACCTGCTCCTGATAGACCGTCACGCCATACGTATCCTTCAGATACTTCTCCATGACGGGAATATCATAGACAATAGGGCTGCGGCCATGCTTGCGGGCGATGAAGTCGGGAATATAGTCCATCGGGCCGGGCCGGTAGAGGGCATTCATGGCGATGAGGTCCTCGAAGGTCGAAGGCTGCAGTTCGCGCAGGTATTTCTGCATGCCGGCGGACTCGAACTGGAACGTTCCGACCGTCCGGCCCTCGCAGAAGAGTTTGTATGTCTCCGGATCGTTGATGATCGAGAAGTCGTCGATGTCGATCTTGCGGCCCGTTGTCAGACGGATATTCTCGACGGCATCCTTGATGATCGAGAGGGTCTTCAGCCCGAGAAAGTCCATCTTGATCAACCCCGTCTCCTCGATTACCGAACCTTCATACTGCGTGACGAGCATCTTTTCGCCCGTCTCCTTGTCATCGGCAGTCGATACGGGCACCCAGTCCGTAATGTCGTCGCGGCAGATGATCGTACCGCAGGCGTGGACGCCCGTACTGCGGACATTGCCTTCGAGCTTCTTGGCATAAAGGATCGTATCGTGCAGTACGGGATCGGTCGACTGCTCGGCGGCCTTCAGCTCCGGCACCAGATCGATCGCCTGACCGAGGCTTTTGATCGCCTTTCCCTCGGGAGTCTTGTCGGGCACCAGTGCACAAAGACGGTTCGACTCGGCCAGCAGCAGTTTCTCGACCCGCGCCACATCCTTGATGGCCATCTTCGTCGCCATCGTACCGTAGGTAATGATGTGTGCGACCTTCTCCTTCCCGTACTTCTGCGTTACCCAGTTCAGGACGCGGCCCCGGCCGTCATCATCGAAATCGACATCGATATCGGGCAGGGAGATACGGTCGGGATTGAGGAAACGCTCGAACAGCAGATCATAGGCGATGGGGTCGATCTGCGTAATCCCCAGGCAGTATGCGACGGCCGAACCGGCCGCGGATCCTCGGCCGGGACCGACCGAGACATCCAACTCCTCACGTGCAGCACGGATGAAGTCCTGCACGATGAGGAAGTAGCCCGGGAAACCCATCGTTTTCATGATGTGGAGCTCGAAGTTGAGCCGTTCCAGCTGTTCGTCCGTCAGCTGTTCGCCATAACGTTTGCGCGCACCCTCCATTGTCAGTTTGCGCAGGTAGTCGGCTTCGAGCTTGATGCGATAGAGTTTGTCGTATCCGCCCAGCTTCTCGATCTTCCTGTTTGCCTCGGCCTCATCGAGCACGACATTGCCGTTTTCGTCGCGTGTGAACTCATCGAAAAGATCCTTCTCCAAGTAGCGGCGCCGATACTCCTCCTCCGTTCCGAAATCGGCGGGGATTTCGAAGTTGGGCATGATGGGAGCATGGTCGATCGAGTAGGTTTCAACCTGATTGCAGATATCGACCGTCGTGGAGATCGCCTCGGGATCGCTCTCGCCAAAGATTCCCGCCATCTCCTCTCGGGTCTTCAACCACTCCTGTTTGGAGTAGAGCATTCGTTTCGGATCATCGAGATCCTTGCCCGTCGAGAGACAGATCAGACGGTCGTGGGCCTCGGCATCGTCCTCATCGACGAAATGGACGTCGTTCGTGCAGACCATCCGGATATGATGCTTCGCCGCCAGTTTCCGCAGTTGTTCATTGACCTTGAGCTGCATGGGATACGCCTCGTGGTTGGCCCGTTCAACCGTAGCCTTGTGAAGCTGCAGCTCCAGATAATAGTCGTCACCAAAGAGATTTTTGTACCACAGCACCGCCTCTTCCGCACGCTGCAAGTCGTCGGCCGTGATGGCACGCGGCACCTCTCCGGCGAGACAGGCCGAACAACAGATCAATCCTTCATGATATTTCTCCAGCTCGGCACGATCCGTACGCGGACGCATGTAGAAACCTTCGGTCCAGGCCTTCGAAACGATCTTGATGAGGTTGTGGTAACCTTTTGCGTTTTTGGCCAGCAGGATGAGGTGGTAACCGCTCTGGTCGGGCTTGCCCTCCTTGTCCGCAAGGCGGCGGCGCGCCACATAGACCTCACAGCCGATAATGGCCTTGAAGCCGGCCTTGCGCCGCAACGCCGCAAGTTCCGATTCACAACGGTCGATTTCGGTCTGCGGATCCTCCGACGGCTGTGAGCCGTCGCGCAGGGCCGCAAGCCGTTTCTCCATCTCTTCGACCTTCGCCTTGTATTTCCCGGTCGTTTTCTTGACGTAGTTGTAGAACTCCTTGATACCGAACATGTCGCCATGATCCGTCACGGCAATGCCCGGCTGTCCGTCGTTCATGGCCTTATCGACAAGTTTCTGGATACTGGCCTGACCGTCGAGGATCGAATATTGCGAGTGGACGTGCAGATGCACGAAATCGGGAATGGTTGACATGGCGAAATGAAATTTGCACAAAGATACACATTTCATCGGGAAAAAGGTCATCGTCGGGACGGCGATTTTTCAACAATGCATCGATCATCGGGCTCGCGATTCGGATGGCAATATTTTTGGAGATATCGACAAAAAAACTTATCTTCGAACAAACCAAAAACTTCCGCTTATGGATGAGCAACTGGTAGTCATTCGGGAATACGACTCGATCACGCAGGCCGAAATGGCCAAAGCGATTCTCGACGGCGACGGCATCTATTCGATGATCCGCAACGAATACATGTCGGCGATCTATCCCATCGCCCTGGCACCGGCACAGATCGTCGTACGGGAAGAGGATGCCGAATGGGCTTCGGCGCTCCTCGATTCAGTGATGAGCGAAAACGGCGCTAAAAGATAGGCCCGTTCCAGATCCGCCATGAGGCTTCGGCCTGAGCTTCGAGCATCGGCAGGCCGTTGAGCGTATGTGCGCCATGTTCCGCCCCTCGCTGCAGGAACAATGTCCGTTCGGGATTATAGACCAGATCAAACAGATAATGTGTCCCGCCGAGGGCTTCATACGGCAATTCCGGCGCCTGTTCCGCATGCGGGAAGGTCCCGACGGGCGTGGCATTGACAATAAGCCGGTACTCCTTCAACATGTCGGGTGTCAGATCGGCATAGGTGAGATTTCCCCGTGCGGCATCGCGCGAGACGATCGAAAAGGGAATCCCCGCTTCAGCAAGCGCATATTGCACGGCCTGCGACGCCCCGCCGGTTCCCAACACAAGCGCCGCCCCGGGATCCGCACCCTGCAGCAGCAGCGACAGCGACAACCGAATCCCCTCGATGTCGGTATTGTATCCCGTCAAACGCCCGCCGTCGCGCCGCACGCAATTCACGGCGCCGATGCGTTGAGCCTCGTCCGAAACATCCTGCAGAAAGTCGAATACGCTCCTTTTGTAGGGGATCGTGACATTGAATCCGCACAGATCGGGGTATTCCTCCAGCAACGCCGGCAAGCGGTCGATCTCCGGCAATTCAAAGAGATCGTAACGACAGTCGGCGATCTCCTCGCGCCGGAACTTTTCAGCGAAATAGCGGGCGGAAAAGGAGTGACCGAGGGGCCTTCCGATCAACCCGTAGCGTCTCATTGTTGCGATTTTTTCGCAGCGATACGCCGGCCGGCATATTCGATTCCGTAAATGAGCAGAAATCCGCAGATGCACATCGCGATCGCCCATCCCACCTGTGCGTCCGTACCGTTCAGGTCGGCGAACGTCGAGGGCATGACGTTGCGTTCGACAAGCGGGTGCGCCGCACCATGACTGTCGAGATAGGTTTCAAGGGTCTGTTTCCAGGGCCACACCTTGTTGAGCGATCCGACCATGAATCCGATGAGCAGGGCGATCGTCAGATCATGGAAACGCCGCAGAAGCCATGACAGCACATGGGAGAAGCTCACCAGACCGACTACGACACCAATGGCGAAGAGCACCAGCACACCGATATCGAACGTCGATACGGCATGGAGGATGAACTGGTATTTTCCCATGAGCAGAAGGATGAAGGCACCGGAGATTCCGGGGAGGATCATGGCGCAGATGGCGATTGCTCCCGACAGCATAATGAACCACCACGTTTCAGGCGTCTGCGACGGCGAAGCCACCGTAATCCACCAGGCAACCACAACCCCGCAGACAAACGACAGGCACGATGTGACGTTCCAGCGCGAGACATCGCGGGCGACCATCAGCGTCGAAGCGATGATCAGGCCGAAAAAGAAAGACCATATTTCGATGGGGTGGTGTTCGAGCAGATAGGTCATGACCCGTGCCAGCGAGAAGATGGCGACCAGAATGCCCGCAACGACCGAAGCGAGGAAATTTCCGTTTACGGCACGCCAGAACTCCGCAAAACGCAGCGAGAAGAGCAGCCGCAGGGCGGGGCCGCCCAGCCGTTTGATCGATTCGATCAGCTCGGTGTAAATACCCGATATGAAGGCGATCGTACCGCCCGACACGCCGGGAATCACATCGGCCATTCCCATCGCGCAACCTTTCAATGCCAGCAACAGATACTTCATTTGTTCTTTTCTCTCTTTGTTTGGTTTGACATGCGGATCAGTCGATCCGCGTGCAAAGATAGCAAAAATAATCAGAGTTCATACAGGGATCCGCACTTGAAAAAAAGGCGCACGGCAACCAACGGCTTTCATCCGGTCAAAAGCGGTTTTTCACCGGCTGAGGAGATTCCTGCCGCAGCGGCCGGCCGTTCACGCTCCTGCGCCGAGCAGCGGCGCACCCTCTTCGGGCCATGCCTGCAACAGTTCGACCGCCCGCCGGAACATCGAATGCGGAGCTTCGTTCATCACACGATAGAAACCTTCGCGCGGAAAGAGCCGCTCGGCAATCGACGCCTTGATCTGCATGGCCAGCAGCGGAGCCGACGCTTCGGCCTCGCCGTCACGGGGAACGATGCCGCGTTCGGCGGCCATCTCCGCGAGTTCGTTCCAGATCTCCGGCGAGACTTCGAACTCCGCACCGAAAGGCCCGAAAGCGGGGTAGCGCGACTCCAGTTCCGCACGATGCCGGTCGAGACAGCGCAATACCAGTTCGTTTACAACCCCCTGCCGCATCAGCGCCGCCCAGTAATCGGTAACGCCGACCGTATCGGCCGCCACACGGACATCGGGACGGATTCCGCCGCCGCCATAAACCTTACGGCCCCGGCGCAACGTCTCATACAGGGGTGTACCTTCGGGAATCGTGTCGGCGGAGATCCCGGTCTCGTGCAGCAGCCGCTCGCGATGTGCCGCATAGTACTCGTCGCCGCGCCCCTTCTCATAGGGACGTTGGATCACACGCCCCGACGGGGTATGATAGCGCGCCACCGTCACCCGGATGGCGGATCCGTCGTCCAGCCGGAACTGCCTTTGCACCAGCCCCTTTCCGAAACTCGGACGGCCCACGATCACGGCGCGGTCCCAATCCTGCAGCGCTCCGGAGACGATTTCGCTGGCCGAGGCGGAATTTTCATCGATCAGCACGACGACGTTTCCCTTCAGAAAACGTCCATCGACAAACGCATCATAGACCTGAGGTGTCACGGCACGGCCTTCGGTCGAGACGATACGACTTCCGCGCGGCAGGAAGAAATTGGCCATGGCAACGGCCTGACCGAGCAAACCGCCGCCATTTCCGCGCAGATCGAGGATCAACGACTCCACGTCATCCATCCGGTCGAAGGCTTCGATGAATTCGCTCATCGTCGTCCGGCCGAAACGATTGACCTTGATATAACCGGTCTTCTCATCCACGCGATAGGCTGCATCGATTGTGTAGAGCGGGATCTCGCCGCGCGTAACGGTAAAGGGCAGCAGCTCCGCCGTTCCATGCCGCCGCACCTGCAGCCGCACCTGCGTTCCGGCAGGGCCGCGCAGCCGCTTGGGAACCTCCGCACGGGAGAGTCCGACGGCATTTTCGCCGTCTATCTCCACGATCCGGTCACCGGGCAGCAACCCCACGGCCGCCGACGGACCTCCGGCAATGGTATTCACCACCATGACCGTATCGTTCAGAACATTGAACTCGATACCGATACCGCTGAACTGCCCGTCGAAACTCTCGTCAACGCTGCGCATCTCCTCGGCAGAGAGATAGGCCGAATGGGGATCGAGACGCTCCAGCATGGCGCGTATCGCCTCTTCGGCCAACGGCGCCGTATCGAGCGAATCGACATAGACGGCACTCAGATAACGATATGCCTGTGCGAATTTCTGCAGCTGTTCGACGGCATGGCCGTCATATTGTCCGTACACGCTGCCCGGCAGCAACATCCACCCCGCAGCCAAAAGAGAGATCAAACGTTTCATCATCCTTCCATCATATCGGATAACACGAAGAATAAAAAGGGGCCGCAGGCCGGCCGAATTTCCCGGCCCGCGGCCCCATTGTCACAGCGGTCGGAGCCGCCTATTTTCCGGCGATGAACTCCGCCAGGCGTCCGAACGGCACGCGGGACTGTTCGCCGCTGCGCATCTCCTTGACCGTCACCTCCCGTGCGGCCAGTTCGTCGCTGCCGACAATCGCCACATAGGGAATTGCACGCCGGTCGGCATACTCCATCTGTTTTTTCATCCTGGCGTTTTCGGGATAGATCTCCGCCGCAATACCGGCATCACGCAGCGTCCGCAACAAACCGAGTGCCGCAGCCTCCTCCTCGGCACCGAGATTGACGAACAACACGCTTGTTGCACAATCAACCTCTTCGGGGAAGAGCTTCAGACCGACCATCACGTCGTAGATGCGGTCCGCACCGAACGAGATACCGACGCCCGACGTATCGGGCATGCCGAAGATGCCCGTCAGATCGTCGTAACGGCCGCCGCCGCAGATCGATCCGATCGCAAAGTCGTTGGCCTTGACCTCGAAGATCGCACCCGTATAGTAGTTCAGACCGCGAGCCAGCGAGAGATCCAGTTCGATCGGCAGTTCGATGCCGAGCCGTTCGACATAGCCGAAGATCGTCTCCATCTCGCCGATTCCCTTCAGTCCTGTTTCCGACGCACCGATTATCTCACGCAAACGGCTCAATTTCTCGCTGTTGGTTCCACTTAATTCAAGTATCGGCTGAAGTTTTTCGATCGCCGCATCGTCGATCTCCCGTTCGCGCAACTCGGCCTTGACGTTTTCGAGTCCGATCTTCTCCAGCTTGTCGATTGCGATCGTGATCTCCATCATCTTGTCGGCATGACCGATCGTCTCGGCAATACCATAAAGGATCTTCCGGTTGTTCATCCTGAGCGTCACGCTGATTCCCAGTTTCCGGAAAACCCGCTCGACGATCTCGATCAGTTCAACCTCGTTGAGCAGCGAGCGCGAGCCGACAACATCGACATCGCACTGGTAGAATTCGCGGTAGCGCCCCTTCTGCGGGCGGTCGGCACGCCACACGGGCTGGATCTGGTAGCGCTTGAACGGCAGCGCGATCTCGGCGCGGTGCTGCACGACATACCGCGCAAAGGGAACGGTCAGGTCGTACCGCAAGCCCTTTTCGCAGATTTTCGACGCCTGCCGCAGCTCTTCATCGGAGAGCGCTGAACCATAGTCGCCCGAATTGAGGATCTTGAAGAGGAGTTTGTCGCCCTCGTCGCCGTATTTTCCCAGCAGTGTGGAGAGATTCTCCATCGCGGGCGTTTCGAGGGGTGCAAATCCGAAGGTGCGGAACACCTGCCGGATCGAATCGAAGATATAGTTCCGGCGCATCATCTCGGAGGGCGAGAAGTCGCGCGTACCCTTTGGAATCGAAGGTTTCTGCATGGCCATTGTTATCGTTGATTTATCAGTTTCACATACTCCCGTTTGTCATTCAGATAGCGTTTCCATCCACCGTCTTCCGCCGTCCGCGTATAGAATTCGAGCGTTGCGAGACGACTCGCCAACGCGCCCTCGTCACGCCGGAAGAGGGCGGAGACAAGCGAACGGAAAATTGTCGCATCGGAAGCCTCGTAAATCTCGACCCGACGGTACGGGCGCTTGAATCCCAGAATATTCCGGCAGGCCGGCACGATCGAACCGACGAAAAAGGCCAGCGAATCGCCGTCCCCCAATGCCGGTGAGAAGAAGAGCGTCCGGTCGCTCATCAGGTCGGTAACGCTGATCGTCGGCGAAAAGCCGAGTGCCGCCACAGCCTGTTCATGCCAGGCGAAGCGGTCGAGTTCCGCGAGGAACCCCGCTTCATCCGCCCGTCCCTTCCGTTCCAGTCGGGGTGCGCCGGCAGCATCGGCCGTCAACGACTCCCAGACGAACGCATCGACACGGGGTTGCTCCTCTTCATAAGGCTTCTTCATCTTCATCATTCCCGTTTTTCGGACAGTTTTCCCCGAACCGGCTGCGCAGCGCCCCTGACGTCGCCGCCGCAGCCCGTCCGTCGATTTACTCCATCAGTTTCTTGTACTTCACGCGATGGGGCGTCGTGTCGCCGCCCTGCGCCCGCTTCCACGCTTCGAATTCGCTGTATGTACCCTGGTAGAAGATCGCCTTCGAATCCCCCTCGAACGACAGGATATGCGTTGCCACACGATCGAGGAACCAACGGTCGTGGGAGATCACAACGGCACATCCGGCGAAGTTCTCCAAACCCTCCTCCAGCGCCCGCAGCGTATTGACGTCGATGTCGTTCGTCGGCTCGTCGAGCAACAGGACGTTTCCGCCCTCCTTGAGAGCAAGCGCCAGATGCAGACGGTTGCGTTCGCCGCCCGACAGCACGCCGCACTTCTTCTCCTGATCGGCACCCGTAAAGTTGAACCGTGCCACATAAGCGCGTGCCGGCACCTGCCGGTTTCCCAGCTGAATCCACTCGCTGTTCTGCGAAATCACCTCGTAAACGCTCTTTTCGGGATCGATCGATGCATGCTGCTGGTCAACATAGGCCAGTTTGACGGTCTGACCGACGGTAAAGGTTCCCGACGTAGGTTGTTCGAGCCCCATGATCATCCGAAAAAGTGTCGTCTTGCCCGTGCCGTTGGCACCGATTACGCCGACGATACCGGCCGGCGGCAGCGTGAAGTCGAGGTGTTCGTACAATATGCGATCTCCGAAGGCCTTCGAGACGTCGTGCGCTTCGATCACCACGTCTCCCAGACGCGGCCCGTTGGGAATATAGATTTCGAGCTTCTCCTCCTGCTGTTTGGCATCCTCGTTGAGCATCTTGTCGTAGGCCGACAAACGGGCCTTGCTCTTGGCGTGACGCCCCGACGGCGACATGCGTACCCACTCCAACTCGCGTTCGAGGGTTTTGCGGCGTTTCGACGCCTGCTTCTCCTCCATCTCCAGCCGTTTGGTCTTCTGTTCGAGCCAGCCGGAGTAGTTGCCCTTCCAGGGAATGCCCTCGCCGCGGTCGAGTTCCAGAATCCAGCCGGCAACCTTGTCGAGGAAATAACGGTCGTGGGTTACGGCAATGACCGTACCCTTGTATTGCTGCAGATGTTGTTCGAGCCAGTCGATCGACTCGGCGTCGAGGTGGTTCGTCGGCTCGTCGAGCAGCAGCACGTCGGGCTGCTGCAGCAACAACCGGCACAACGCTACGCGGCGGCGTTCTCCGCCCGACAATACCCGCACCGACTGATCGGGATCGGGACACCGCAGGGCATCCATCGCACGCTCCAGCACACTGTCCAGCTCCCAGCCGCCCGCATGGTCGATCTGTTCGTAGAGCTCGCCCTGCCGTTCGATAAGCCGGGCCATCGTATCGTCATCCATCGGCTCGCAGAGCTTCGCATTGATCTCCTCGTACTCCTTGAGCAGGGCGACCGTTGCGGCGCAGCCCTCCTCGACCACCTCGCGGACGGTCTTCGCGTCGTCGAGTTTCGGATCCTGCTCCAGATAGCCGACGGTATAACCGGGCGAGAAGACCACTTCGCCCTGATAGTTCTTGTCGATGCCGGCGATGATCTTCATGAGCGTCGATTTGCCCGAACCGTTCAGACCGATGATACCGATCTTTGCGCCATAGAAGAACGAGAGGTAGATGTTGTTCAGGACCTTTTTCTGATTGGGGAAGGTCTTGGAGACCCCCACCATCGAAAAGATGATTTTTTCGTCTGCCATAAACTGCCTGCGAGGAAGACGGATGCGTTTTACTTGTCTGTTTTCGATGAATCTGCCGCAAGGGAACTCCCTCTTCCTCGTGTTGGGATGCACCAACGGCATCCGATTCCCCTGCAACACCAGACCTCTTTCTCCGCATATGGAGAAGAGTCCGTTTCAACCAAATCTCGTCTGAACGGATTTGGAGCAACAAAGATACGAAAAGTCGAGCGCAGAGACAAATGAAAACGGAGTTTTCAATTTGGCTGTGCCGAGACGGAGCATCTAAGGCGCAGCCAAAGTACGAAAAGTCGGGCGCAGCAGCAAATGAAAACTCTGTTTTCGATTTGGCTGTGCCGGGACGAAGTATCCAAGGCGCAGCCAAAGTACGAAAGTCGAGCGCAGAGACAAATCAAAACGGAGTTTTCGATTTGGCTGTGCCGAGACCGAGTATCTAAGGCGCAGCCAAAGTACGAAAAGTCGGGCGCAGAGCGGGATGAAAAAGGAGTTTTCGATTTGGCTATGCCGAGACGGAGTATCTAAGGCGCAGCCAAAGAGACAATAAAAAACGCAATCCCGATGCAGCGGCAGCCGATTCGACAGATGCGGAAAGAGCAAGCCGTCCGCCGCTGTACGGCAGCAGACAAGGGAATACGCCATCGCACTTGTCCGTCGCAGTAGCATCCGAAGCCGAAATGCGGATGCCCGAAGGATCGGACACGAAAAAGCCGGATGGTATGGAAATTGTCGGTTGCGGGATATAAATTCAACTTATATGCATATAGGAAGAAAGAATCGCATTTTTTGACGATTCCCCATAAAATTTCCTATCTTTGACAACAAGAAATAAAAACACAAACAACTTTTATAAAAAATCAACAGTTATGAAAAGTATCAAAGGTACACGAACCGAGCAGAATCTGCTGACGGCATTTGCAGGTGAATCACAGGCCCGCAACCGTTACACCTATTTCGCAAGCGTAGCCAAGAAAGAGGGTTACGAACAGATTGCCGGCATCTTCCTCGAGACGGCGGATCAGGAGAAGGAGCACGCAAAGAAGTTCTTCAAATACCTCGAAGGCGGCAGCGTAACGATCACGGCCGCCTATCCTGCAGGCGTGATCGGCACGACGGAAGAGAACCTGAAGGCTGCCGCGATGGGCGAGAACGAAGAGTGGAGCGAGATGTATCCTGAATTTGCGAAGATCGCCGACGAGGAGGGATTCCCGGAGATCGCCGCAACGTTCCGCATGGTCAGCATCGCCGAGCGCGAGCACGAGGACCGTTACCTCAAGTTGCTGAGCCGCCTGACCGACGGCCACTTCTTCATCCGCGACCACGAGATCGGGTGGCTGCGCCGCCA
>CALUOX010000039.1 GCA_944322375.1 uncultured Alistipes sp.
GCCGGCGGCGATACGGGATACTACTTCAAGAAACGGGGCGAGGACCAGATCATCGCCAACGTCTGGAACTGGGACCCGTCGTGGACACTCAATGTCTATGAGAACGGCACGCTGAGCGGCCGGATGATCCAAAGCGCCGATATCGATGCCTGGACCGTTGCCTACCACATCGGCGTACTGCACAACAGCAGCAGCTACAACAAATCGACCGACCACATGTTCTACTACACGCTCAAGGACGCTGATGCCGACGTGCGGGTCGAGGCCATCGACCGCTTCGGCAACAAGTACGAGCAGACGGTCTTCGCCTCACCGGATTCGCACCCCGGCGAATTCCATACGGATTTCTAACAACCAAATCGACAAAGTCAACAAAACCATGAGAAAATATTTGATTTTTCCGATAGTAAGCCTTTTCATCGCGTTAGCCGGCTGTGAGACGACGGACGACGAAGCGATGACCATCGAGCTGGCAAGCCCGAAACTGAAGGTCACGACCGAACTGGCCACGGCTACCGTCACCTGGGACCCCATCGCAAAAACGGCCGGCTACGCCTATGCGCTTGATCAGTCGGCAGACTATGTCCAGCTCGGAGCCGATGTCACCACGGTGACCCTCACGCAACTCGCCAAAGGATCGCATACGTTCCGCATCAAGGCCGTCGGCAACCTTGAGCACACGACCGACTCTGCAGAACGGACGATTGATTTCGAGATCGACCCCACGCTCGAAGCACCCAGGCCCTCCTATGTAAAGGGAGAGGCGATGGGAAGCGTAACCATCTCGTGGGATGCGGTAAAAGGCGCTGCAGGCTATGCCTACAAACTGGACGATGACGCTTCGTGGACCAACGTCGGAGCCGATGTGCTCAGCATCGTCAAGGAGGGCCTTAATGTAGAAGAGACACATACCTTTACGATGTATGCCGTCGGGAAGCTCCCCGATTCGAGCGACTCCGAAGAGGCGAGCCTGAGCTTCAAACTCGTCGATACGTCGGAAGGTGTTTGGATCCGCATGGACAACGGCGAACTCTTCGAGACGACCGAAAGCGAAACCGGAATCTTCACCACAACCATCTCCTGTCAGGCGACCGATTCGTTCGATGTTCTCATCCAGAACGTAACCTACGGATTTACCTCCTACAGCGGCAACGGCGGCGTCGGAACCGTAAACAATACGCAGGCGTGCGTCCCCTTCTACAACTATCCCACCGCCGTCTATTACGTACGCCAGAGCGTGGGACAGATGACGGCCAAGGTTGACGATTCGCCGATCAACAAGTTCTGGATCAACATGGACGCCGCATGCGAGATCGACGTTCGCATCGACTGCACGCAGGAGATGCCGCGCTATAAACTGCAGCTCGTCGAAGCGGACGATCCTTCGCTTGTGCTGGAACAATACTTCGATCTGATGGTCTTCGGCGGCGACTGGATCCAGACCGGAAAACTCTCCAAGAGCGGGCTGAAAACCGGTGCTACCGATACGGCAGTGCTCGACGGCACGGAGCCGGGCACCACGGATGCAAAATATACGGACTTCGGAGCCAATATCGCCTCCGACGCAACGGCATCGCCCGCATATCTGGCCAATCGAGACCTGACGGGTTGGGGAATCGCCTACTGCTTCGAGTTCCCCGGATATGTACGCCTCTCCAACACGGCAAGCAGCTCTTCAGGAGCTCTCTATTACGGAGTCCTTACCACGCCGACACTTACGGCGCTGACCTCTGCATCGACCGTCACGCTTACGTTCGATGCCGTACGTTTCGCATCGGAAGACAATATTCCGGTAAAGGTTCTCGGTCCGGGAACCGTTACGGCCGCCAGCGTACAAATCGAAGGCAGTTCGTCTCAAACCGCCATCTCGCCTGCAGGCGACGGCAAATCCATAGAGATTACCTCGACGCACTGTCCCAAGCATGGAAACGAAGAGTTGAAGGTTTGGTCGAACTTCACGGTTACCATCGAAGGGGCAACGGCCGAAACCCGAATCAGCTGGGATACGACCGGTGTAGTAACGTCAAGTGCAAATGGGCTTATCTGCTTGTACAACATAGTTATACGAAAGAACTAAATCTTCTCATAAATGACCGGCAGAGATCAAATCTGCCGGTCGTTTCTCACTCCAATAGATCATGAAAATCTCACATTATCTTCTGTTGCCTGCGATAGTCGTTATGGCAGCCTGCGGGAGTAACGACGATAACAGCACCGACCTGCCTTCATCGCCGACAACCGTTGCGCCGACGACCCAGTTGGGCGACCCGAACGAACCGATTGCCAACCTGCAGCTCAAACCCGGAAAACTCATCTCGATCAATCAGGTCAATACGACCAACTGCCGCCGGGCCGTCGCCGTCGGCATGTGCATCGACATCATGGCCTCCGACGATATCGTTTTCGCAGCCGACATGAACGACACCCGGCTGGAGGAACTTTTCGCCTCCTGCGGCGAAGCCATCCGTTCGATGAACGCCGACTTCTGGGGGCTGCATCTGCCCTATCAGACCTACGACATCGCAGCCCGAAACGAACAGTCGCGCACAACCGCGGTGACGAAGCTCAAGCAACTGATCGAACTGACCATCAGACATCTCCACCCGCAGCATTTTGTCATTCATCCCAACACCGGAACAATTCTTACGACGGACAGCGACTTCGCCGAACGTCAGGCGCAAAGCCGGAAATCGCTTGCAGAACTGCAAGGTTTCATCGAGACTTGTAACGCCCAATACGGCACACAAACCATTCTCTGTGTGGAGAACTGTGCCCGCAGCCTTGCTTACGACGGGGAGTCGCTGCTTGATCTTCTCGATGCTCAAGGGCTGGAGCAGGTGCGTGTCTGCCTCGATACGGGGCACGCCCTTATCCCGCTCAACGGCACCTACGCCGACCCGCTCCGCAACGGAGATGCTCTCGACGTGTTGCGCCGTATCGGCACACGGCTCGGCACGCTCCATATCCAGCAAAACCCCGGCGCCGTCGGTCAGAGCGATCCGTTGGACAAACATCTCGAACCTTTTTCGGGTGGTCTGATCGATTGGGGAGAGTTCTACTACGAGTTGTTGAAGAACAACCGTTATCGGGGATGTTTCCTCTATGAAGTCTCCTTCAAGGAGAGATACAACGGAGAGACCTCCACCATCGAAAGTGCCAAAAACAACTACACGCGGCTGATCTATCCGGCATTTGTCAGCACAATGACGGCCAAAGGCGAATAACTCTCCGTCTGGCTTCCGAACCATAAGACCGACGTCTGACCGACGCCGGTCGTTTTTTCATATCCGCCCGCAAGGTTCAGTGAGAAAATGTCACGACAAAGAGGCATGTCGTCATGTCAATTTGTGTCACAAAATGTCATTTCTGCACCTTTCGGCCTGTGGCACGCGGTTTGTTCTACTCTTGGGCGAACACCGAAAATGAAAGGGTGCGAGGATCCGAGAATCCAAAGATCCAAAGATCCAAAACCCCGACAGATTCGGAGAAGTTTGAAAAACAAGTATAACAAAATAAAACCAAGGAGGACAAAATTATGATGCCTGTTATGAGAAATCAAAATTGGTTGCCGAGTCTCTTCAATGACTTCTTCGGCGATGAATGGCTGGGCGTTCAACACAAACACGGTTCGGTGCCCGCTATCAACATCATCGAGCATGAAAACAGCTTCCGTGTGGAACTCGCTGTTCCGGGCGCCACGAAGGAAGACTTCAAGGTAAATGTCAACGCCGACAACGAGTTGGTCATCTCCCTTGAGAAACATGAAGAGAAGGAGGAGAAAAAGCCCAAAGATTCCGACAAGAACAAGCAGGGACATAAAGGAACCTACCTGCGTCGCGAATTCTCATACTCTTCGTTCCAACAGAGTTTCATGCTGCCCGACGATGTGGATCGCGAAAAGATCTCGGCCAAAGTGGAAAACGGTGTGCTGACCATCGACCTGCCCAAGAAACAGGCTACACCGGCTGCTCCCGTATCGCATCAGATCGAGATCAAATAACGACAGGTGCCTGTCATAAAAAGACGGAGGCCGCTCGCAAGAGCGGTCTCCGCTTTTTTTATGTCCCTGTCTTTCCTCCAACCGGGCGTTTCTGAAAGCAACGAAAGCGTAGAACATCCTCAAGAGGGTGCGGGACGGTTCTCCCGATTCTCCGTCCGACGTCGGTTGCAGTCACCACTCAATTCCAGCCGTCACTCGATCCCGACCGCCACTCGATCTCCACAGCAATCATACACGGGATTGTGTGAAAACAGAGATCACCGGTTCCGCAATTCGTTCCACCGACAAGGTACGGCGACGGATGGGACACAAACTGCCGGCAACGAACGAAATACGCCTCGTCCCGTCAAGACAGCGATCAGACGGGAGTTGGCAACAGGAGGGATCAAACCGGATCCGAATGAAGCGCGGAGAGGGGAAAGAGCCAGGCATGCGGATCGAGAAAGCGGCACACAAGGTTGATACATCCTTACAACGACTTCGCATGCATCGTTGCCCGGATGGCTGCGCAACTACCTCTCCGGAACCGGAGGAACCGGAGTGCGGTCCGGTGCAGGGGCATCGACGGGCGGCTGCGAACGTCCCGCGTCATCACGATCCAGGGGACCCCTTCGTTCTTCAGGCGGCAGCGGACGTTTGTTCTTCTGCTTACGGGGCTTTGGCGGCTTCGGTGATTTCGGGCGTCGATGTTTCGGCGGACGGGGAGCCTTCTTGCCGGGAGGGTCTCCGTAAGGCTGATGCACCGGATGCGGCGGACGTGCCGAGTGCGCAGGCCGTGGCGGACGAACCGCACACGACATAAGCAGAAGGCCCGACAACAAAAGAAGAGTCAGACAGAACAGCAGACGTTTGATTTTCATGATGGCCGTTTTTTTCGTTCATACAAATTTACGGAAAATAAACCATATGTTCAACCAAATCCATGCCATTTGTCCCCGGGGGACGCGATCCGCACAGCCTCTTCCATTGCAAACCGGCATTCGCGCGCCCCGCCGGCTCCCGACACGGCAGGAGCGCCGCATGAAACAGCGCAGGGCACAGATCCGGAAAGCCATAATCCGTTCATTTTTGTCGATTTTAATCAAAATCTTCCTATATTTGTGTCGGCCAACAACACGTGCTATGCTTTACGGCAAACTCATAAAACCCCTGCTCTTCTCATTGCCGCCCGAACAGGCCCACCACATCGTGACGATCACGCTGTCGCTGCTGGGAAAGATCCCCGGAGGGCGTTGGCTGCTGCACAAACTCTATGCGGTCGATCACCCCGCCCTCGAACGGGAGGTGCTGGGCATCCGCTTTCGAAACCCGGTCGGCATGGCCGCGGGATTCGACCGTTACGGACACATCTATCGGGAGCTGTCAGCCATGGGATTCGGATTCGTGGAGGTCGGAAGCATCACCCCCAAACGGCAGCCGGGCAATCCCAAACCCCGTATCTTCCGGATCGAGAGCGCCCGGGCGCTCCTCAACCGCGTAGGCATCTGCAGCCACGGTCTCGACCGTGCCGTCGCCCACCTGCGGCAGCCGCACGGTACAGCCATCGTGGGCTGCAATATCGGGAAAAATACCGCTACGTCCTGCGAACAGGGACCGGCCGACTATCTCAAATGCTTCCGCAACCTCTACCAGTACGCCGACTATTTCACCGTCAACGTCGCCTGCGATCCCGGACAGAAGGCCCCCTCGTACCAGACGCGCGAGAATATCACCCGGATCCTTGAACCGCTGTTCGAATTCCGGAGAGGACAGAATCAATACAGGCCCATCCTCCTGAAGGTCTCGCCCGACCTCCCGGACGAAACGATCGACACCATGACCGATATTCTGATGGAGACGCCGCTCGACGGAATGGTCGCCGTCAACGCCACGGCCTCCAAAGCGGGGATTGACCGGCTCGATGCCACACGTCTCGGAGCCGGAGTCGTCAGCGGAGAGCCCCTTACGCGACGGGCGCTGGAGGTAGTACGGCGGATCCATGAACGCTCGCACGGCGCCTACCCCATCATCGGGGTAGGAGGGCTCATGTCGCCCGACGACGTACTGGCCATGCTCGATGCCGGAGCCTCACTCGTGCAGATCTACACCGGATATGTCTATAACGGTCCGGGCTACCTGCGGACCATCTGCCGTGCACTCATCGAGAGGGCCGCGGCAGAACATCCCGACAAGAAATGAATCCATATCATGCGTGAAGGACGATCGCACCGCCGTTATCCGTCAAACACCGCCCACGGGCAGGCTCTACCGAAAAGAACGGCGCTGCGCAGCGTCATGCGTGCATCCATAAATTCGAAATCATGAAAGCTACGATCATTACCATCGGCGACGAAATCCTCATCGGACAGATCGTCGATACGAACTCCGTTGCCATTGCCCGCTACCTCAACGATGCCGGGATCGTCGTCCACGAAAAGGAGTCAGTGGGCGACGACCGCGAAGCGATCGTCACAGCCCTGCAAAGGGCCATGTCGGAGTGCGAGGTGACGATCCTCACGGGCGGCCTCGGCCCCACGAAGGACGATATAACCAAACGCACGCTCGCCGACCTTTTCAATTGCGAACTGGTCCGCGATCAACGGGTCGCCGATCATGTGCGACGGATGCTCGAAAGCCGCGGCATCGCCTACAACGAACTCAATCAGGGCCAATCGCTCGTCCCGGCAGCCTGCACGGTGCTCTTCAATGCCTATGGAACAGCTCCGGGAATGTGGTTCGAACGCGACGGACATGTCATCGTCTCCCTGCCGGGCGTACCCTTCGAGATGGATCACCTGATGCAGGACGAGGTGATGCCCCGGCTCAAAAAACGCTTCACGCTGCGGCAGATCGTGCACCGGACACTCATCACCTCGGGACTGGCCGAGTCGATGCTCGCCGAACGCATCGCCGCATGGGAAGAGGCGCTGCCGCCCTATCTGCATCTGGCCTACCTGCCGTCGCCCGACAAGGTGCGCCTGCGGCTTTCGGCCTACGAGGTCGAAGGAGCAGCGGTAGCCCATGAGATCGAAGCCCAGTTCGACAAGCTCTACGCCATCATTCCCCAATACATTCTCGGCTACGAAACGGTAACCATCCAGTCGGTCGTCCACGACCTGCTGACACAGCGCCATCTGACCCTGGCGACGGCCGAGAGTTGCACGGGTGGAGCCATAGCGGCCCGATTTACGGCCCTGCCGGGAGCTTCGAACTACTTCAAATGCGGATGGGTCACCTACTCCGTCGAGGCGAAACATGCACAGTTAGGCGTCCGGCTGGAGGACGTGGCGCGTTACGACGTGGTAAGCGAAGAGGTGGCACGCGCAATGGCCGAAGGGGCGCGACAAAGGGCTCAGGTCGATTATGCCGTTGCCACCACCGGTATTGCGGGACCGACGGGAGGTACGGCCGAACGTCCGGTCGGCACGGTCTGGATGGCTGTGGCCGGTCCCTGCGGCACCACGGCCGTATGTCGCCAATCGGGCAAGGACCGCGGACAGGTCATCGATCGGGCTTCGGGATTTGCCATTACGCTGCTGCGCGACGAGATCCTCCGACAGGAAGAGCTCAGAAAGAAGAAGAACTGACGGTTGAAACCGCCGGCGAGAGACTTGAGACCCACAGCCGACTATATAGTCGGCTGTGGGTCTCCAACGAAAGGGAACAGAATCGGTTGACGGAAACCGGATGGCACCGCCACGAGGGAATCAGCCGCCAGACGGCCGTTCCGATGCACGTGTTGTTCCATAGAACCGGTGCCGCCGGCAAAAATTCCATAGATACCCCAATGAGCGATAAAATTGGCATGCCCCTCCGAGAACGTCTCCTGCAAATGTCCCATCCCTCCGAAGTACGCGAAATAGCGGTGGATGCAGGAACTCCGGACGCTGTACAGGAGTTGTACGGATTGTTGTTCGACGAGGAGACGAAACTCGTCTATCGTGCCGCATGGGTGCTGTCGCACCTGCCGTCCGCGCAAATCGCGTCGCTCGGGAAGACGTGCGACAAACTGGTAACGGTCGTCACGCGAACGCCGCATGCCGGCTGCCGGCGCATGTTGCTGCACCTGCTGCACCTGCTTCACCGTCTTCCCCAACCGGCATCCACGGCTGTCGAACTGCTGGATTTCTGTCTGGCGCGGATGGTTGATCCCCAGGAACCGCCCGGCGTGCGGATGCTTTGCATCAAGATCGCATACGACATCTGCCGCACGAATCCCGACCTGCGGCAGGAGTTCGGGTTCATGCTTGAACGGCTGGAGCAGCAACCGCTGCCGCCCTCCCTGCACGCCGTCTGCCGCAATATCCGGAAGGTGCAAGCGTCCCGCAAACGGAACCGGCCGCAGTTCCATTAAAGTACCCGCTCCCGTATCACAGGTCAACGCAAATCACAATCTCCTACAGTCCTAATTTCCACGATCGGGACAAGCCCAACCCGCCCTGTCTCCAGCAGATCATTTACCTCCCCAAGCAAAGCACCCGCGCCGATTGATGGCGCGGGTGCTTTGTCTTTATTGCTGTTCCGTTCGGAAATCTCCGACGCTATTTCGCATAGGCGACCGCACGGGTTTCGCGGATCACGGTGATCTTTACCTGACCCGGATAGGTCATCTCATCCTGAATCTTCTTGGCGATCTCGCGCGACAGACTCTCGGACTCCTGATCGGAGAGCTTCTCCGCACCGACAATCACGCGCAGCTCGCGACCCGCCTGAATGGCATAGGTCTTCTGCACGCCGGGGTACGACAAGGCGATCTCCTCCATCTCCTTCAAACGCTTGATGTAGGACTCCACCACCTCGCGACGGGCACCCGGACGAGCGCCCGAAATGGCATCGCATACCTGGATGATCGGCGCTATGAGCGAGGTCATCTCCACCTCGTCGTGGTGCGCTCCGATGGCGTTGCAGACTTCGGGTTTCTCCTTGTACTTCTCGGCCAACTTCATGCCGATGATTGCATGCGGCAGTTCAGGCTCGTCGTCGGGCACCTTGCCGATATCGTGCAACAGACCGGCACGACGCGCAATCTTGGGATTCAAGCCCAGCTCCGACGCCATGATACCGGCCAGATTGGCCGTCTCACGCGCGTGCTGCAGCAGGTTCTGGCCATACGACGAACGGTATTTCATCTTGCCGATCAATCGGATCAGCTCCGGATGCAGTCCATGGATGCCCAGATCGATCGCCGTACGTTTCCCCACCTCGACGATCTCCTCTTCGATCTGCTTCTGGACCTTGGCTACCACCTCTTCGATGCGGGCCGGATGGATACGGCCGTCGGTCACCAGCTGGTGCAGCGCCAGACGGGCTATCTCACGACGCACGGGATCGAAACCGCTCAGAATAATCGCTTCGGGCGTGTCATCGACAATGATCTCGATACCCGTCGCAGCCTCCAGTGCACGAATGTTACGACCCTCACGGCCGATGATGCGGCCCTTGACCTCGTCGCTCTCGATGTTGAAGACCGTCACGGCATTCTCGATCGCCGTCTCGGTCGCCACACGCTGGATCGACGTCACGATGATACGTTTGGCCTCCTTCGTTGCTGTAAGCTTCGCCTCCTCGATCGTCTCGTTGATGTAGGCGGCCGCCTCGGTCTTCGCTTCGGCCTTCATGTTCTCGATAAGGATATTCTTCGCTTCCTCCGAGCTCATGCCCGAAATCTGCTCCAGACGTGCATTCTGCTCCTTCATCAGCCGGTCGATCTCCTCGGTCTTGTGCTCCAGCAACTGGCGCTGCGCCTCCATCTGCTCGCGCTGTCGCTCGGTCTCCCGCAGCCGGCTCTCCAGCTCGCGCTGCTGGCTCTGCAGTCCCGCCTCAAGCTGTTTGGCACGCTGCTCGCTTTGGGCCAGACGTTGATTGCGCTCGTTGACCTGACGGTCGTAGTCACTCTTCAACTGGATGAACTTCTCCTTGGCCTGGAGAATCCGCTCTTTCTTTATCATTTCGCCCTCGGCCACCGCCTCCTTGAGTGCGGCTTCACGTTGCGCGCGGATCGTTTTCTTGGTAATATATCGCGTTACCAGAACATAGATCCCGACACACACAACGGCCGAAACGACGCTTGATATTACAATAGCAATCATGATTCGAGTTGTGTTAGTTAATCTATCTTGTTAATTAATAATAGGGTTCATAAAAAACCCGCACAGAATTCCTTACTTCCGTTTGACGAATCTGCCGATAAGTCAAATGTGGGGGCTCCGGGTTCGCAATCTTCCAACGGCACCCCGAAGGATGCACCCCGAAGGGTTAAGGCCTGATTTTGAGACATCACGCAAGTGGACCCCAATGTAATTAGTGTTCAGTTTCGCAAAGCTTTAAGGAATCTATGCGGGTAGATTTATTCTTCGTATGTAAAAAGAACCTTTACTTTTTTATTCCGTTTTCGTCTGTTCCTCGTCGTTCAACTCTCCGGCGCATCCGCGCGGCCGGTCGTTTCGGCTCAACCTTTCGATCTCCTGCTCCGGCCCCGCCATTCAGTTCCGTTAACCGTCCGACACGATCTCTCAGCTCAATGCTCCGGTTCGTCCTTCAGCCCGGTGCTTCGGTTCATTCCTTCGATCTCTTGCTCCGGCCCAGCCATTCAGTTCCGTTAACCGTCGGCCCGATCTCTCTGCTCAATGCTCCGGTTTGTCCCTCAGCCCGGTGTTTCGGTTCATTCCTTCGATCTCTCGCTCCGGCCCAGCCTTTCAACTCCGTTGACCGTCCGGCCCGATCTTTCGATCTTCCCCCCTCTAACGATCGGTCCGGCAAAAGCCGCCCCGTCATTTCCGGAAGAGCTACCGCAACGAGTTGCAATAGGCCTCGACTTCATCGCTCAACGCCGCGAGCTGACGGACATCCTCGTCCCCCACTTCCCGACTCTGCGCAAGCGTCAATTTGGCCACCGCCATCTGAAAGGCCGCCATGGCCAGACAGTCCTCCTTCGAAAAGCCCTTGAAATGAACCTGTTCGATGCGTGTCACGTATGCATTGATCTCCCGCTCCGCCAAACGATACAACTCCTCCTTCTCGCTGTCGATTGCCAACGAATAGGGCTTACCGATGATCTTGATCGTTATGTTCTGTTTGGCCATGCGTCAAGAACCGTTACTCCTGCTGCCGATTGAGCAGCGCGATGCATCTGTCCACCTCCCGCATCAGACGGTTGACACGCATGCGTGCCTGCTCACGGCCTGCTCCGCCACCCAGCCCTTCAGCCAGCTGCCTGCGCGACAACTCCGCTTCGAGTTCCCGCACCTGCTCCTGCAACGCCCGTTTCTCCCGACGCAACACATCGTTGTCGGCCTTCAACCGCTCGCACAACTCCACCTGACGGGTATGCTGCTCCATCAGTCGATGAACCTGCGCTGCGATGTTCGCTACGATCTCACGGGTCGCCATAGGCGGTCGGATTTACACATATTAACATCCCAAAGGTAGGAAAATTTATGATAAAATAAAAGCGCGGCCGGAAAAATATCTCCTGCCGCACCTGTTTCAGCAACCGCCGCACCAGGCTCCAGGCGCCTTATTTTCATGATTCGAAGCGGCTTGCCGCAATATGCCACGCTCCACCCCGCCGAAACGGATGAACGCCCTCCACGCCTTCGGGACAGCTCTCCGCCCCTGCATGCGGCCTTACAACCAGCCGCCAAAGCGCTGCGCTGGAATCCGAACCCGTACAAACGGCAAGCCGTTCTTCGCAAGCAACGACTCTGTCCCTCACAAACAGCCGCTTCGTTCTCCACGAACAAACCGCCCGGGTCCATCCCGCTCCAATAACGCTCCGTTCTTCGCAAGCGATGGCGCAACGCTTTTCTGACGACCGCTTCCGGCTTCACAAACCGCGCGGCACAGCCCCCTGCATGCGGCCGGTCTCCTCTTCACCGGACAACCCCGGCTCCTCGCCGGCAGTGACCACAACGGCACGACAAACGCCTTTGTTTCGGGTTTGTGGCCCCGAATCATCCATCCGCGATTAACGCCGCTGCGGACCCACCCATTCGCCATAGAGATCGTACTCCTCGGCTGCCGTAATGCGGGCCTCGTAGAAATGGCCCCGGAAAAGCCGATGTCCGGCAGCCGGGATCAACAGCTCTTCATCCACCTCGGGAGAGTCGTACTGCGTCCGGCAGACATAATAGTCCCCCTGTCGCGAATCGACGATCACCCGTTCGGTACGTCCGATGCGACGCCGGTTGTTCTCCAGCGAGATCTCCTTCTGCAGGGCCATGATGCGCTCCACACGCGACTGCTTGACCTCCTCCGGAACATCATTCCGGAGATGCTGCGCCGAGTAGGTCCCCTCCTCTTCGGAGTAGGCGAACACACCCAGCCGGTCAAACCGCACGTCCCGCACGAACTGCATCAGCTCGGCAAAGTCCTCCTCCGTCTCGCCGGGGTATCCGACCAGCAGCGTCGTCCGCAGCGCAATATCGGGAATCGCCGTCCGCAACCGCTCGACAAGCCGGTAAGCATCGGCCTTCGTATGGCGGCGCTTCATCGCCCGGAGCTGCGCGTCGGAGATGTGCTGGAAAGGAATGTCGAGGTATTTGCAGATCTTCAGCTCGCGGGCCATCGTCTCGATTACATCCTCCGGGAAGGCCGTCGGATAGGCATAGTGCAGACGGATCCATTCGATGCCGTCGATGCGGCACAACGCCGTCAGCAGCTCCGCCAGCCGGCGACGTCCGTAGAGATCCAGTCCGTAATAGGTCGTATCCTGCGCGATGACCATCAACTCGCGCACACCCCGCGCAGCCAGCCGCCGCGCCTCGTCGAGCAGCTGCTCCATCGGCACGGAGACGTGCGGCCCCCGGATCAACGGAATCGCACAATAACCGCATTTCCAGTTGCACCCCTCGCCGATCTTGAGGTAGGCATAGTGCGCCGGCGTCGTCAGAACCCGCTCGGTCTCCAACTCGCGACGGTAATCGCCGCCCAGGGCCTGCACGATTCCCGCCCAGTCCTTCACCCCGAAGAACTCATCCACCTCGGGCAATTCCGGCCGCAACTCGTCGGCATAACGCTCCGAAAGGCATCCGATCACGAAGAGCCGGTCGATCCGACCGGCCGTCTTGGCCGCCGCGGCCCGCAGGATCATGTCGATCGACTCCTGTTTGGCGTCGCCGATGAAGCCGCAGGTGTTGATCACCACCACCCGCGCATCGGTACGGTCACTGTCGGCCGCAACGGTATAACCTGCCGCTGCAAGCTGCGCCATCAGATGTTCCGAATCGACCGTATTCTTCGAACAGCCCAGCGTTATGACATTGATTTTCTTCATCGGTTCTCACTGTTTCTCCCCCCCCCTCTACAGGCTCAGACACGCTGCAAAGAGCCTCATCACTTCTTCTCGACGCCGAACAGCGCATCCACGAACTCCCGCCGGTCGAACATCTGCAGCTGATCGATCCGCTCCCCGACACCGATGTAACGCACCGGAATATGGAACTGGTCGCTGATGCCGATCACCACACCGCCCTTGGCCGTACCGTCGAGCTTCGTGATGGCGAGCGACGTCACCTGCGTGGCCTGCGTGAACTGCCGCGCCTGCTCGAAGGCGTTCTGGCCCGTCGAACCGTCGAGCACAAGCATCACCTCATGCGGTGCTCCCGGGATCACCTTCGACATCACGTTGCGGATCTTGGTCAGCTCGTTCATCAGACCGACCTTGTTGTGCAGACGGCCCGCCGTGTCGATCAACACGACATCGGCATGGTTCGCCACGGCCGATTTCAACGTGTCGTAGGCCACCGACGCCGGGTCCGAACCCATCTCCTGACGGATCATCGTCGCGCCGGCACGCTCGGCCCACACGGCCAACTGGTCGATTGCCGCCGCACGGAACGTATCCGCCGCTCCGATATAAACCTTGCGGCCCGCAGCGGTCAGTTTTGCCGCCAGCTTGCCGATCGTCGTCGTCTTGCCCACACCGTTGACGCCCACGACCATCAACACATACGGAGTCCCTTCGGGCAGTTCCAGCCCGAAATCCCGCGCCGAGGCATTCGACTCCTCCAACAGTGCGGCGATCTCCTCCCGCAGGATTCCGTTCAGCTCCGACGTATTCATGTATTTGTCGCGCGCCACTCGCTCCTCGATACGGCGGATGATCTTGACCGTCGTCTCGACACCCACGTCCGACGTGATGAGCACCTCCTCCAGGTCGTCCAGCACCTCCGCATCGACGGTCGAACGGCCCGCCACGGCCCGTGCCAGCTTTGAGAACAGCCCGCTCTTGGTTCGCTCCAGACCGGCGTTCAACTCTTCACGACGTTGTGCGGGCTGCGCCTCCGCTCCGGAGAGATCCGACGCCGCAACCGGCGCCGACGCATCTTCCGTCCTATCCTGTTTTTTCCTGAAAAGATCAAAAAATCCCATATCGATTGCAACAAATTTGACAAATCCGGATACTTCCCGTCAGCCCGCAGAAGGCCGCACTCCGTTCCGGATCGGAATCCGCTCCCGGAAACGGCTTTTCTTCCGGATTGCGCCCTCTTCCGGTTTATTCCAGCACAAAGATAATAACTATTCACAAAAAACAGTTATATTTGTAAATACGATTATCAACTCCAAACCCATGAAAAAAGGATTCATTACACTTGTAATCACCCTGTTATGCTGCACGGGAAGTGCACTCGCACAGGATCTGATCGTAAAGACGGACGGAACGAAGATCGAAGCCGAAGTGCTGGAAGTCGGCGAAAAGGATATCAAATACAAAAAGGCCTCCTACAAGGAGGGCCCGACCTATCTGGTTTCCATCGGCAACGTCGCCTATATCCGGTACGCAAACGGTTCGACGGATATCTTCTCGCAGGAGGCGACGGATCGTCTCGCCGCACAACCGGCCGCACCGGCCCAAGGCGCCGCGGCACGACGTCCCGCAGCAAGAACCGTCACGACCAGTCTGTACCAGCCGGGAGACTTCTATGACGAGAACGGAATTCGCGGAATCGTCATCGAGGTCGATGACGCCGGACACGGGACAGTCATGTCGCTCGACGAAGCCAATCTGCGGTGGAGCGAGTTCAAGAAAAACGAAGCAAAACGGCTGGGGCTCGACGACCAGCACGACGGGTCCGTCAATCAGGCGGCATTCGCCCGCATGGTCGAGGAGGGCAAGGTTCGGTGGGAGGATTTCCCGGCGTTCAAATGGTGCCACGACAAGGGCGACGGATGGTATCTGCCCGCCATCAACGAGATAATGCGTATCGGCAATCTCTTCAACAACGGACGTGTGCGTTTCGACCGCAAGGCACGGGAGGCGTTCAACGACCGGCTCAAGTCACACGGCGGCGAGAAGCTCGACCGTCTGATGTACTACTTCTCCTCGACCGAAGGAGACAAAGCCTCGACGGCCCTGACGAGTCACATGGGTGTGGAACCGCCCTTTGTCGATCAGACCCAGAAGAACATTTCGTTTCTGGTCCGGGCCATGCACAAGTTCTGATTCTGAAAAGACTCCGTTTCTCCACCGCTCCATGCTGTGATGCATGGAGCGGGAAGGGGGAGGATAAAAAAGGGCGGATAAGGGGTAAGAAACACGCCCGCCGCAGGCCGGAAGGGCTGGAAACAGACTCCGACCCGCCAGAGACATAAGGCAGGCTCTCTTGAAACTCCGGCCGCAGCAGCACAATCAGCCGCGAAGAATAAGTGTACTGAAACAAGCTCCGGACTTATCCATTGAAAACAGACAACCGCTGAAACTCCGACCGGCAAAGGCAAACGGCCGGCGAGAAACCCTGCCCGCTAAAAAAAACGCCGGAGCCATATGATATTCAGGAAACAGGCTCCGACCAGCCGGAGACAAGAGGCAGGTTTTCTTGAAACTCCGACCGCAGCACACACAATCAGCCGCGAAGAATAAGTGTGCTGAAACAAGCCCCGGGCTCATCCACGGGAAACAGACAACCGCCGAAACTCCGACCGTCGAAGGCAAACGGCCCGTCAAAGATCCGACCGCAACAAACGGATGGTCCGCCGCCTCCGGTCCGCGATCTCTCCCCGAAGAGAAACCCCGCACACAAACACACATCTCCCGGCCCGAAACCCCCGAAAACACAAAAGGCATCACCTCTGCGGGATGCCTTTTGTATTAAGAGCCGGAACTCTTAACTACGAAATCTCTTGTTCAAAGAGTCCTTATTTCTTCTCCTCGAAGAACTCCTTTATGTGATCGTTCGGAACGATGCTCTCCTTGAACATGTATGCACCGGTCTTCGGAGACTTGACCATCTTGATGCATTTGGTAAACTGCTTGCCGACTCCGGTCTTCAGGGTTGCAACTACTTTCTTTGCCATAACGCTCGATACGATTATTTGATTTCACGATGTAACGTCACCCGCTTCAGATACGGATTGTACTTTCTACGCTCCAGACGCTCCGGGGTGTTCTTCTTGTTCTTGGTGGTGATGTAACGAGACATGCCCGCAACACCGCTCTCCTTCTGTTCGGTGCACTCGAGGATGACCTGAACACGGTTTCCTTTCTTTGCCATTTCTCAATACGGTTTAGTAAATCTTCTTGGGACATGCCGCTTCGCGCAATGCCGTCGCAAGTCCTTTCTTGTTGATGGTTTTCATTCCGGCTGCCGATACCTTCAGGGTAATCCAACGGCCCTCCTCCTCAGACCAGAAACGCTTCGTTTTCAGATTCGGACTGAACTTGCGCTTGGTCTTGCGGTTCGAGTGAGAGACATTGTTGCCAATCACCGCCACCTTGCCTGTAATCTCGCAAACTTTCATTGTTCTGATAATTTTTGTTTCGCCACAATTGGCCTGCAAAGATAGGAATTTTTTCCGAGAGTCGCTCACTTCCCGACAAAAAAAGCGCATCGATTCCATCAAACGGTTCCGGAAACGCCGTTCCGGGGTGCTGCACAACGGACACAAAGAGCCGAAAAGAGTTCCTCATGACGGCCCCGTCCGTCCGGTATCGAGAGGGACGACGTTGCGGCCCGAGACCGCCGCAATCCGACGGATGCTGCCTGCCGCCTACTTGGCTTCGCAATATTGCGCCAGGACATATCCCGCACCGGATTTGCGAACCACGCCCTGTTCGACCAGTTGGGCGACGGCCCTCGACAACGACGGACGCGCGACACCCAGGATGAAGGCGGCCTCCTGAAGATTCTGCAGCGAACCGTTCTTCGACAGATAGCCGATCAACCGCGACGACAGCGGCTGCAGGGCGAAATCGTTGAGTTTGCCGCTCAGGAAGAGACTGTGGTCCGACAGCACGGTCAGAAAGTTCCGCAGAACGGCATGATCCTTCTCGAGCAGCTCCAGCACACACGCCTTGTCCATGATCCACAGCCGACAGTCGGTTTGAGCGATGATCGACACCGGAAGCACCTCCTCCGTCCCGAAGATAAAGGTCGATGCGAGGACATCCGGCGCATCCAGCGCATCCAGCAGAAAGAGTTTCCCCTCTTCGTTGGTCATCTGGGCATAGACACTCCCCTCGCACAGGAGATAAAGCGACCGGCACACACTGTTCTGCAAAGCGATGAAATCGCCCTTTTCATACGAAGCGTAACGGCCCGGATAACGCTGCAGGACAGCTTCCACGACCGCGCGTTCACACCCCTTGAAAAGAGGCAAGTCATAAAGATCGAAATTGCTTGTCATTCTCTTTTGTTCAATCGGCGGCCGCCGAACAGACGGCCGACAAATAAACGACCGACAAATAAACGGACAGGCCCCCTTGCACCCGTCAGTTCGGCGGCCGGACCGTCACAGGATCCGCGCGATCCGGTCTCGCCGACATTCATTACCACGACACAGGGTGCACGGTCCGGACGAGCTTCATTGCTCCGCCGTCCTTCCGTGCTCCACCGTCATGTGACACTGCTGTCCTGTGGCATCGCCGCCCTGTTGCAAGCCTCCGGCTCACCGTCTTCCGGGCATTTTCACACCGCGGTCCTTCGTGTCGGCCATTTCCTTTTTCCTGCCCGCCGAGCTTTCGCTCCGGCTCATCGCCCATCTCTTCAGACTGATCAAACTTTCGCTCCGGTTCATCGTCCATCTCTTCAGACTATTCAAACCTTCGCTCCGGCACATCGCCCATTTCTTCAGACTGCTTAAACCTTCGCTCCGGTCCATCGTCCATCTCTTCAAACCGCTCAAACCTTCGTTCCGGTCCATCGCCCATCTCTTCAGACTGCTCAAACTTTCGCTCCGGCCCATCTGCCATTCCTCGGGTCTCTCAAGCCTCGCCACGTCTCTTTTCCATCCCTTCGGACCCGCCGGACTTTCACTCCAACCGGAAAACCGGAAGAGAATACGAAAGACAAACGGTTCGGCAACTCGGTGATACTGCAGGTCAAAACATGCGGCGGATCATCCGTGCAACTCCGCATGAAAAAATTTTTTGCACCGTAACATATGTTACGCTTCATGCCGGATCCGCCTGCTACTTTTGTGCCCGAATCGGAGGCGGAAAGCGCCTCCGGCAATACGGACAACTCGATTTTTGCAGATACAAAAATACACAAATAAAGAACCAAATGAGCAGATTTCTCTCAATTATTTTCATGTGCTGCGCCGTGCTGGCCTCCTGCCAGCGTGACGAAGAGCTCCCGGCAGCGACGCCGACAACGGACCGCCGGGAGATCATCGTGACGCTGCGCCACGACGACTTTCCGGACGAGAACGCCTCAACGGAGAGCGATACACGCTCAACGGCCCGTCGTGCGGAGAGCTACGACCACGTGGAGTACTGCGTAACCGACGAGTCGGGATCCACCATCGGCAACATCAAGGGAATTTACGATGCAAGCACCTCGGAGATGAAGTTCGAGGGGCTGCATGAAGGCCGTTACAACCTGCTGCTCTTCGGCATCCGCGGCGACTGGAGCAACGACGGCGTGACGATCCGCCGGATCGCACACATCGACGACACCTGGGTCCTCTTTCCCGAGGAGCTCGGAAAACCGCTCGACGCGGAATATTTCTACTCCCGGACCCCGTTCGCCGTAACGGCCCTCCACACGGCTGCCGGAGAGGAGCTGACAACCGACCTGCCTGCCGAAATCGTTCAGAGACGGGTCATCGGACGCACCGACTTCGCCTTCCTCTACAACAACACCTATGTCCGGACCGCCGTACAGACCAGAAGCGCTCTGCTGACCGACGTCCGTTTCCGGACGCAGTTGTCGGGCGGCGGAGAGTTCTCCGGCCGCAGCAGCGCCTCGACAATCGCGCTGGATCTCGACACGGCCGTGTCGTACCTCTTCCCGCCCACGGCCGAAGGGGACTCCTTCACGGGTCAAATCGAGCTGACGACCCGCAACTATCGCGGAACCGACGTCCGCTGCAGCTATACGTTCGATCTCGCAGCCGTGGAAGCCGACCGCATCGCGCGCATCGACATCCGCGCGACACATCCCGACGATGAATCGGTGACCATGTTCCTCACCGAAAGAGCCTACGCGGAGGGCGGTCATTCGCTGATCCTGCAGGACGGGGAATCGAAAACCGTCTATACGGATCCGGCACTCAGATCCTTCAATACGGCACAGCCGCTTCAGGTCTCGGCAACGGACGACGGCCGGCTCCATGTCCGGTTCTACTCCCCCCGCGTGCTGAACGACGTGCTGATCCGCGCCCGCATTCCGGTTCTGGGCGACGACTTTGTCGATCTGGCCTGCTTCGACCAAATACCGGCCTTTGCGGACTTTTACGAGACGCTGCCGCTCATCCGGCGCAAAAGCGTCGGCCGCACGGAGGCGGGGCAATGGATCTCCATTCCGCAGATGACGCCCCAAGAACTCGACGGAATCGAATTCAAGATCGAATCGAAGGATCCCTACTGGGAGAAACTCCGGCAGATCATCCACGGATGGAACATCAGCTTCAATCTGTACGGCGGCGACCCGGATCTGCCCGACGGGGGTCCCGTCGGCAACTGGATGGGAATCCGGCCCGTACACTGCCGGGAGGTCGTGGCCCTGTTTCTCAACTTCACCTACATGATCGACATGCCCGAACACGAAGAGATCCTGCGGGCCAATGAAGACCGGCTCTACGGCAACGGCGGCGTCAGCGACAAGGTCACGGCCGAAACCGTGCTGCGGCAGATGCGGCAGGAGCGAACGCTGCGCGTAGGTCTGGTCTATCCCGGGAACGGCATCGTCGGACTCGGCGGCGGGAATGTCTTCGGGGCCTACCAGCAATGCTGGCTGCAGCACTATTTCAACACCTATTCGTGCGAGGTGCTCTTTCACGAATTGGGGCACGTGATGGGATACAACCACAGCAGCTCCTTTACATACGGTCCCTGGGCACAGGAGCTGATGAACAGGTTCTATGTCAATCACATCGACCAGATGCCCATCGACAGGGCCACCTATCTCAACAGCAGTCAGAATCCGAATCTATATCCGTAATCCGCAAAGAGATGAAAACACGTTCAAAGAGATACATGATACCGGCGATGCTGGGGCTGATGCTCGCCATCGCATGCAACAACGACCTTTCCACGACCGATTCCGTCCCCGCCGGCGGTACGATAACCGTCCGGCTGTCGCCGTCGGGACTGACGGGTGTCCGCGCGGACGGCAACGTCGGGTCGTACGATCCGACATCCGACCCGGAGGGGTCGTTCATCGGAACGGTCCGGGCCTGCCGGTTCGAATCGGGCGTGCTTCAGGAGATCCTGGAGGGCACGGCGACGGGAACGGAGGGGCTCTATGCCTTCCGGACGTCCGCACTGACCGGAGAGCTCCATCTCCTTGTCAATGCGGAGGAGGCCATCGCTCTCGACGCGCTTCTACCCGGCACAACGACAACCGGGGAGTTCCGGATGATCACGGCCGGCATCGCACAGATGACCGCCGCGGGTGTGGTGATGACGGGCAGGCTGCCGCTCGACGGTTCCATAACGGCCGGAGCTTCCGTTGCACTGCAACGCAGCGTGGCCCGCATCGATCTGCGTTCGACACACAAGGGGGTGGTCGTACACGACGTGACGATCCGCAACATCGCCGTCAAGGGCTATGTCAACGATCCGGGAGAACTTCTCACACCACCCTCCGCACCGACGGAGACCTTCCATAAAAGCTATGCGGAGGCACCCTTCGGGAACGGCAGCGAAACGCTGCTCTATCTCTGCGAGCAGGCGAACGATCTCCTGACGGCCGAGGTGACGGTCACGTTCGGCGGCGGGCTCCACCGCATGACGGCACCGCTGCCCTCCGGAATTCGCCGCAATACGATCCACACGCTTCAGATCCACGGCGAGGGGGCCGATGCCACCCTCTCCGTCACCTCCGACGACTGGCTCCCCGGGCAGACCGCCGAGACGCAACCGCTCCAAAAGGGGCTTGTCGATGTCGATGCCTCGACGCTGGTCAAGGGGGTGCGGGTCAACGCCTCCTGCGACACGGTCTTCATATCGCATACGCCCAAAGAGTTCCGGCTCGTTTTACGGGCCGAACCCGATGCCGTCGTAAGCGTTGACGGCAACGTCCGGGGCGCGAGCGTCACGTCCGAACCGGTCACACGGTCGTTGCAACAGGCGGCCGTCGTAACGGTCACGAGCGGGCTGCGCATGCCCGGAAGCCGGGAAGAGTACATACATCTGAATCTCGGTGATACCGACACCTCGACCGGACGTGTCGTGCTTCTCTTCGAGGAGCATCCCGTCCGGCTCGAAGGAACGGTCACATTCGACGAGAACGGCCTCTGTGATTTCGGCCGCTACGTCGAAGGCGAACTGACCCGCATCACCTCCACCCGGGAGCAGCGGATCCGTCTGGAGTTCGATGCCGGCACCGACGCCTGGATGATGCTCCGGCCCGACAACGGCTCCTATCGGCTTCTCGCCGGATGGAAGCCCAACGATCCGACAGCCGACGGTCGCGTGCAGGAGGGGAGAATCGTCATCTCCGAACCCGACGGATCGGAGGAGGAGCATTACACGATACGCCGGCGCAACTGGGGGCTGCCGGTCGTACGGATCGGCGACACGTGGTGGTGCAAGTACAATCTGCGGGGTACGGCAACGGAGTTTGCCGATCAGATATCCATTGCGGAAGATCCCGCCTCGGGAAGCGATCTGACCGATTACCTGAGCCGTTGCGACGAAGCGGAGCTGCTGCGGCTGCTGGGCGACCAGTATCAGGGCGGCAATCCCCAAGGGCTGCCGCTGCGGCACGACGGTTCGGTGTTCTACCACGAAGGAATGCAGTCGTCGGGCGCGAACTTCGGAACGGCCGATCCGACGGCAATGGCTCC
>CALUOX010000040.1 GCA_944322375.1 uncultured Alistipes sp.
GATTCATGTGTTTGAGACCCACACAGAAGGGTTCCTCAAATTCTCGAACGATGTTCAGCGCGGCATTGGCATCCTGGATGTTGTTGTACGAAAGCTCCTTGCCGTTCAGCTGCCGGGCACGAGCCAGCGAGAAGGGAACCTCCTCGGCCGAACGGTAGAATTTCGCCGACTGATGCGGGTTCTCACCATAACGAAGCGACTGCACCAGATCGAACTCCAGGAAGAGTTTCTCGGGCAGACCGGCCTGGGCCCGCATGTAGGTGGCAATCATGCAGTCGTATTCTGCCGTATGGGTATAGGCCTTTGCCGAGAGCCGCAGACGGGTATCGATCGTCGTGTTTCCGTGCGCCCGCATCTCGTCCAGCACGACCGCATAGTCAGCCGGATCACAGACAACCGTCACGTCGCGGAAGTTCTTCGCGGCACTGCGCAGCATCGAGGGCCCGCCGATATCGATATTCTCGATCGCCTCGGCCATCTCCACCCCCGGTTTGGCTATGGTCTGCCGGAAAGGATAGAGATTCACACACACCAGATCGATGAATTCTATGCCGTTGGCCCGCAGCGCAGCCACATGCTCCGGCACGTCGCGCCGTGCCAGCAACCCGCCGTGCACGGCCGGATGCAACGTCTTGACCCGACCGTCGCAGATCTCCGGAAAACCCGTTACATCGCTGATGTTCAGTACCTCAATGCCATGCTCCCGCAGCAGCTTCATCGTGCCGCCCGTAGCAATCACTTCCCAACCCAGAGCCTTCAGGCTCTTTGCGAAATCGACGACTCCCGTCTTATCGCTCACACTGATTAATGCTCGCATATCCTTGTTTGTTCCTTGTATCTTGTATCTTTTTCCATATTGGTTTCCATTCCTCATTCTCCCCGTTTCTCCGGGTCCGTTCCAACCAGTCTGCCGATCGTCTCCGTATAGAGCGCATGCTCGATGCGATGCATGCGTTGCGTAACCTCTTCGACATCGTCGCCGTCATATTCGAAGGCCCGCTGGGCGATGATCTTCCCGCCGTCGAGCGATGCATCGACCCAATGGATCGTCGCACCGTACACCTTCACTCCATAGGCCACAGCCTGTTCGAGGGCATGAGCACCCTTGAATGCCGGCAGCAGCGAGGGATGGATGTTGATGATCCGACCGCCATAGGCCGCAAGCAACACCTCCGAAAGGATGCGCATGTACCCCGCCAGACAGACCAGCTCGACCCGGGCATCGTCGAGACGCGCAACGAGCTCACGTTCGTAGTCGGCTTTCGAAGCATACTTCTTCGGCGAGAAGACGAAGCACTCCACGCCATGCGCCGCCGCATGCTCCACCACCCGCGCTCCGGAACGGTCACAGACGACCAACACCGTGCGGGCTGCTATCTCGCCGCGTTCACACGCCGCAACGATCGCCTCGAAGTTGCTGCCCTCGCCGCTGGCAAATACCGCGATGCGTTTCATCGCTTAACGGATTACGACACCTTCGCCCTCGACCACACGACCGATGACCGAAGCCCGTTCGCCGTGTGCGGCCAACAGATCGACGGCCTTCTGCGCCTCTGCGGCATCGAGCGCGATGACCATTCCGATACCCATGTTGAAGATGTTGAACATCTCGCGATGGGCGATCTTCCCGTACTTCTCCAGAAAACGGAACACGGGCAGAATCTCCCACGAACCTTTGTCGATCTCGATTCCCTGGCCGTCGTGCAGGATACGGGGAATGTTCTCGTCGAAACCGCCGCCCGTGATGTGGCTGATTCCGTGCACGTCGCACTGACGGATCACGTCGAGCACCTGACGCACATAGATCTTCGTCGGAGCGAGCAGCACCTCGCCCAACGTGCGGTTGCTCAGTTCGGGATAGACCTTGTTCAACTCCAGCGAGTTGTCGGCAAGGACCTTGCGGACGAGCGAGAAGCCGTTGGAGTGCACGCCCGACGAGGCAATGCCGACCAGCACGTCACCGACCTTGACCTTCGAGCCGTCGATGAGCCGGCTCCGCTCGACAACGCCCACCGTAAATCCGGCAATGTCGTACTCGCCGCCTTCGTACATGCCCGGCATCTCGGCCGTTTCACCGCCGATAAGGGCGCAACCGGCCTGCCGGCACCCTTCGGCCACGCCGCTGACGATTCCCTCGATCTTCACCGGTTCGTTGTGGCCCGCGGCAACATAATCGAGAAAGAAGAGCGGCTCGGCACCCTGCGCCAACACGTCGTTCACGCACATCGCCACCGCATCGATACCGATCGTATCGTGCTTGTCCATTGCAAATGCCAGCTTGAGTTTCGTACCCACGCCGTCGGTACCGCTCACCAGCACCGGATCCTTGATCTTCAGGGCTGCCAGGTCGAACATCCCGCCGAAAGCGCCGATGTTACCCATGACACCCGTACGCGCCGTCGAAGCGACGTGCTTCTTGATGCGGCGCACCACTTCGTAACCGGCCTCCAGATTTACGCCGGCCTTTTCATAACTCTCTGCCATATCGGTAATTCTTGTTTCGTTTTCACTTTACTCCTTCCCTCCGCATGCGGGACCGGCGCTTCCGCCGCTGTGCCATGCCGGGATCTTCTCTCATCCGTTATTTCCGACCTTCTGCCTGCCCCTTCTTCTCCTTGAGGATCTTCCCCTCCGCCTCTTCGATCTCGGCGGCATGGTCGTAAAGCGCCGTCGGGTAACGGCCCGTAAAGCAAGCCATGCACAACTCTTTGCGACCGCCGGCCCGCAGCAGCGACTCCTCCGACAGATAGGCCAGCGAATCGGCTTCGATGGCCTTGCAGATCTCATCGACCGAACAACGGAATCCGATCAGTTCATCACAGGTCGAGGTATCGACACCGTAAAAACAGGGATGGGTCATCTTGGGTGACGCGATACGCACATGCACCTCCGTGGCACCGGCCGCCTTGAGCATGCGCACGATCCGCAGCGAGGTGGTGCCGCGCACGATCGAGTCGTCGATCAACGCCACCCTTTTACCGGCCACCAGACTGCGCACGGCCGACAGTTTCATCCGCACACCCTTCTCGCGCATCGCCTGCGAGGGCTGGATGAACGTCCGACCGATATAACGGTTCTTGATCAGCCCCATCTCATAGGGGATGCCGCTCGCCTCCGAGTACCCGATTGCAGCCGAAAGGCTCGAATCGGGAACACCGATCACCACATCGGCATCGGCCGGCGCCTCCTTGTAGAGCAGCCGTCCCGACTCCTTGCGGAAGGCATGGACGTTGCAGCCTTCGATGTCGCTGTCGGGACGTGCGAAATAGATGTACTCCATGGCGCACATGCAGTTGCGCTTGTACATCGAGAAGTCGCGGCTCCGCACGCCGTTGTGGTCGATCGTAACGATCTCGCCCGGATTGACGTCGCGGACGAACTCCGCGCCGACGATATCCAGGGCGCAGGTCTCCGAACTGACCACCCATCCGTTGCCGAGCCGGCCGATCGACAGCGGCCGCAACCCGTATTTGTCCCGACATGCATAGAGCCGGTTTTCGGTCATGATCAGAAAGGCGAAACCTCCTTCAAGCATGTTCAGGGCATCGATAATGGCGAAAATACGATGTTCCGAACTGTGCTCCTTCTTGATCAGATGGGCCAGGATCTCACTGTCGGAGGTCGAGTGGAACAGACTTCCCTTGTCCTCCAGATAGCGGACCAGCTCCTTGGAGTTCACCAGATTTCCGTTGTGAGCCAGCGCGAAGCTGCCCGTATGATGATGGAAAACGAACGGTTGCACGTTCTCGCGGCCGCCGCCGCCTGCCGTCGAATAGCGGACATGTCCGATGGCCATCGTTCCGTGGAGCGTTGCAAGATTGGTTCCGTTGAAGACCTCCGTCACGAGGCCTTCTCCCTTGACCGACAGCAGCTTTCCCTGATCGGCACTGACAATGCCGCAGGCCTCCTGACCGCGGTGCTGCAGGGCATGCAATCCGTAATAGACCAGATTGGGAGCATCCTCCACACCATAGACACCAAACACACCGCACTCCTCATGCAGTTCATTGAACGGAGTTTCGTTCATGTCGTGATTCATCATGTTGTATCAAATCCGTTTGGGGAGATTGGGACGGGTATCATCTGCAGAGACCCGCCGCACCTCTCCGAATTATTTTTTCAACGCCTCGAGACGGTCCAGGATCACCTCATAGGCCTCGCGCACGCGGCCCATGTCGCGACGGAAGCGGTCCCGATCCAGCCGTTCCTTCGTCGTCTTGTCCCACAGCCGGCAGGTGTCGGGCGAGATCTCGTCGGCCAATACGATCCGGCCGTCCGACGTGCGGCCGAATTCGATCTTGAAATCCACCAGCGTGATGTTTATCCGGTCGAACAGCGACTTGAGCACCTCGTTGATTCTGGCCGTCATGGAATAGATCTGTTTCAGCTCGTCATAGGTCACCACACCCAGCGCAACGGCATGATGGTCGTTGATGAGCGGATCGCCCAGCGCATCGCTCTTGTAGCAGATATCGTAGATCGTATTCGACGGTTTGAATCCCTCCTCCAGTCCCAGCCGTTTGGCCAGCGAACCGGCGACGATGTTGCGAACAATGATCTCAAGCGGAATGATCTCCACGCGGCGGCACAACTGGTCGCGGTCGTTGAGCCTCCGGATGTAGTGTGTCGGCACACCGGCCTCGTTCAGACAACCGAAGATGATCGCCGAGATCTTGTTGTTCAGGACCCCCTTGCCCGCAATGGTTGCCTTCTTGATGTTGTTGAAGGCCGTCGCGGTATCCTTGTAGTGCATCAGAACCACATCGTCGTCCTCCGTCCGGAAAAGCTGTTTTGCCTTGCCCTCGTATAACAGTTCAGGCTGTTTCATTGTTTCGTCTTATTTTTGAACTTTGTTGTTTCCATGCTTCGCCTCCGCCGTCAGATCGAAATCCACCAGGATAGGCCGGTGGTCCGACGGATGCCAGAAGTTCGACAGCCGTTTCGGATCACGTACCGGATCGGTGTAGTCGTCCACCAGCACCTCGGCGTTCACGATACAATCGTACAGCATCGGCGTACAGAAAACGAAATCGATACGCTTGGTCGTATGCAGCGTCGGACAGAATTTGCCGCGATGCCGGCGACCTATCACATCCTCGTAGGGCGTATGCTCCATCACATAGTCACAGGCCCGGAAGCGCGAATCGTCCTCCGCATATCCGTAAATCCAGTTGTCGAGGCGCGACCATGCGTTGAAATCGCCCATCATCATCCACAGTTCGTCGGCGGCAGCGGCATGCGTGGCAATCGTATGGTTGCAGATATGCTCGATCTCCATGCGACGGTAATCGTCACCCTCGCGCGCTGCGCCGCTCGCCTTCTGATCCTTCGCACGATAGGCGTAGGACTGCGGCCACAGATGCAGCGTCACGATATTGATCGTGCGGCCCTTGCGGACGATGCGCGCCCAGCCGGCGCCGTGCGTCACGACACTGTCAGGCTCCACCCCCACGATGCGCTTCACGTTCTCGATCGGATATTTCGACGTAATGACCTGCGGATAGTTGTCGCGATGGCCGCCCACATAGCAGTACTTGTGTCCGTAGCGGGCAGCCAGCTCCGGCCAGTGATCCACCAGATAACGATCCGCCGCATCCATCCGTTCGGCCGTACCCGTCCTGTAGATCGACTGCGCCTCACACCAGACGCACACGTCGGGATCGACCGCCGAGACCCACTCGACAAAACGTTCGTAATTGTCGGCCTGCCCCGACCACATGCCGTTTTGAATGTTCCAGTAGAGCAGACGCAGATCACCTTTGCGGCGACCGCCAGCATCGCTCTCCACCGGATTCACAACGGCTGCGACCAGAAGCAGCAGCGCCAAAACGACCGTATGATACGTTCCGTTCTTCATCCCCCGATCAGTGTTGTTTGCGGAAGTAGGCAACGGCGTTTTCGAACAACGGCTGCCGTTTCTCCCCGTAAATATTCTTGAACAGATTCTCGTCGTAACGTTCCGTGTGCCCCATCTTGCCCAGAATACGTCCGTCGGCCGAGAGAATACCCTCGATCGCGTAGAACGATCCGTTGGGATTGCAGGGCGCCTCCATCGTTGCATGGCCCTGCTCGTCGGCATACTGGAAAGCGACCTGCCCCCTGGCAAAGAGTTCGCGGGCCATCGCTTCGCTGACGACGAACTTGCCTTCGCCGTGGCTGACGGCAATCCGGTGCAGATCGCCGACGGCAAAGCCGCGCAGCCAGGGCGAAGCGACCGATGCCACGCGGGTGGTGACGATCTGCGAGACGTGCCGGTTGACGTCGTTGCGGAACAACGTCGGAGAGTCCTTCGTCACGCAACCCAGACGTCCGTAAGGCAGCAGCCCCGACTTCACCAGTGCCTGGAAACCGTTGCAGATACCCAGAATCAGGCCGCCCCGGTCGATCAGCGCATGAATCTCTTCGGCAATCTCACGGTTGTTCAGCACCGCGGCGATGAACTTGCCGCTTCCGTCGGGTTCATCGCCCGACGAGAATCCGCCGCTCAGCACGAAGATCTGACAACGATGAATATGCTCCTTCATTTCGGCGATCGAGCGTTCGATCGCCTCGGCCGTGAGGTTGCAGAAGACCGTACTCTCGACCTCGGCACCCGCACGCCGGAAGGCGCGCGCCGTATCGTAATCGCAGTTCGTACCGGGGAAGACCGGCAGATAGGCCAACGGATGTTCGATCGCCTCACCCGCATATACGGCCGCTCCGGCCGAAGCCGTCGGTTCCAGAAGAGCCGTAGCACGGTTGCGCCCCCGATCGGGATAGATACGGGTAAAGCGCTCGGTATTGGCACGCAGCAGCTCGTCGAGCGGCATCCGCACACCGTTGACCGTCAGCGCCTCGTCCGTTGTCGTGCAGCCCAGCCGCACGGCGCAGGGAGCATCGATCTCATGGATACTCTCCACCACGATCGAACCGTAATCATAAGCGAAGAGCTGTTCTTCCGGAAGTTCGACCTCCGCACCGATGCGGTTGCCGAAGGACATCTTCGCCAACGCTTCGGCCACACCGCCGAAGCCGACGGCATAGGCCGCCACAATCTCTCCGGCCGCAATGCGGTCCGAGGTTTCGTTCCACAGCCGCCGCAACGCCTCCGTATCGGGCATTCGGTTGGCACGTGGGGTATGTTTGAGCAGATAGAGCGTATGTCCGGCCGCCTTCCAGTCGGTCGAGATTACGCGACGCGCATCGACCGTCGTAATGCCAAAGGCCATCAGCATGGGCGGAACGTTGATCTGCTGGAAGGTACCGCTCATCGAGTCCTTGCCGCCGATCGACGGCAGACCCAGTTCGACCTGCATGCGCAGTGCGCCGAGCAGCGCCGCCAGCGGCTTGCCCCACGAACGGGGCGTGTGCATGCGCTCGAAATACTCCTGGTAGGAGAAGCGCATCGCCTCGAACCGCGCACCGGCAGCCACAACCTTGGCACAGGCCTCCACGACGGCGTATGCCGCACCGTGATAGGGGCTCCATGAGGTCAGGAAGGGATTGTAGCCGAAAGCCATGATGCTGGCCGTCTCGGTATATCCATCGACGGGAAGTTTCTGCACCGACACCTGCGTTTCGGAGCCCTGCGTACGGCCGCCGAACGGCATCAGAACGGTCGAAGCACCGATCGTCGAGTCGAACATCTCGATAAGTCCCTTCTGCGAAACGACATTGTCGTCCGCGAGATTCTTCGCCATGCGGTCCGCCAGCGTGGCGCCCTCGATCTTCCGGACAAAGGGATCGCGCTGCTCCACGGCACCGATCTCGGCCTTCGCATAGTGCTTGGCGCCGGCCGAATCGATGAACTCCCGCGAAAGATCGACAACCCGTTCCCCCTTGTTGTACATCCGCATGCGGCGCGTATCGGTTACATCGGCCACATGCGTCACCTCGATATTCTCCTCCGCACAGAAAGCCATGAAGGCCTCCACATCCTTCCGCTCGACCACGACGGCCATGCGTTCCTGCGACTCGCTGATGGCCAGCTCCGTCGAATTCAATCCGCTGTATTTCGTCGGCACACGGTCCAGATAGATGTCCAGTCCGTCGGTCAGCTCGCCGATGGCGACCGAGACACCGCCTGCACCGAAATCGTTCGACTTCTTGATCAGCCGCGTCACCTCCGGACGCCGGAACAGCCGTTCGAGCTTCCGCTCTTCGGGGGCATTTCCCTTCTGCACCTCCGACGAGCAGGTTTCGAGCGACTTGGTATTGTGCTCCTTCGACGAACCCGTCGCACCGCCGATACCGTCACGCCCCGTACGACCGCCCAGCAGCAGCACGACATCGCCCGGCTCCGGCGTTTCGCGCCGCACGTTGCAGGCCTTCACGGCCCCGACGACGGCACCGACCTCCAGACGTTTGGCCACATAGTCCGGATGATAGATCTCCCGCACATGGGTCGTGGCCAGACCGATCTGGTTTCCGTAGCTCGAATAGCCCGCCGCAGCCTTGCGGCTGATGACACGCTGCGGCAACTTTCCGGGCAGCGTATCCCGCACGGGACGATAAATGTCGCCGGCACCCGTCACACGCATCGCCTGATAGACGTAACTGCGGCCCGACAGCGGGTCGCGGATCGCACCGCCCAGACAGGTCGAGGCACCGCCGAACGGTTCGATCTCCGTCGGATGGTTGTGCGTCTCGTTCTTGAACTGCAGCAGCCACTTCTCCGGCTCTCCGTCCACATCGACCGTCACAAAGATCGAGCAGGCGTTGTTCTCCTCGCTGACCTCCATGTCGTCGAGCTTGCCGATCTTGCGCAGGTAACGCGCACCGATCGTCGCCAGATCCATCAGACAGAGACTCTTCTCCTCGCGGCCCAGTTCGTGCCGGAGCTTCCGGTAGAGGTCGAGCGACTCCTCCAGTTCGGCCCGCATGAACGACTCGTCGACCGTAATCTCCTCCAGCACCGTCGTGAAGGTCGTATGACGGCAATGGTCGCTCCAGTAGGTATCCAGAATCCGAAGTTCCGTTTCATAGGGATCACGCCCCTCCGCGCAGAAGTACTTCACCACCTCGCGCAGGTCGTCGGCATTCATCGCCAGCCCCATCCTGACGCAATAGGGAGCCAGCTCCTCCTCCGTCAGGGCCGTCAGCCCCGTCAACACCGGTACAGGCTTTACCTCGGCCTGCTCCATGTCGCTCAACACCGAGAGATCCTTCTCCCGCGACTCAACGGCATTGATGTAGTATTTGCGGATGCGTGCCACCTCTTCGTCCGTCGTTCCGGCATCGAAGACCAGCAGCCGCGCACTGCGGATGCGCACATCGGCCGCAGGATCGATCAGCCGCACGCAATCGACGGCCGACGCGGCCCGCTGGTCGAACTGCCCGGGAAGATACTCGACAGCAAGGCTTTTGCGGCCCTCCGCATCCCAGCTGTCCAGCACTTCGTCGGTCTGCACCTCTCCGAAGACCCGGTAACGGCTCTCTTCGAGCAGTTTCTCGCTGAAACCGAACAGGTCATACACATTCAGCAGACGCAATTCATGCAAATGCAATCCGAGGTTCTCGTTCAGATCCTCCTGCAGGCTCTCGGCCTCAACCCGGAATCCGGGACGTTTCTCGACGAAAATACGGTAACTCTTCATATCTGGTTTTCGTTATTCTTCTCTTCTTCTCCGGACAGGAAAAGTCTCCAACACGCTATCCCGCCCATTCATTTTCTCCTATACTTCACGGCAGAGGCATCATCGCTCTTTGGGAAGTATTCACCAATCACAAGTCCCCCCCTCTATCCATTTTCTGCCGTTCGCGGCAGGGGTACCGTCGGTTTCTGGAGATGTTGCCTCTCCGACCGCACGCTTTTCTTTCCCCCCCACTCGCCTTGCAGACCGTTCAGGCAAAACGCTTCGCCCACATCTCGGCAAAACGTCCGGCCGTCATCTTCACAAACGTGATGTGGCCCATCTTCCGTTTGGGCCGGCACTCACTCTTTCCGTAGAGATGGACATACACGTCCGCATGCGCCTCGCGCGCTATCGCCTCAGCCGCTTCGAGATCCCGGCCCAGGATATTCTTCATCACGGTCGGAGCCAGCAGCCGCGGCTCCTCCAGCGGCAATCCCAACAGATAACGCGCCAGTTCGCGGAACTGGTTTGTCGAGCACCCCTCGATGGTCCAGTGCCCGCTGTTGTGGGGTCGCGGCGCCATCTCGTTGAAGTAGATCTCCTCGCCCCGCACAAAATATTCGATGGCGAGAATGCCCCGATAACCGCACGCCTCCATAAACCGTTTGCTCTGCGCAACGATCCGGTCATGCAGCGCGTCGGACATCTCGCAGGGAACGATCGACAGATCGAGAATCCCTTCGCGGTGGATGTTCCGGCCGACGGGGAAACAGATCGTCTGCCGGCCGTCGCTCACAACGATTGCACTGGTCTCGAAGTCGAACGCCACAAACTCCTCGACAATGCCCGGCGTACCGAAATAGGGCTCCACCTTCGACAGATCCTCCGCCGAATGCAGCACCACCTGTCCGTGACCGTCATACCCCAACGTACGGGTTTTGAAGACACAAGGATAACCGCCCACCTCGGCGACGGCCGCTTCGAGCGACGCCCGATCGTCGGCCGGTGCGAAACGCGGCGTACGAAGTCCGTGTTTTACGGCATTGCGCTTTTCGCGCAGGCGGTCCTGCGAATCGTACAACGGTTGAAATCCCTGCGGTATGTTGTATCGTTCCACGAGCGGGACAAGCACCTCGCCCGGAACATTCTCGAACTCATAGGTCACCACATCGCTGTGACGGCACAACGTCTCCAGTGCGGCCCGATCGTCATAGGCTGCCACAATATGTTCGTCGGCCACCCGTGCCGCAGGTGCATCCGCCGCCGGATCGAGCGTCACGACCCGGGCACCCAGCCGATGCGCCTCCTCGGCCAGCATCAGCCCCAGCTGTCCGGCCCCGATGATTCCAATGGTCTTCACTCCCGCCCCGTTTATCGTCATTGCAATTCGGCTTTCAGGACATCCGCCGTCTGACGGGCACGGAACGCATCGAGACGTTCGGCCAGCGCCGGATCGGAAAGGGCAAGAATCGACACGGCAATCAGCGCGGCATTCTTCGCACCGTTGATCGCCACGGTCGCCACCGGCACGCCGGCCGGCATCTGCACGATCGACAACAATGAATCGAGACCGTTCAGGGCCCGCGACTTCACCGGCACGCCGATTACGGGCAGCGGCGTCATGCTGGCCGTCATACCGGGCAGATGGGCAGCACCTCCCGCTCCGGCAATGATCACCTCAAGACCGCGACCGCGAGCCGTCTTTGCATACTCGACCAACAGGTCGGGAGTGCGGTGTGCGCTTACCACACGTTTTTCATACGGAACTCCGAACGCTTCGAGCGTCTCGGCGGCTGCGGCCATGACCTCCCAGTCGCTGGTCGAACCCATGATGACTCCTACTCTTGCTTTCATATTATCGTCGCGTTTCAACTGTTTTCAGACAATCAACCACCAACCTGCCGCTCCTCTTCACTGCTCCATTCCAGTTCACTTCCATCTCCTTCCCGTTTCTTCCCTCTTCTCACTTCTCACTTCTCTTCTCATCTCGTCTCACTTCTCTCCCTTCCTTTTTTTCTCTTCTCCTCTCTTCTCCTCTCTTCGTCTCTATTCGTCTCTATTCCCCTTGTCTCCTCTTCTCCTCTTCCTCTCACTTTTTCTCTTCCTTCTCTCACTTCTCCCCCCCCCTGATTCAGGGGTTGCGGCCGCACCATTCCGGAATGCCGGGAATTCCACGTCCGCAGACCGCCGGATCCGGCAACGAAAAGCGCCAACACATAGCGGTTTCGTCGGGAAAGAGTTCCCGCAAAAAAGAAGACGGACAGCGCTACAGGCAAAAAGAGAACCGCCGCGTACAGTCTGACACGGCGGTTCCATCTCCTTCATTCTTGCGCGCACGAACGATGTACGGACCCTTTCGAGTACCCTTTTCCTTTCTGATTCTGCTGTAACCAAAAAGCGTACATGGCGTGCGGTTCATTCATTTTTCCGATACAAAGATAGCTCCTTTTTCACGGAAAAGCGAACTTCATAATAAATAAAATTATAAACAATCTTATCAACAGGCCATCCTGTTGAATATCTGGCCCGACATCCGGATATCCGGCAGTCGCCGCCGCTACGCACGGAACTTGCTTTCGCAGTAGGCGCAGCGATAGCTGCCCGGTTCGCCCTCCACCTCCCGGAAGAGCTGATCCACATCCTCCGTTGCCGAGATGCAGCGACGGTTCTGACAACGCATCCGATTGACGATGAACGGCTCGGCAAAACGCGGCGTCGGTGTAGTCTCCCGCTCGCCGGCCCATTTCAGCAGCGTGTAGATCAGGGCCATGCGGACAAACTTGCCGTTCTCGACCTGCCGGAAGTAGGCGGCGCGCGGATCGTTGTCCACCGCGCGCGTGATTTCGTTCACGCGCGGCAGCGGATGGAGGATGACCATCTCTTTGCGCGCGGTCAGAAGTTTCTCGGGCGTCAGCACGAAACTGTCCTTGACACGTTCAAACTCCTCCTCATCGAGGAAACGCTCCTTCTGCACCCGCGTCATGTAGAGGATGTCCAGTTCGGGCATCACCTCCTCCATCGTGCGCACCTCGACCGTCGGCACGCCGTGCTTGTCGCACACCTCGCGACGGATGTAGTCCGGCAGCCGCAACTCCTCCGGCGCGATCAGGATCACCTTGATCCCCGTGCGGCGCGACAACGCCTTGATGAGCGAATGAACCGTGCGGCCGAACTTCAGATCGCCGCAGAAACCGATCGTAAGGTTGTCCAGACGTCCCAGCTCACGCTTGATCGTCAACAGGTCGGTAAGGGTCTGCGTGGGATGGGCATGGCTGCCGTCTCCGGCATTGATGACCGGGACGCCGGCATACTGCGACGCCACGAGCGGCGCCCCCTCCTTGAAGTGGCGCATGGCGATGATATCGGCGAAGCAGGCGATCACACGCACCGTATCGGCAACCGTCTCGCCCTTCGACACCGACGACGACGCAGCATCGGAGAAACCGATGACGTTTCCGCCCAGCTCCATCATCGCCGAGGTGAAACTCAACCGCGTACGGGTACTCGGTTCGTAAAAGAGCGTGGCCAGTTTGCGGCCCTTGCACGCCTCACGGTATTTTTCGCGGTGGGCGATGATGTCCAGCGCAAGATCGATGATCTCTTCGGTTTCGGCCCCCGTCAGATCGGTCGGCTCAATCAAATGACGCATATTTTCTATTCAAACAACGGTTAAACATCTCGATTTTGCTCCCCTGCGGGTTGCAGCTAAGGGCAACCGCACCGGCGGAGAAGCTATTTTCCGATCCAGCTCTCGTCCGACGGATTGTTGCGGAAGGCGATCAGCCGCGCCTTGTCTTCGGGACGGATGTATCCCTCTTCGGCCGCCACCTCGACCAACACGTCGAGATTCGACAGCGAATAGTTGGTGACATGCGCCGCCGCAAGCCGGTCGAGACCTTTCTTCATGCCGTAGGTAAAGATCGACGCCACGCCGAGCACCTCGGCGCCTGCGGCACGCAGCGCCTCGACCACCTCGATGCACGAACCGGCCGTCGAGATCAGATCCTCGATCACAACGACCTTCTGACCCTTTTCGAGCCGTCCTTCGATCTGGTTGCCGCGACCGTGATCCTTCTGGCCGCTGCGGACATATCCCATCGGCAGGTCAAGGATCGTCGCCGTAATCGCCGCATGGGCAATACCGGCCGTCGAGGTACCCATCAGCACCTCCGCATCGGGATACTTCGTGCGGACAATCTCGGCAAGCCCCGCCTCGACATGCTTGCGCACCTCCGGTGCGGTAAGCGTCAGACGGTTGTCGCAGTAAATCGGGCTTTTGATGCCGCTTGCCCATGTGAACGGCTGCTCCGGGCGCAGGAACACCGCACCGATCGAGAGCAGATCTTTTGCTATGGCTCTTTCCATGATCTTGTATATATTTTTTTCCTTTATCGATTATATGCGGAATATGCGGAGGCCCGGGAAACGGCCGCACACATCACCCTCGAAGCGGCGGCCGCTGCATCGCGAATACTCCGCCGCACCCCTTTCCATCTCACAACTTCCGGCGCGAAACGTTACGCCTCCAGCGCCTTGCGCAGCACCTGCTCCACCTCGTCGGGATAGATGCCGCCCTCGTGAACCTTCTCGTCCCCGACATAGAAGGTCGGGACGTAGTAATAATCGTATGTGTCGGCCACGTCGGGATGCTCCGACTCCTCGATCATCTCGATTCCGACGGCCGCCAGTTCGGGATGCGCCGCCTTCGCGTCGTCGATATACCTCAACGCCTTGCGGCAGAAGGGGCAGTTTTTCAGATAGAACAATTTTACGGGCTTCATACCTTGGATGTATTGTTGCGGGAGCGGCTTCACGCCGCCCCCGGTTCTTCCGGTTACCGCATTTCACCGACAAATTCGGCCACACACCGCCGATAGGCCGCTACGGGATCGGCCGCAGCCGTAATGGGACGTCCCACCACGATGAAATCGGAACCGATCTCCCGTGCACGGGCAGGCGTGGTGATGCGCACCTGATCGCCGGCATCGCCGTCGGCGAAGCGCACGCCGGGGGTCACCGTCAGGAAGCCGGCACCGCATGCCGCCTTGACCATGCCCGCTTCGAGCGGCGAGCAGACCACGCCGTCCAATCCCGCCTCCTTCGTGTTGCGGGCATACTGCACGATCGTGTCGTTGATCGAGGCGTCGATGAGCAGTTCGCGCCGCATGCGCTCCTCGCTCGTCGAGGTGAGCTGCGTCACGGCGATCAGCAGCGGACGGCTCCCGTCCTCGCGCGTCAGCCCTTCGAGCGCCGCACGCATCATGTCGATCGTACCGGCCGCATGGACATTGCACATATCGACATCCAGACGCGACAACACCGCCATCGCCTTTTTGACCGTATTGGGAATGTCATGAAGTTTCAGATCGAGGAAGATCCGGTGGCCGCGCCGCTTGATCTCACGCACGATGGCCGGGCCCTCCGCATAGAAAAGTTCCATGCCGATCTTCAGAAAAGGTTTGCGCTGCTCCGCCTTGAACAGATCAAGGAACCGGAACGTATCCTCCGCCGACTTGAAGTCGCAGGCGATAATCACATCTCGCTGTATCATGATTCGTAATAGTTGTCGTAACCTGTTGTTTCAAACTCTTTGCCGGGAATCCTCTCCGGCTTGCCTTGCGTCGAGGTTCGATCCGGATGATCTCCCCGCACTTCACATCGCAACTCCGGAACCTCCCCGTTTCTCTTCTGCTTCTATTATCTATCTCTCTCTTATCTCTCTTCTGCCTCTTCCTATCTCTTCTATCTCTTATCTCTCTTCCGCCTCTGCTGCTTCTATCCTCTTCCTCTTCACCTCTTTCTCCGCCTTCTCCGCCCCTCTTCCGTCTCCGTTTTCTTCCCGTAAACCGCCGCCCTCTCTACTTCTTCAAAGACTTCACACAAAAGAAGCGCGACGACTGCTCCGCCGGAAATTCCGGAACCGCATCCGAACGGCCCGATCACTCCACGCACCCGATGATGTCGCTCAGCCGTTCGATACCCAGACGCTCCATCTCTTCGGGCAGCGCCTCGATAATCTCTTTACAAATATAGGGATTTTTCAGATTCGCAGCACCTACCTCAACGGCCGTAGCTCCGGCCATCATCATTTCGATGACGTCACGGGCCGACGAGACGCCGCCGCAGCCGATTACCGGGATCCTGCAAGCCCGGGCAACCTGATAGACCATCCGCAGGGCCACCGGAAAGACCGCATCGCCGGAGAATCCGCCCATCACATTGGCAATGACAGGTTTGCGACGGGCAACGTCGATCCGCATGCCCAGCATCGTATTGATCAGACACACCCCGTCGGCACCCGCCTCTTCGCAGGCCCGCGCGATGGCGACGATATCGGTCACGTTGGGCGACAGCTTGATATAGACCGGTTTGGTCGTCACGGCCTTCACGGCGCGCGTCACCTCGGCGGCACAGTCGGGCGACGTGCCGAACGACATGCCGCCATGCCGCACATTGGGACACGAGACATTGACCTCGATCAGCCCCACGCAATCCTCGCGGTCGATGCGTTCGCAGCAATAGGCATACTCCTCGATGGAGAAGCCCGAGATGTTGGCGATGACCGGTTTGTGGAAGAAGCTCCGCAGACGCGGCAGCTCTTCGGCTATCACGGCGTCGATCCCGGGATTCTGCAGCCCGACGGCATTGATCATGCCGGCCTTGCACTCGGCGATACGGGGTGTGGGATTGCCGAAACGCGCCTCGCGCGTGGTACCCTTGAACGAAAAGGTCCCCAGGATATTGATGTCGTAAAACTCCTGAAACTCGCGGCCGAAACCGAAGGTTCCGCTGGCCGGAATAACGGGATTGTCCAACCGCCAGCCGCTCAGGACGACCGACAGATCGCGGGGTTTCGCTTGCTTCGCTACCATATTATCTCCTCCTTTGTCAATACCGGCCCCTCCCTGCAGATCCGTTTGTTGCCGTATTTGGTTTTGCAGCTGCAGCCCATGCAGGCACCGAAGCCGCAGCCCATACGCTCCTCGAAGCTGAGCTGCCCGCTGCACGGAACGGCATCGCTCAAGGCCCGCAGCATCGGCAGCGGCCCGCAGGCATAGAAATAGTCGCAAACGACACCGCACGTCCGAACCGCATCGGTCACGAAGCCCCGCACGCCGGCCGAACCGTCGGCCGTTGCCACGATGACGCGGCAGCCGAGCGTCTCGAACTCCTCCCGACAGAAGATCTCGGAAGCGGTATTGAATCCCAATACGACGGTCACCTCCCGCTGTTCGGCGAGCAGTCGTTTCGCCAGATTGTAAAGCGGCGGAACGCCTACACCGCCGCCGACAAGCAGCGCACGCTGCCCGCATTTCGTCACATCGAACCCGTTTCCCAGCCCGGTCAGCAGGTCAAGGCTTTCGCCGGGCAGCATCGCCGCCATGCGCCGCGTACCCTCGCCGACGACCTTGTAGATCAACGTGATCGTCCCTTCATCCCAGTCGCAGACCGAGATGGGCCGCCGCAGATACAACCCGTCGATGGCGATGTTGACGAACTGCCCCGGTGCCGAGATCCACTGCGTATCGCCCTCCAGCACCATCCGCCATACGGCCGGCGTCAGCGGTTCATTGCTCCGGAGCGTATAGATTCCCTTTTTGTACATATCGATTCAATTTTACGGATCGCGTTCCGCACTTTCCCTTTCTATCGGGTATTCCCCTGTTCCCGGGTTTCATCCGCAACTTTTCCGCGGCTTACCGCACTGCCGATGCGGTCCTGCACATCTCTCTTGCTCCCCCCCCGACGTCTGTCTGCGGTTCCCGGAGTCGCATTTACCCTTCTCCGCACCCGTCGTTTGCGTGTTGCGACCGAACGGACTTTCGCCTGTCCGGTCGGCTCGCAATTCATGACTCTCGTCCGTCGGAATGCGAATTACTTCGCATCGATGGTCGAGACGCTCAGCGTGATCTCCTCCAGCACATCGAGCAGCACCTTCACCGTTTCGAGCGCCGTGAAGAGCGTCACGTTGTTCTCGACCGCCGCGCGACGGATCTCATAACCGTCCAGCCGCGTATTGTGCTGGTCCAGATCGATCGTATTGATGATGTAGCTTACATGTCCCTGGCGCAGCGATTCGATGATCTCGTTGCTGCCCTCGCACAGCTTGCGGCGCAACCGCGTACGGATTCCATGCTTGCGCAGGAAGTCGGCCGTACCCGACGTCGCCTCGATGTTGAATCCGAGGTTGTAGAAGCGGCGTGCCAGCGGCAGCACCTCGTCCTTGTCCTTGTCGGCGATCGTCAGCAGCACCGTACCGTAATTGGCGACCTTCATGCCCGAAGCCTGCAGCGCCTTGTAGAGCGCCCGCGTGAGCTTGTCGTCGTAACCGATCGCCTCGCCCGTCGATTTCATCTCGGGCGAGAGGTACGACTCCACGCCCCGGATCTTCGAGAACGAGAAGGCCGGAGCCTTGACAAACCAGCGGGTCTTCTCACGGCCGTACACCTCCGTGATACCCTGCTCGCGAAGGCTGTGGCCCAGAATCACCTGCGTGGCGATGTCGGCCATCTGCACACCCGTCGATTTCGACAGGAACGGAACCGTACGCGATGACCGGGGATTGACCTCGATGACATAGACGTCGTTGTGGCAGTCACAGATGAACTGGATGTTGTAAAGTCCCACGATACCGATCTCCAGACCCAGACGAACCGTATAGTCAATGATCGTATCCTTGACCTTCTGCGTCACGCTGAAGGTCGGATAGACGCTGATCGAGTCGCCCGAGTGGATTCCCGTCCGCTCGACATGCTCCATGATGCCGGGGATGAAGACGTCGTGGCCGTCACAGATGGCATCGACCTCCAGCTCCTTGCCCTGGATGTACTTATCGACCAGCACGGGCGAATCGTCGTTGATCTCGACCGCATTCTGAAGGTAATGGCGCAGCGCCTCCTCGTTCGAGACGATCTGCATGGCGCGGCCGCCCAGCACATAACTCGGACGGACCAATACCGGATACCCGATCCGCGATGCCGCCGCAACACCCGCTTCGATGTCGGTAACGGCCTCGGCCTGCGGCTGCGGAATCCCCAGCTGCTCCATGATCTTCTCGAAGCAGCCGCGATCCTCCGCATTGCGGATCGCCTGCACGTCCGTGCCCATGATCGGCACACCCAGACGCGCCAGCGGCTCGGCAAGGTTGATCGCCGTCTGACCGCCCAGCGAGACGACGATGCTCTTGGGCTTCTCAAGATGGATCACGTTCATCACGTCCTCCACCGTCAGCGGCTCGAAATAGAGCTTGTCGCTGCAGGTATAGTCCGTCGAAACCGTCTCGGGGTTGTTGTTGATGATGATCGCCTCGTAGCCCGCCTTGCGGATCGACCAGATGGCATGCACGGTCGAATAGTCGAACTCCACGCCCTGACCGATACGGATCGGGCCCGAACCGAGTACGATGATCTTCTCGCGGTCGCTGACCATCGATTCGTTCTCCTCCTCGTAGGTCGAATAGAAATAGGGGACATAGGAGGTAAACTCCGAGGCGCACGTATCGATCATCTTATAGACGGGGAAGATATCCCATTTTTCGCGCAGACGGTACATGTCATGCTCCGACACGCCCCACAGCTGACCGATGTACTTGTCGCCGAAACCCATGCGCTTCGCATCGCGCAGCGTCTCCTGGTCAAAGGGATGCTCGGCAACCGTCCGCTCCATCTCGACGATGTTCTTGAACTTTTCAAGGAAGAACATGTCGATCTTCGTATTGTTGTAGATCAGCATCAGGTCCACGCCGTTGCGGATCAGCTGCGCGATGGCGTACAACCGGTCGTCGGTCGCCTCGCGGATATATGCCATCATCTCGTCGTTCGACATGTGGTCGAACTTCTTGTGGTAGATGTGGCAGACGCCCGTTTCGAGCGACCGCACCGCCTTGAGCAGGCTCTCCTCCATCGTCCGGCCGACGGACATCACCTCACCCGTCGCCTTCATCTGCGTACCGAGCTTGTTCGAGGCATCGGAGAACTTGTCGAAGGGGAAGCGGGCGATCTTCGTGACGACATAGTCGAGCGTCGGCTCAAACGACGCCGGAGTATTGGCCAGCTGGATTTCGTCGAGCGTCATGCCGACCGCCACCTTCGCCGTAACCCGCGCAATGGGATAACCGCTGGCCTTCGACGCCAGAGCCGACGAACGCGACACACGCGGATTGACCTCAATCAGATAGTATTTGAACGACAGCGGGTCGAGCGCGAACTGCACGTTGCAACCGCCCTCGATCTTCAGGGCGCGGATGATCTTCAAGGCGCTGTCGCGCAACATCTGGAACTCGCGATTGGTCAGCGTCTGGCTCGGAGCCACGACGATCGAATCGCCCGTATGAACCCCCACGGGATCGACATTCTCCATGCAGCAGATCGAGATGGCCGTATCGTTGGCATCGCGCATGACCTCATATTCGATCTCCTTGTATCCCTTGATGCTCTTCTCGACAAGCACCTGATGTACCGGCGAGAGAATCAGTGCGTTGCGCATCAGCTCCTCCAGCTCTTCACGGTTGTCGGCAAAGCCGCCGCCCGTACCGCCCAGCGTGAAGGCCGGACGCAATACGACCGGATAACCGATTTTCTCGGCTGCGTCGATGCCCTCCTCCATGCTGGAGGCGATGAGCGACGGCAGAACCGGCTCGCCCAACGACTCGCACATCTCCTTGAAGAGTTCACGGTCCTCGGCCTGCTCGATACTCTCGAACGACGTACCCAGAATCTCGACCTGGCACTCCTGCAATACGCCCTTCTTGGCCAGCTGCACGGCCAGGTTCAACCCCGTCTGGCCGCCCAGACCCGGAACAATGGCATCGGGGCGCTCGAAGCGGATGATCTTGGCAACGTATTCGAGCGTCAACGGCTCCATATAGACCTTGTCGGCGATGTGCGTATCGGTCATGATGGTTGCAGGATTGGAGTTGACCAGAATCACCTCATACCCCTCTTCCTTGAGCGCCAGACAAGCCTGTGTTCCGGCATAGTCGAATTCGGCGGCCTGTCCGATTACGATCGGGCCCGACCCGATCACCATTACCTTTCTGATATCCGTTCTCTTAGGCATTTCTCCAATCCTCCATCATTTTAGTAAACGTTTCGAACAAATAGGTACTGTCCTGCGGACCCGCAGCGCTTTCGGGATGATACTGCGTCGAAAAGACGCTGTCCCTGTAACAGGCCACGCCCTCGGCCGTACCGTCCAGCAGATTGACATGCGTCAGCTCCAGTCCCGTGCCGGCCAGCGAATCGATATCGACGGCGAAGCTGTGGTTCTGGCTTGTGATCTCGATCTTTCCGGTTGCGAGGTTCTTCACCGGATGATTTGCGCCGCGATGACCGAACTTCATCTTGAACGTCCGGGCGCCATAGGCCAGCGAGATGAGCTGATGGCCCATGCAGATGCCGAAGATCGGCAGCCGGCCGCGCAGCTGGCGCACCAGTTCGATCACCCCCTGCACATCGTTCGGATCGCCGGGGCCGTTCGACAGTACCAGACCGTCGGGCCGGAACGAAAGGATCTGCTCGACCGACGCATCATAGGGCACCACGGTGACATTGCAGCCCACCCGGTTCAGCAATCGTATGATATTGTACTTGATACCGCAATCGACCGCCACCACGTCGTATTTGTGGTTGGCCACACGCGACATCCAGCGCTTGCGGCAGCTTACGCGCGACACCATGTCATGCGGCCACGGCGTGGCGGCCATGCGGGCCAAAGCCTCTTCGCGCGGCGTATCGACCGATGTCAGCATCACGCGCTGGCTTCCCTCGTTGCGGATGATGCGTGTCAACATGCGGGTATCAATCCCCTCGATACCCGGAATGGCATGCTCCTCGAAGACCTCGCTCAGCGTTTTCGTATAACGGAAGTTCGACGGAGAATCGTTGTATTCCCGCACGATCATGCCTCCGATGGAGGGATTTTTCGTTTCATAGTCATCGTCGGTCATACCGTAGTTGCCGATGAGCGGATAGGTCATCACAACCATCTGATCCGTATAGGAGGGATCGGACATGATCTCCTGATACCCCACCATCGAGGTATTGAAAACGATCTCGCAGATCGCCTCCCGATCCGCTCCGAAGCCGTAGCCGAAGAACTCCCGGCCATCCTCCAGAACGATTTTCTTGTTATATGGTCTCATACGCTAAAGATTGTATTTTTCACTTTTCAACATCGGATCCGCATAGGCCGTGCGGCCATCGACAAGCGTCATCAGGACGACCCCCTGCACCTTCATGCCGGCAAAGGGGGTACTGCGGCCCATCGACAGGAACCGTTCGGGATCGACCGTTGCCGGACGGTCGGGATCCACCACCGTCAGATCAGCCGGAGCGCCGACGGCAATTTGTCCGCCGCCGAGTCCGAAGATCCGGCGCGGGGCGAGCGACATCGCATCGATCAACCGTCCGAAGGAGATGACTCCCCGCTTGACCAGCGCCGTATTCAACACCGCAAAGGCACACTCCAGCCCCACGACACCCATTGCACTGCCGGCCAGTCCGCGCGACTTCTCCCCGGCCATATGGGGTGCATGGTCGGTTGCAATCACCTCGATCGTGCCATCCTGCAGCCCGGCGACAAGCGCTT
>CALUOX010000041.1 GCA_944322375.1 uncultured Alistipes sp.
AGCCGGCAGGTTGTAGAAGGACTTTGACGCCGGATCGAGGCATAGGTGGTCCATGCACCATAGCAGTCTTCGGCATCGAACAGCCCGCCGACAATCAGCATGGCGGGTTTCAGATCGTGCATCGCCCGCACCGAGCACCGCTCCTGCCACCAGGTGTCGTAATCGGGATGCTGCATCAGTTCCTGCCAGAAACGAACCGTATCGCCCAGCATCGACGACAGCGAATCGAGGGTCGCCTTGCGCAGGAAAAAGTCGTATTCGGTCTCGCCGGGACGCAGGTAGCGGGGTACGCGGGGTCCCTTGTCGGTCGGGTTGTTCATCGGCCGTCCGATGCTGCCGCCGATGAACGAAAAGGCATCCCGCAGGAAGAATACGCCGTTGTGGTGAACGTCGTCGCCCATGAACCAGTCGGTAACGGGGGCCTGCGGCGAGACGGCCCGCAAGGCGGGATGTCCGCAAGCCGCTGCCATCAGGGCATAAAAACCGGGGTAGGAGTTGCCATAGATACCCACACGGCCGTTGTTGGCAGGAAGCGTGCGCACCAGAAAATCGATCGTATCGTAGGCGTCGCTTGCCTCGTCGATCATCGTGTTGTCGCGTTTGTCCGCAAGATAGGGCCGTACATGAACGAATTTCCCTTCGCTCATCCAGCGGCCCCGGACATCCTGAAAGACGAGGATGTAGCCCCTGCGGGCGTAATCGCGGAGGTAGGAGCGCCACAGCGACGAGGTAAACTCCTTGCCGTAGGGCCGGCAGGAGTAGGGCGTGCGGGTCAGCAGTATCGGATGGCGCTCCGTCGTATCGCGCGGCGCATAGACGGTCGTATGGAGGCGGATGCCGTCGCGCATCGGTATGCGGTATTCCGTCTTCCGGTAGTTCTCTTCGATCCATGTGCGATCGGAGGTTGTCTGTGCCGCCGCTCCCAGTTGCAGCAGGCACAACAATCCGATAACAAAACTGCGATTCGTTTTTTTCATGACAGGTCAGCAGAATCTTCAACAAAGATAGGGAAAATCAGAAAGGAAACAAATACAAACGACACTTTCATATTCGACCGTATCGGATCAGGTCAACCTCAGCAAAGTTCTGCATATCGGTGACCTGCACAGGAAAGTGAAAGACGATTTTAGAATCTGAGACCTTGCCGGAGTGGGGCTGAAATGTAATTCGACGGTAAAAGTCCCGCGTTTCTTGAAATCTGCGTCGGTCGCGGGCATCGGAAAGGGTTGTGCCGCAGGATCTGATCAGACCGGCAAACGACGGGTTTTGGAGGATGATCTTTCGGGCAGACAAAAGGGCGGCTCCTTTGGCAGGGCCGCCCTTCTCGGGGGGGGTGGTTGTTCGGGGAAGAAATGGTACGGGGAAGAAATGGTACGGGGAAGAAATGGTACGGGGAGAAATGAGGGAAGAGGGAAGAGGGAAGAGGAAAGATTGCACCTTATCGGCTTTTCCGCTTCCCTTCCCGTTTGTAGTATTGCGAGATATAGACCGTGAAGATCGGGAAGAAGATCATCCCCACGATGGGCAGCAGGACGCAGACAACCTTGCCGACGGCCGTCACGGGAAAGATCGAGGCGCCGACCGTCGTCACATTCATCCAGGCCCACCACAATGCATTTCCGAAGCCGTCGAGATGGGGATTGACCTTTATCTCATAGTCATAGAAGACCAGTGCGGAAAGATAGGTGAAGACAAACACCGAAAAGGCGTAGGCCGTCAACAGCCGGTCGAAGCGATTGACCGTCAGCCAGACGACAATGATGTAGAGTGCCAGAAAGGCCCGCATCATCGAGGCAAGCCCGACGAGCATGCTCCAGTCGCGCGAAACGTCGAGATGAAACCAGTCAATCAGATTGAGGTAGGGTATGGAGAGCAGCAGAAAGAGGATGTTTCGCAGCAGGAATCTCCCTTTCCGCCCGGCGTGATTCAGACGAATGAAGAAATCGGCGAGAAAGACAATGCACACGCCGAACTGAATCCACAGATATGCGGAGGAGAAATGGCGATTGTCGCCTGTCAGGATCTCGCACGACAGCGCAACAAGCAATATGCCGCCGGCGAACAGCGTCGCCAGATCAAGCAGCCGTGAGTGGTATCGGGTAGTTTTGTATTGATACATAGAAGTTTGAATGTTTCAGCATCGAACGGCAAAATCGGTGCCAGAGCCCGCGCGGGAAAACTTCGAAGAAAAAAAGCGTGAAAACTTTTGCGTGAAAGAAAAAAACTGTTACCTTTGCACTCGCTTTCAAGGCAAAGCGATGGCGAGATAGCTCAGCTGGTTAGAGCGCATGATTCATAATCATGAGGTCGAGAGTTCAAGTCTCTCTCTCGCTACGAAAAGAATCTCGGGCAATGTGTCAATACACATTGCCTCTTTTGTTTTCGGCTCCCCTGCGGAGGCGTCCCGGCGGATGACGCTTCAAGAGGGCAGGGCTTTACCTCTCTCCTCATTCCGTCAGGAGAGGCGGTCGAGATTTCCTGTCTCAGCCGCTGTCGTGGATTTGGACCTCTCGTGCCGAATCGCTACTTTTGCACGCATATTTCTTCGATCATGACTAACGAACTCAATGAAAAGTGGCAGCGGCTGCAGCAAGTCATGCAGGAAAACGGCGCGGACGGTTGTCTTGTGGCGTCGAACCGCAACCTCTATTATCTGACAGGATCCCTGTTCAACGGCTATTTCTATCTCCCGGCCGAGGGACAGCCTCACTGCTTTGTCAAACGGCCGCCAATGCCGCCCGTGACGGAGTGTCATACGATCCGGAAGCCCGAGCAGCTGCCCGAATGGTTCGTCCAGCTTGGACTTCCGCAACCGCGCGTGCTGATGCTTGAATCCGCGCAACTGACTTATGCGGAGTTCGTGCGGCTGCAGCGGATCTTCGGAAGCGCACAGATTACGGATGCCTCGCAGCCGTTGAGCTGGCTGCGGATGATTAAAACTCCGTGGGAGATCGGGCAGATGCGTCTGTCGGCGCAGCGGCAGATCGAACTCTGTGCACTTATTCCGCAATGCTATCACAAGGGAATGACCGACATCGATCTCCAGATCGAGATCGAGTACCGGATGCGCAAACTCGGTTCGCTGGGGTATTTCCATACGGCCGGCAGCGGCATGGAGGTCTACATGGGCAGCCTGCTCGCAGGCGGAAACGCCGCAACGCCCGCGCCGTATGACTTTGCGCTGGGAGGTGGCGGATTGCATCCGTCCGTGCCGCTCGGTGCAAACGGCACACGGCTGGAGGAGGGGATGGCCGTAATGGCCGACATGGCCGGAAACTATACGGCCTACCAGAGTGATATGACTCGTGTCTATTCCGTCGGAAGACTCTCCGCGGAGGCTTGTCGCGCACATCATGTGGCCCTCGAAATCGAAGCACGCATGGAGGCTGCCGCCCGTCCCGGTGTTGCGTGCGCCGATCTCTATGCCGATGCCTTGCAGACGGCCCGTGACGCCGGTTTGGCGGATTGTTTCATGGGGAGCCGGTTTCAGGCGAAGTTTGTGGGCCACGGCGTCGGTCTCGATATCAACGAACCGCCCGTATTGACACCGCGTTCGCAGGATGTGCTGCAGGCCGGAATGACCTTCGCTTTCGAGCCGAAGTTCGTTGTGGCGGGCGTCGGGGCCGTCGGTATTGAAAATACCTATCTGGTGACGGAGAATGGTGTCGAGAAACTGACCGTTTGGAATGAAGAGATTGTTGAGCTGAAATAGCAGATACGTCTGTTATCCAGAGAAAACGATTGTTGCCTACAGAAAGCGATCTGTCGATACGATACCACTATCCCTCTGCATCTCGCTCCCAGACGGTCGCTTCGCGTGGCGGGGCCGTTGCGGAAGGCTCGATCTCCTATGTGAGATAGAGCGATCCTTCATCCGTACCGGCCTGCAAAGGATAGATCAGCACAAAATTGTGCCCCTGGAAATATTGGTTCCGGTAACGCGAGATGCGGGTCATCGCCGAATCGTACGACACGCCGTTTTTACGGCTCATCCATACCCACAACGCATCGTCGGGACGTATGTCGCGCGATACGATCAGAAAATCCTCCCAATTCCCGAAATGTACATATCCGATATCGTTCGACGTCCGGGCAAAACGTTCGCGGATCGGATCGAGCGTGGCAGGCAAACCGTAGAATATCGATTTGGCGCCCGTATTCTTCACAACATTGACCAAACGGTCAAGCGTACTCGAAAACCCCGCCTCCTTTTCCGCTTGCGGAGGCATGACGATCAAATGCCGCTTGACGGTGGATATAGGCTGTACCGACTTGTATATGAATATATTGGCGCTGTTATCCGCAACGACTCCTTCCGTTACGCGGCCCAGGATTCCGGACATGAGTTCCTTCTGCTCGTGCATCCCCAGGATGATGTCCGTAATGCCGCATTCGCGGATCACGCCCGAAATGGCATTGGCCGGATTCAGGTCGTACCGCAGCAACTCCTGTACGCGCGTGTCGGTGGCTGCGGCGGTCTCGACAGCCGTATGCAGCAGCCGTCGCGAACGTTTGTGCGCCGTGCCGTCCGAAGCGCGGTTTTCGATAACAGAAAGAATGCAGAGTCCTTCCGACTGTCGTTTCGATTTGATTGCAAGCCCCAGATTGACCAGCTCCTCGACGTTGGCTTCATTGCAGACGGGGATGAGGATCTGACTGCCGTCGAAACTTTGCGGTTCGGGCTCGGCAGCCTCCTGCATGGCGAGGTTGTGCGCCCCTTTCTGGGCCGAAAACGACGCCATCGTACAGGTAACCAGAATCATCAGAATCGTACCGTTGAGTACGCTCTCGTTCAACAGGCGGATCGGTTCGCCGTTGGCGTCCGTGCCCAGAATGACATTGTAGCCTACGATTACCGCCGCCAACGTGGCTGCCGCCTGTGCGTTGCTCAGTCCGAAAATCACGCGCCGCTGATCGACCGACATGCGGAACGTCTTTTGCGTCAGCCATGCCGCAATATACTTGGCGGCGGTGGCGACGACAATCATCACGGCTCCGACCTTGATCGTCTCGAAGCTGGTGAAAAAGGCCCGATAGTCGATCAGCATGCCGACACTCAACAAAAAGAAGGGGATGAAAATCGCATTGCCCACGAACTCTACGCGGTTCATGAGCGGCGACGTGGAGGGAATCAGCCGATTGAGGGTCAATCCCACCAAGAACGCCCCGATGATGGCTTCCAGACCTGCGGCCTGTGCAAGAAATGCGCCCAGGAAGACCATTGCCAGCACGAAGATATATTGGGAAATGCTGTCGTGCACCCGTTTGAAGAACCAGCGGGCAATGAAAGGAAATCCCAGCAATACGATGAGCGTGAACAGAATGACGGAGAGTCCCAGCCGCACCCAGAACATGTCGTCGGCGTTGCCGGTCGCGAATGCCACGACGACGGTCAGTACCAGCAGCGCCAGCGTGTCGGTAATCATCGTGCCGCCGACGGTTATGCTGACGGCCTTGTTCCGGCTGATACCCAAACGGCTGATGATCGGGTAGGCGATGAGCGTATGCGACGCGAGCATGCTGGCAAGCAGCACCGACGTGAGCCATGAAAAGCCCAGCAGATAATAACCCGCCAATATGCCCATCGCCATCGGCACGCAGAAGGTGTAGAGTCCGAAGGTGAGACTGCGCAGACTGTTGCGCTTGAAATCCCCCATGTCGATCTCCAGTCCCGCAAGGAACATGATGTACAGCAGCCCCGCTGTTCCGGAAAGGGTGATCCCGCTGTCCCGCAATATGAGGTTGAATCCGTGCGGCCCGATGACGGCGCCGGCGATGATGAGCCCCAGCAGCGGCGGCACCCGTATCTTGTTCAACAGCAGCGGCGCACCGAGGATGACAAGCAGAATGAGCAGGTACTTCAATACCGGATCGGTCAAAGGCAGTGTAAAATCTAATGCGGAAAGAATCTGCATGGTCGGTCACAATTGGTAACGAATGCAAATATAGCCCGTTTTTTCGAGATTTCCAATCCCGCCTCCGTCGAAAGGGACAGTCGCCGGCGGCATCGTCCGGGCCGCCGCGCATCCCCGTGCCGGCTGCCGCAGGACGACACCCGTATGCCTCCGCTTCGTATCGGTCTGATCCGCAGGGGCAACGGGCCGGATTCGTTTTGCCGCAGCAATCTCGTTTCATGCGAAGGAATAGGTATTTATACTTAGTCTCGCTCCGGCTATTATCCGTATATTTGCGGAACTTATATCCGAAAATGCCGAATGATCGATTTCAATCGTATCCCTTCACCCTGTTTCCTGCTTGACGAAACGCTCCTGCGGCGGAATCTCGCCGTGATCGACCGTGTGCGGCATGAGGCTCCCGTGGAGATAATCGTCGCGTTGAAGGCCTGCGCCATGTGGAGCATCTTCCCCGAGCTGGCCCGGCACAGCGATGGTGCAACGGCCAGTTCGGCCGCCGAAGCTCGTCTGGTCTATGAAGAGTTCGGACAACCCGCCCATACCTATGCTCCGGTATATACCGATTCCAACATCGATGAAATAATAGCCTGCAGCAGCCATATCACCTTCAACTCGTTGAGTCAGTTCAGCCGGTTCGGCCGCCGGGCCGCAAGCAGGGGGCTCTCCTGCGGGCTGCGGGTCAATCCGCACTATTCGCCCGTCGAAACCGATCTGTACAATCCCTGCGTGGTCGGTTCGAGGTTGGGGGTTACGGCTTCGGCGCTGAAGGCTGCCGGCGGTCTCCCGCAGGGAATCGAAGGCCTGCACTTCCATGTTCTGTGCGAATCCCGCCCCGAACACCTTCGTCGGGCCCTCGAAGCGCTTGAAGCAAATTTCGAGCCGTGGCTCGACCGTGTCGCGTGGCTCAACATGGGAGGCGGGCATCTGATGACCCATGCCGATTACGATTGCGACGAACTGATCGCCCTGTTGAACGAATTCCATGCACGTCATCCGCATCTGCGACTGATCCTCGAACCCGGCAGTGCCTTTACCTGGCGAACGGGATATCTCGTCTCGACCGTCGAGGATATTGTCGAGAGCGACGGGGTGCATACGGCCATGCTTGACGTGTCGTTTGCCTGTCACATGCCCGACTGTCTGGAGATGCCCTACAAACCGGCGATCCTTGGCGCGCACGACCCCAGGCCCGGCGAAACACGCTGGCGGATGGGTGGAAACAGCTGCCTGGCCGGAGACTACTGCGGCGACTGGGCTTTCGATCGTGATCCGGCCGTCGGCGACCGGATCGTCTTCGAAGACATGATTCACTACACGATGGTCAAAACGACGATGTTCAACGGCGTCGCTCATCCGGACATCGCCATCGCCGATGAAACGGGCGCGGTGCGCACGGTGCGCAGATTCGGCTACGAGGATTTCAAAAACCGCATGTCCTGAACAACGAAAAAACTTGAATACTGATAATGGAGAATTTCAAACCGACCGATTACACGCTCGAATGTGTCGCTACGGGACGACAGTTCGAGGATGAAGGATGGATGCTCGATGATCCCTGCTGCAAGCAGCCGTCGATGATCCGCGCCCGTTATGCCGCCCGCCAGATCGACGTGCGTCCCGACAGTTATGGATTCTACAAGTTCTGCGACTGGCTGCCTGTCCGCCGCATGTTGCAGGGGTCGAGTGCTCCGGTCACCTACAAAAGCAAGGGCCTGGCCGATTATCTGGGACTCAAGAATCTCTACATCACCTTCAACGGTTACTATCCCGAAATCGGCGCCCGAATGACGACCTGCTCCTTCAAGGAGACCGAGGCATACAGCGTCTGCGCCCGTATCCGTGAGGATGACGACCGGATTCTTGTCGTTGCTTCGGCCGGAAATACCGCCCGCGCCTTCGCGAAGGTCTGCTCCGAGAACAATATCCGGCTGCTGCTCTCCGTCCCCGAGGAGAACATCAATGCCCTGTGGTTCGACGGTCCGCTCAATCCCTGCGTGAAACTGATCGCTCCGGAGCATGGAGGCGACTACTTCGATGCCATTTCGTTGAGCAATCTCGCGCTTCGTTCTCCGAAATTCTATGCCGAAGGCGGTGCGAAGAATATCGCACGCCGCGACGGCATGGCTACGACCGTTCTGTCGGCAGCCACGACCATCGGCGAGATTCCCGACTACTATTTCCAGGCAATCGGCAGCGGAACGGGTGCCATTGCGGCCTGGGAGGCCAACATGCGTCTCAACGAGGACGGCCGTTTCGGGCACAAAATGATGAAGCTCATTGTCTCGCAGAATGCACCGTTCGTCCCGATGTTCGACGCCTGGCGTGTCGATTCGCGCGACCTGCTGCCTTACGATGCCGCCAAGGCCCGGCGCGATGCGGAGATCATCGATGCGAAGGTGCTCTCCAACCGAAAACCGCCCTATTCCCTTGCCGGAGGCCTCTACGATGCACTCAAGGCTACGGATGGCACGATTCTGGTTGCCACGAACGCACAGGCCCGCAAAGCCCGTGCACTCTTCGAGGAGCTGGAGGGCATCGACATCTATTCGGCTGCCGGCATTGCCACGGCCTCGCTGATCAAGGCCGTGGCCGACGGGATGGTGGATCGTGAGAAGATCGTCATGCTCAATATCACCGGAGGCGGTGAACGTCGTTGTCAGAAGGACAAGGATTTGTGGTATCTCAAGCCAAGTTGCGTCTTCCCGCTCTCACCCGATCCCGAAGAGGTGGCGGCTAAGGTCGAAGCGTTGTTCGAATAAACGGAAAAGAGTCGAGTCATGCCTGAAAACTCCTCATCATCGAAATCCCGGCACCATCACCGGCATCATCACCGGAAGTCGCTCAAGCGGAAGATCCGCAACGGCGTATTGATCGCCACGCTCCTCATCGGCATTTTGACGGTTTCGGGGCTGTGGGTTCTCCGGACCTTCAAACCGCATGCTACGGAGATCGTACGGCGGAGTCATCCCGTGCGTGTGATCGAGATCGTGGATGGGGATACGTTCGTGGCGGTGGATGACAAAAACGACACCCTGACCTGCCGGATTTATGGCATCGAGGCTCCGGAGGCCGATCAGCCGTATGGTTATGAAGCCCGCAAATACCTCTACAACATGATTCTGCAACGGCGCGTCGAGATTCTGCCAAAAGGTGAGACGTCTCGTCGGGAGCAGACGGTCGTCGTCATTACGCGCGACAACGAAGATGTTGCCGATCAGTTGCTGCGGGCCGGTCTGGCTTGGTATCGCAACGACTCGGTCAACGAGGTGAACTATATTCGTTCGGTGCGTCTTGCCCAGGAAGAGGCTATCGGCATTTGGAGCGATCCCGATTGCGTGGCTCCCTGGATATGGCGTGAAAATCGCGGCTTGTGATTCCGGAGCGCCGGGTCCGAAACGGGATTCGGGTTGCATCCCTTGATATAGCAATACGGAGTTCCTTCTACAACGGAAGGAGCTCCGTATTTGCATTCGGAGAGGCGTGTTGAAAAACGGAACACAAGCTGTGAGAATCTGCCGGTAGAAGCCCGGACGGATGGCGGGTCGCAGCGATGACCAATCCGTCGATCCGTCAAAACGTCGGATGGAAGAGTGTTCCCTTTGCAGCGGTGATTCCGGCGATCAGATGCCGGCGATCTTCTTGATCTCGTTCAATTTGTTGAGCGCCTCCAGCGGCGTCAGCGAGTTGATGTCCAAACCCTTGATCTGGTCGCGGATCTGTATCAGCACCGGATCCTCCAACTGAAACATCGACAATTGTACCGACGATTCACGATCCGCCTCTTCGACGGCCTCCCTGACTGACGGCTGTTTGCGTCCCCGCATCTTCGGGCTCCGGCTCGGTACGATTTCGTCCGTGCCGTAAACCTTCTCGAGATTCTTGAGTATCTCCTCCGCGCGTGCCACCACCGTTGCCGGCATTCCGGCCATCCGGGCAACATGGATACCGAACGAATGCTCCGTACCGCCGCGTTCCAGTTTCCGCAGGAAGACAATCGTGTTGTTCATCTCCTTGACCGTCACATGGTAGTTCTTGACGCGCGGATACATTTTCTCCATCTCGTTGAGCTCGTGGTAGTGTGTGGCGAAAAGCGTGCGCGCATGTGCCGTGGGGTGGTTGTGCAGGTATTCGACCATTGCCCAGGCGATCGATATGCCGTCGTAGGTGCTCGTGCCGCGGCCGATCTCATCCAGCAGTACGATGCTCCGGGCCGAAATGTTGTTCAGGATGCTGGCCGATTCCAGCATCTCGACCATGAAGGTCGATTCCCCCTGCGAGATGTTGTCCGACGCGCCGACGCGCGTGAAGATCTTGTCAACGACTCCGATATGCGCCCGTTTTGCCGGAACGAACGAACCCATTTGTGCCATGAGGATGATGAGCGCCGTCTGTCGCAGCAGCGCCGATTTACCCGACATGTTCGGACCCGTGATCATCACGATCTGCTGCTCCTTGTCGTCGAGCCGGATGTCGTTCGGAATGTATTTCTCCCCGACAGGCATCAACGTCTCGATGACCGGATGACGCCCCTGCTCGATGTCGATCAGCGTGTCGTCACTCAACTCCGGACAGACGTAGCCGCGTTCCCGGGCAATACGCGCAAACGACTGCAGGCAGTCGAGCCGTGCCACGGCATGGGCATCCGTCAGAAGCTGCGTGAGGGACTGAGAGACAAAGCCGATCAGGGCATTGTAGATCTCCTGCTCGAGTGTCAGGATGCGCTCCTCGGCACCGAGGATCTTCTCTTCGTACTCCTTCAGTTCGTCGGTGATGTATCGCTCGGCGTTGGCCAGCGTCTGCTTGCGCACCCAACTCTCGGGGACCTTCTCCTTATGGGCATTGCGCACCTCGATATAGTAACCGAAGACGTTGTTGTAGCCGATCTTGAGTGAGGGAATACCCGTCTCTTCGCTTTCCCGCTGCTGGATCTGCTGAAGCACGTCCTTGCCGTGCAGCGCGATGCGGCGCAGATCATCCAGCTCCGGGTTGACGCCGTCGGCGATCACTCCGCCCCGCTGGATCTGGTTGTTCGCCGGATCCGGATACAGATCCCGTTCGAGCCGCTGGCGCACCTCCTTCAGAATATCGATCTCCGAGGCCATGCGGTGCAGGTTCTCGTCGTCCGACGATTCGAGAACGGCCTTCAGCATCTCTACGGCCCCCAGCGAATTTTTCAGCTGGATCAACTCCCGGGGCGTAACCCGACCGGCGGCAATGCGGGAGGCGATGCGCTCGAGATCTCCGATCTGGGAGATCTGCTCTTCGACTCCCTCCGCAAGTTCCGGTTCCTGCACGAACCGTTGAACGACGTTCTGCCGCTGGCGGATGCGTTCTATGCTCCGCAGCGGCATCGCTATCCAACGCTTGAGCAGCCGCCCGCCCATCGGGGTGCGGGTGCGGTCCATGACGTCGGCAAAGCCGCAATGTACCCGCGAAGCGTTCGAGGAGAAGAGCTCCAGATTGCGGATCGTGAACTTGTCGATCCAGACATACTCGTCCTGGTCGATTCGCGAAATGGAGGTGATGTGACCGATATCCTTGTGCTCCGTAAATTCGAGGTAGTAGAGTATGGCTCCGGCGGCCGAAATGCCCGCGTCGAGATGGTCGATGCCGAAACCCTTGAGCGACTGGGTGCCGAACTGCTTGCAGAGTTTCTCCCGGTTCAGCTCCTCGGAGAAGACCCAGTCGTCGAGCCGGTAGGTATAGTAGCCCGTGCCGAACTTCTGCTTGAAACGATCGTCGTAACCCCGCTGATAGATAATCTCCTTCGGCGAAAGATTTGACAGCAGCTTGTCGATGTAGGCGTCGCTTCCCTCCGCCACGTAGAACTCACCCGTCGAGATGTCGAGAAATGAAACGCCCGTTGCCTGCCGGCCGAAGAAGACCGATGCCAGATAGGTATTTTCCTTGTTTGCCAGGATGTTGTCGCCCAGGACGATGCCCGGAGTAACCAGTTCGATGACGCCCCGTTTGACAAGCCCCTTGACCTGCTTGGGATCCTCCAGCTGCTCGCAGATGGCGACCCGTTCGCCGGCCCGCACCAGCTTCGGGAGGTAGGTGTCTATGGCGTGGTAGGGGAAGCCTGCCAGTTCGACGTACGAGGCGGCGCCGTTGGCTCGGCGGGTCAGCGTGATGCCCAGAATGCCGCTCGCCTTGATGGCGTCGTCACCGAAGGTCTCATAGAAATCACCCACGCGGAAGAGCAGGATCGCATCCGGATGTACGGCCTTGATCTTGTAGTACTGCTTCATCAGCGGGGTCTCGACATATTTTTTCTCGACAGACATAGATATACGGAAAATTGTGCGCCGAAGCGGCGTAACAGGCTCGCTTCAAGGCATAGCAAAGGTACGAATTTTTCGGAAAATTCCGACACGTGCAGACGTGGGGTTGGAAAAACGGGGGCCGTTTTTCTTCGGCCTGCGGCGACGGGATTGGAGAAGGAATGTGGAGCGGCCGGGCCCGGCAGTATCCGGCATTTTACAGGGACGAAAAAACAGACAGGGTGCGTTTTTTCCGGTTATTTTGAATTCTTTTCAAATTTCCGTCTCTATTTTGCATCGAGATTTTATTGGAAACGGATAAAAACAGAAGAATTATGAAAAATCTTGTTAAAAACCTGATGGCCGTCATCGCCGTGACATTTGTCGTTGCGGGATGCGAAAAATCCGATGACGGACGCAATACCATGAATGCTGTCTCACCCCGCGTGCTGGAGGCCTTTGCCGCACGCTATCCCGGGGCGGAAAATGTCAGCTGGCAGATGAAGGGGAACTATGCCGTGGCGGACTTCTATTGGACCGGAACACGGGCCTCGAACGGTCGGACGAACGCATCCGCCTGGTTTGACAATACCGACGGTGCGTGGTCGATGACCGAAACCGACATCCTCTTCAACGCCCTGCCCCAGGCCGTAAAGGATGCTTTTGCGGCAAGTGAATACGCCTCGTGGCAGGTGGATCCGGAGGTGGATGTCCTCTATCGGAACGGTGAGGTCGAACCCGAGATCTATGTGATCGAGGTTGCGCAGTCGGGACGTGAGATGGATCTCTACTACTCGCCCGACGGTGTGCTGGTCAAGACAATGGCCGATTCGGGCGCCGATTACGACTACGGCGACTTCATCCCTTCGAAACCGACGTCGGGAATCGAAGCCTACCTGCAACAGTATTACCCCTCGGCACGCATTATCGATGTGGATGCCGAAGCGGGCGGTACGGAGATCGAGATCGTGGACAACGGCGTGAAACGCGACCTCTTCTTTGACCGCGGCGAACAGTGGCAATACACGAAGACCGAGGTGCGCAGATCGGATCTTCCCGAACCCGTACTGGCGGCTTGGGCAGCCTCGGAGTATGCGGAATCCCAGGACTATCGGCTTGACGATGCCGATTATTTCGAAACGGCCGCCGACGGCGATTACTATCGTCTGGAGCTGGAGTCTCGCAGGGGTGACGTGAAATTGAAGATTACCCCGCAGGGCGAACTCTCGCTTTATGAACCGGGATCGGAGGGTGGAAATGCCGGAGTGCCGGTCGATGCGGACCTCTTCATTCAACAGACATATCCGGGTGCCACGGTACTGGAGAAGGAGTACGATGACGGATATCTGGAGGTGGAGATCCGGCATGAGGGATATGTCAAGGAGGTGTGTTTCAATGGCAGCGGTGCCTGGGTTGGAACATCCTGGGAGGTGCGTTGGTCGGATTTGCCGGCAGCAGTGACGGCTGCAATAGGAGCGTCGGCCTATGCACAGTGGACGTTCGACGGCGCAGACCATATTCAGACGCCCGACGGCGAATGGTTCGAGATCGAGCTGGAAGAGCGGCTGTCGGATCGTGAAGTGACGCTCCGCATTGCTCCGGACGGTTCGATGCGCAACTGACACGCCGGATTTCTGTACGGAAGATCGGGATACATCCATCCATTGCGGAGGATGTATCCCGATCGTTTTTGGGGGGGGAGGACTTATTTGCGGATAGTCCGGTCGAAGGGTGGAAGGTTTCATTGCATCGTCCGCAGTCGTGGGGAGGGCGGAAGACCTGTCTTCACGGTGCGTCCGACCGTATCGAAACGGTGCGCAAGCGGTTAGCATCCGGTTTGTGGTGATCTTCGGTCGGCGCTTGATGTAAGCTGCAGGGGAGTCTGTCCGGCTGCGGCCGGAGCAGGTCTGTTTGTTGACGGATTGGGCGGCGGCACCTCAAAAGTCCTCCAGCCCAGCGATCGGTCCGAAGTTGCTTCAAGGTCAGGTTGTTCCGCGTTGGAGACTGTGTCGGAAGGAGGAATGTTTATTGCCTCTACAATTCCGTGCAGCAGCCGACCGTTTGACCTCCGTTTCGAACGGATTGCAGGGCGCGTGGTGCGATGGCGAAAGAGACGGCTCTCTCCGGACGGGAGCGGCGGGGCTGCGGCTTCCCGCTCCGGTGTCACGCATCTGTGGTCGGAACGTCACCGTCTTCCGGGAATATTTCAAGGCAGCAGCTAAATTTTCAGAATTATTTGTCATATGGAATTGCAATACCCTGCAGAAGTACTGTTTCGTAAAGTGAAAAATATTTCCTAACTTTACGACGTCAAGCAATTGACAGACATATTAGTAGAAAGTGTTTTCGCACGGTCCCTGTCAGAAAATGTGGAAGTTTTCAATAACAACGGGACAACGAACGGCACTTCATTTCCTTGTTAGCATATGGCAGGGTGCGATTCTTGCATCCATCCCATATCTATCAGGTGTGGGGTATTGCATCGTTTATTGTTGTTATTGGTCCTTCCACAACCATCTGACAGATAGACGAAAAGGCTCCACACTTTCTTTTTGCGAGATTAACGCCCGTCCCGGAGCCCGCGGGCATAAAAAACTACACCATGAAGAAATTATGGCTGACTGCCGCATTGTGCACGGCGCTTCTGAACCCCGCCTTCGCACAGCGCAAACAGACCTCCGCGACTTCGTCAAGGGGACCGAATTCGACCTGATCACCATCCCGGGTACGGAACGCTACTCCTACATTGTCGGGCAGGACGGATCGAACATCAAGGATGGCCCGTATTCCGTCAAATGCACGCTTTCGTCAACCCGCGTGGACATGTGGCCCTACACCTTCACCATCAATGGCACCTACTCGCTGAATGCCGCCTTCTCGAAAGGTTGGTTGAACGGCGCCGTCTCGTCGTCGTTTCAGATGCCTCTGACCAAATATCGCCGCTCGACCGGAACCGAGCGGCAAACGCTCTCTCAAACCTTCTCCGGAAACTTCATAAACGGTGTGCCCAACGGAACAATCGTCGTAAGCTACAACAAGCTCGAAACGCGCGGAAAGCTCGTCGCCACCTATCGCAACGGCCACCTTACCGGATCTTTCTCCTGGTATAACAACGGGCTCAATCCCGCAAAGATCAGCGGTACGGCCCCAGCCGTCAACGGAAAACTCTGCGGCTCGTGGACATTCGAAAACGGACTCAGCAAGCGAACGCTGCAGTTCCAGAACGGTGTTCTGATCAACACTACCGTTATCAACCAGAGCCGGCTGAATCCCGAAAACCGTTCGACCCGACCGGCCTTTGTCGAACTGTCGAAGAAGTATGCGTCCGGCGGCATCACGAAGGAGGAACTGCTCAAACAGAATGTTGTTGTCCGCCGCGACAGCATTCATCCCGGAAATACCGCCCGAGCCGTCATCTTCGAGGATTCGGGTATCGATTTTGAGGCGTTGGGAGGTTATGATTTCACCCTGGAGAACGCTTTCGGCTACGAATATCTTCAGGAGATTCCCTTCCTCTCCGAGCGGGGCGCCAACTATGTGTCGCGGGCGATCGCCGAGTGGGTCGATCGATACGGAGAAGCCCCGAAATGCCTGTATTACATCTCCGCTTCTTCGAAGGCTACCCTTGTTTACGGCAATTATCTGGCGCTGGATGAGGAGCAGAAACCCTACGTCCTGGTCAACGGATACGACGCATCGAACAGGAATCTCGTAACTTGCGACATTCCCCGCGATTATGTGAAGGTATATGTTACGGACGAGCAGTTCGACCAGATCAACAAGGCGGTCCATGAAGCACTCGTTCGAAAGGCCTGCACGTTGTCGGAGTATCTGCATGGCGTGACGCGGATCGCCGATCTCAGCGACAAGAGTCTGAAAGGCGTGGCCGACGGCCGGGCTGCGGCTCGGAACAAATACGAAGGGTTCAAGGCGATCTCCTCGCCCAGCGCATTTGATCCCAACTACATCAAGGTGTTGAAGGAGGCGGGCGACAAACCGGTGTACGTCACGAAGTCTTCGGTCGAGGATTATGAAAGCGTGCTCAAGGAGTATGACGACGAATTGATCAAAAGCTTTACGGACGGAGGCTTTGCTCCGGAGACGGCCCGGAAGGTTGTGGAGAAAGAGCTGGTGTATAAAATGATTCCTTTTGCCTCCTTGTGCAGCTATCTCGCGGAGGCCAGGAAACCGTTCAATATCGAATACGGCCAGGCGGCCTGTGATTATTTCGATGATCCCAAAGGAAAGGATCTGTCGTCCAGAATCAAGCCGTTCTGCCCGATTGCGGCGTGCAGGATCGTCAATGTCAACGACGATGGAAGCGAGATCGTTCTGGAGATATCCCGAGAGAACGGCAAGAAAAAAGGAAATGCGGCATATCGGATTCCCGTGAAGGTCAGCAGAGGCAGTATCGTGGTCGATTCGATCGACTTTTCCAAAGCTCTGCCGGTCGATTGATCCTTCCGTAAGACCTTCGGTGAAGAGACCTCCGCAATTTTGCGAGGATCTCTTTTGTTTGTCCGTTGTTCGTTGAAGGAATCTTATCGGGCGCTGAAGACCCTGTCGAACAGTTTGCGGTAGGCTTCGGCCTTGCGCTCCAACGCCAGCGGGTAGGCCCGTGAGGATGAGGGCATTCGCCACAGATCCATGTCGCGTCCTTCGAATTCGAAGCCGGAAGATCCGCCGACCGGCGGGATCTCGCAGCCAAGCATTCGGGCGGCAGTTTCAGCCGCCTTGCCGCCTGTAGCGGCAACCGTCCGGCAGTCGGGCAGCCGTCGCAGCAGCACTCCGAGGTCGGCAGGCTCAAGGATTTCGAGGAATTGATCCGAAGCATTCTCCTTCAATCGCCGCACGACCGAAGCCGTATCGTATAGCGCAATGCCTTTGCCGGTCAGAAATTCCACGATCCGGTCCCGATCGAAGGCTTTGCGGTCGGAGGTAAGAAAGTGATCACGGTCTTCGAAAAAGAGAATGCCGAAGATTCGCCACATGTCGTTTTGAAGGTTCGGGTAGTAGAACTCCATGGACCACCGTTTGTGTGGCGGCGGAAAACTGCCCAGCAGCAACAAACGGGCTTTTTCAGGCAGGAAAGGTTCAAGCGGATGTTTTTCTGAAGTATCGTATTCCATTGCTATTCAAGCGTGTGTATTTTTATAAATTATGCAGGTCTGACCGTTTCCTTTGCGGTGCAGGGTAGGGCGGGTTGTTGCTTCAGTTGCAACAGGTCGATGTGCTCCTTTGATCTGAAATTCGTTCCGGGCGTTGCATTCGTTCGTCATTTGAAACGTTTGAAACGCTCCCTCAAATAGCGGATGAAACAGTGTCGAAAGAGATACAGACACTCTTCACGGTTATAATAGGAGAAAAAGCCGGTCTTGTTCTCCCGCAGAATCCGTTTCATGGTCTTGTAGGTGTCATACTCCAGTTGCGAAATCGTCTCTTTGTCATAGTTCACCGTCGAGGCAGGCAGTGAACGGCTCCACTTGTCGTAGAAAAGGCGGGCGGCTGAAAGCCATGTCTCGTTCAAAACGGAGTGCGACCGGTGTTCCAAAAGAATGTCATAGACACACACGACCCTGAAACCCCGCTCCCGGACCTGAAACGAGATATCCAGATCGTAAAAGTGAAACCCCTTGAAGGTCTGTTCATCAAAGCATGCTCCCCGGTCGAAAAGTTCTTTTCGGATGCAGAAAAAGAGTCCGTCGTTCATGGTTACCTCACTGCAACTCTCGTTCAGCGGATTCACACAGGTCCTGGTGGAGTTTTGCGGATCGAGCTTGTCCGTATCAACGGAGTTCTGACGAATGGCGATTTTGTCGCCCCAGTACCCCGATGCCCACCAGATGGCCGGAATACGGCTCAAGTAGGTGCTTCCCGAAATGCCCAACATGCCGATCGTCGGATCCTTGAACCATTTAACAACGTTGCAACCCCAACCGGACGTATGGTACAGAATGTCGTCGTGCATGAAACAGAGAATCCCGTATCGGCTCCTCCTTACCCCTTCGTTGTATGCCTGGAAGATGTCATATCGGTTATCGCTGTTGTCGATCACGACCAGTTGGTGCTCGCAGCCGATTGTTTCCTCGATATTTCGCTGCAATTCCGGAGCGAGGCGGCTTGTCCTGCTGCAAATTATCACTGACAACATGTCGTTTGTATTTTTCTGAATATTAGTCGGTTGATACACTGTTTCCCTATCCGCATCCGAAGACGAGGGCCTGTCGCGCGGTTATAGGCTCACACATGAAAACGTTCGTCGAAATTGACCAGATAGAGCTTCTCCGTAGCGCGCGTCATGGCCGTATAGAGCCAACGCAACAGGTCCCGTGTCATCGGTTCGTCTCCGAAGAGACAACGATCGACAAACACCGCCCGCCATTGGCCGCCCTGCGCCTTGTGACAGGTCACGGCGTAGGCGAACTTTACCTGGATGGCATTGTAATGCGGATTCTCGCGGATCTCCTTGTAGCGTTTGATGCGGCTTTTCACATCGGCATAGTCCTTCTCGATCTCGTAAAAGAGCCGGTTGCTCTCTTCGCGCGTCAGGGACGGGGACTCCGAACGGATTGTGTCGAGCAGAATCTTGCATTCGATCTCAAGATCTCCGTAATCGGCAAACGACAATACGGCATTGGCGAAATGAAATCCATAAAGCTCCTCAAAACGCCGCAGACGGACGAGACGGGCAATGTCTCCGTTGGCAATGAAGTTCATTGCAGCGTCCGACTCTTCGGTCCCGGTTGATGCATAGTGATAGTTGTTCTTGACAACCATCAGCATGTCACCGCTTTCAATCTCCTCCTCGGCTCCGAGAACGTAACGGCGTATTCCTTCGTTGTAGCGGTTAGCCCGTTTGTTCGATCGGGTGATCACGATCACTTCGTCCCGGCCGTAGCGATCATAGGCATCCTGCAACTTCTCCATGAAGTCAATGCCTTCAACAGCCTCTATGTCCGGATAATTCATATCGAAGCGGGGCACTTCGAAGATGCCGTTTTCAAGCATGCACCGCACCATCGTGGCGTTGAAGAGAATTCCCGACTCCGTATGCTGACGTACAACTTCATCCATCGACGTGTAAATGACATCACCATAACGGGAAAGATTCTCCGGATCGAGTGCCGGACTCGCATCGGAGCCCACGGGCGGAAGCTGTGCGCCGTCTCCGACCAGGATCAGCCGGCAGCCGCGACCGCTGCGCACGTACCGGATCAAATCTTCCAGCAGGGAGCCGCTGCCGAAGATCATCCCTTCACCGGTGGCGTCGGAGAGCATCGACGCCTCATCGACGATGAATACGGCTCCCTGTTCGCGGTTGATGTCAAGTGAAAATTTCGACTCGTAATCGGCATTGGTCCGCTGCCGGTAGATGCGTTTGTGGATCGTCAGGGCCTGTTCGCCGCAATACCGTGCAAGGACCTTGGCGGCACGTCCCGTCGGAGCCAGCAACACGGGTTTTATTCTCAACTCCTTGAGAACGGCAACTAAAGCGGAAATTAATGTGGTTTTTCCGGTTCCGGCATATCCGTTCAAAACAAAAATCCGCGAATAATCATCGTCTGCAAGGTATTCGGATAATTTTTCTATGATTTTTTTTTTGACTATTTGTTGCTTCGAAACAAATTTTGGCGTAAATTTGAGTCGCAATTTGCATGTCGGACATTCGTGTACCTTGATTTGAATTTGAATACAAACTTAAACAAATAATTGAAATGAAAAAAATCGTACAGCTGATTCTCGCTTTGGTGATCGTAGCTCTGGTTTATGTAATCTACGATCAGATTTCCACGCCGATCCGATTCGAAAAGGAGAAGGCGGTCAAGGAAGCCGCCGTTATCGACCGCATCAAGGACATTCGGACGGCACAGCGTGCATTCAAGTCCAAGTATCAGCACTTTACAGCCGATTTCGACTCGTTGATCAACTTCGTGCTGCACGACTCGATCGAGGGTCAGCGCCGTATTGTCGATGAAGACGACTCGGTGGCAATGGCTCAGTTGAAAAAGGCCGGCAAGAAAAACGTGGAAACCTTTACCGTAGCGGTTATCGATACGATCTTCTCGCCGAAGAAACTGTCGCCCGCGCAGGTGGAAGAGTTCCGTTACATCCCCGGTACGGACAACAAGGCTCAATTTACAATGGAGGCCGGCATGCTGGTTACGGAATCGAAGGTCGTGGTACCGGTCGTAGAGGTGAAGGCGCCTTACGTGAAGTTCCTCGATACGGTAACCTATCACCAGGAGGTCGTAAACCTTGTCAAGAATCCGGAGCTGGTTGTATATGGAAAATATCCCGGCATCAAGTTCGGTTCGATGGACGGAGCCAACAATGAAGCAGGCAACTGGGAATAGTCGTCCGACAAAGGTTGAAGAGATGTCCATCCGTCTTCGGTCGGATGGACATTCTTTTCCCGAGCTGACCCCGGCGGCAGTTGGGGCCCGACGCATCCGGTGCACGTTGATCACGCGGAAGACCGTGTTGATTCCCGCCGAATATTTCGATCGTGCGGGAGGCAATATGGCGCTGCAGGTTGCAGGACTGGGCTGTGACGATACGGAGACGGTCGTTTACAGTGATCCCCGGGAGCGGCAGATTGCCGTGATGGCGCTGAACAGGGAGTGTCGGGACCGGTTGCAGGAGACATACGGAGATCGGTTGACCTATACCTCACCGCTGCTGCATCAGCCCGGATTCTCCGGTCGCGGAGTGTGGTTGACGCATCTTGAGGGGGTCCTCTACATCAAGCTCTACGACAAGGTGCTGCGTTTTGCGGAGGCTGTTCGGGCGCAGGGTAGTGCCGACATTCTCTATTATCTGGGAGCGCTGAACCGGCTGTTTCCCCTGCGGGATTATCCGTTGAGTCTGTCCGGCAGCCGGACGCTTGCCCGACAGCTGCGTGTGTTTTTCAAGGAGGTGCGATGCGAATAGTCAGCGGCATATACAAGGGACGGGCAATTCATCCGCCGAAGAATCTGCGGGCTCGGCCCACGACCGATTTCGCCAAGGAGAATCTGTTCAATGTGCTGAGCAATCTGGTCGATTTCGAGAATTGCGACGTGCTGGATCTCTTTGCAGGTACGGGATCGATCAGTTATGAATTTGCGTCGCGGGGGGCTCGGAGTGTGACGGCCGTGGAGATCAATACCGTGCATTCCGAATTCATTCGCCGCACGGCGCAGGAGCTGGGGTGTCGAAGTCTGCATGTCGTCAAGGCGAACGTATTTCTCTATCTGAAGAGTTGCGCCAAGCAATTCAACCTGATATTTTCGGATGCTCCGTATGATTTGCCGGGCAGTGAAGAGGTTATTCGATTGGTTTTCGAGCGGGAGTTGCTGCGGGACGACGGTATGCTCGTGTTCGAGCATTCGCGACAGATGGACTTCCGTGAGCATGAACATTTCTGGCAGCAAAGGAGTTACGGAAGCGTTCAGTTTACTTTCTTCAAAAAATAGGGTGGAAAATATTGGAGATTATGAAATAAGTGCTATCTTTGCATTCGCAATCACGAAAATGGTGCGTTAGTTCAGCTGGTTAGAATACGTGCCTGTCACGCACGGGGTCAGGGGTTCGAGT
>CALUOX010000042.1 GCA_944322375.1 uncultured Alistipes sp.
CCGCGTCGAGGGCGATCTGCTGCATTGCATCCGCCGTTACGAGTGGACGGAGGGCCCTGTACTCGATTCGGTGACGCTCGGTATCCGGTGGCAGCTGCCCCCATGTCCGGCACGGCCTTTTCTGCCGGGGATTCTCTACTACGGCAATCCGTCGGGCGCGCGCAATACGCCCGACAATGTCGTGCGTTACGAAGGCCGGGCCGGCGAGTTCGCCCTTTTCGAAGAACACCGCTATCCGATGCCGTTCGCTGCGTTCGAGATCGAATGCGGCGAATGTTGCGCGGCAGCATCGCTCTTTACATTGCCCAGTCCGCTCGCCGATCCGCGCTATGCGGATCACTGGTGGTCGCTCGGCGTGCGGCAGGCGGACGAGCGGCCCGAATTGCTGCTGCTGTCGGGCCCGATCGGCTACAATGGTCGTGCGGGGGCCTGCAAGGCACTCCAAAAGGGCAGTTTGCAACTGCCCGATCAATACCTGACCGTCCGACCGGGAACGGTAATCGAGAAGGAGTTCCGGCTGGCGATCGATCCTGCGTCGTTGCGCGGCGCAGCTTTCCAGCGGCCTGTCCATCGGGCGTTGGAACTGTATGCGCCTTTTTCGTGCGAGGGGCTGCCGGGTTTCGAAGAGATCGTGGCGGCGAAATGCCGCATGATGCGTTCGCGCTGGATCGACGAGGGGCCGGTCGCGGGATTCAACATGTATCCCGCGCCGCGCCGCGCGATCGTGATGGGGTGGTGCGGGCAGGCTGCGGCGCCGGGCTATTTCCTCCAGCATCTCGGTGCGCTCGGAGTTGATACGGTCGGTATGCATGCGATGGTGCAGCGTTCGCTCGATTTTCTGACACGGGCGCCCTTCGACGAGGCGGGGTTTCGCGTGCAGTATGATGTCGCTTCGCAGCGCTGGTCGTCGCCCGATCCGGTTTCGATGGGGCAGGCGATGTACAATTTCGCGCTGGCGATCCGTTCGGCCCGCCGGACGGGCGGCTATGATACGACCCGATGGGAGGTCTTCCTGCGCCGTGCCTGCGACTTCGCCGTGCGGCGGATCGCGGATCCCGCATGGCATCCGCGGTCAACGGCCGAGGCCTTTTTCATTGCTCCGTTGCTCGTGGCCGCCGAACTGTTCGACTGCGAACGCTATGCCGCTGCCGCGGTGCGTGCCGCCGACCATTATGCTGCGCGGCATCTGTCGATGGACGAGCCCTATTGGGGCGGCACGCTCGATGCGTCGGGCGAGGACAAGGAGGGTGCGTGGGCCGCTTTTCAAGGGTTTCTGGCGCTCTACGAGCATACGCATGATGCCGAGTGGCTGCAGCGTGCGCAACATGCCGCAGATGTCTGTCTGAGCTATACGGTGGTGTGGGATATCCCGTTGCCGGCGGGTCGTCTGGCCGACCGAGGATTACGCACGCGCGGCTGGACATCGGTCTCTCCCCAGAACCAGCATCTCGACGTCTATGGCGTGCTCTATGCCCCTGAACTCTACCGCTTGGGAACTTATACGAACGACGGGAACTTGCAGTCGTTGGCGTGGGTGATGTACCGCAGTTGCGGCCAGTTGATCGATCCGTGGGGCCGTCAGGGCGAACAGATCCAGCAGACGAATTTCGCACAGCGCGGCGATTTGAGTGACGTGACGCAGTTCCGCGGCGGATATGCCGAGGGATGGACGGTCTTCTGGATTACGGCCCATTTCCTCCATGCGGCGGCCAAGTTCGACGAGATGGGTGTGCGCCCCTGACAGCGTGCGTCGTCGGTTTGCGCCCGAACATACCAAACTTCGAATAGATGAAAGATTCGTTTTCTCGCAGAGAGCACATCGGCTGGATAGACCTGTTGCGTGTGCTGGCCTGTTTTCTGGTCGTTTTCGCCCACTGCTGCGACCCCTTCGTGGGGCAGCTCGATGCCGATCGCGGCGCGTTTCTGACCGGCGCTTTCGCCGGCAGTCTGGTCCGGTGCAGCGTGCCGCTCTTCGTGATGATGACCGGCGTGCTGTTGCTGCCCGCAGGCGAGGGAATGGGGGCCTTCTACCGCCGGCGCATCGGCCGCATCGTACCGCCGCTCCTGTTTTGGTCGCTGATGCTGCCGCTGCTCTTCTTCGCCTATCTCCATACCTTCGGCGCCGCTACGCAGAGTCCGACGGTCGATCCGGCGTCGTATTCCGTGCGCCAGCTCGCCGTGCGCCTCTATACGTTCGTCTTCAACTTCAACTACGACACCACGCCGCTGTGGTATCTCTATATGCTCGTGGGGCTTTACCTTGTGATGCCGGTGCTGAGCGCGTGGCTGCGGCAGGCCTCGCGGCGCGATCTGCAACTCTTCCTGACCGTGTGGGGCGTGGCGCTGCTGCTGCCCTACGTCGAGGTGGCAGCTCCGCTGCTGGGCTATGCGGGCAACGGCGGCAACATGGGGCTGTGGGGCGTCTGCGACTGGAACGCCTACGGGACGTTCTACTATTTTTCGGGCTTCGTCGGCTATCTGGTGCTGGCCTACTATCTGGTGCGCTATCCCCTGCGGTGGAGCTGGAGGCGGACGCTCGGCGTGATGGCGCCGCTCTTCGTGGCCGGATACCTCATAACGGCACTGGGCTTCGTCGCCACGCAGAACCGGTTTCCGGGCAATTTCGCCTATTTGGAGATCGTGTGGTACTTCTGCGGCATCAACGTCTTCATGATGACGCTGCCCGTCTTCGTCGTCGTGCAGAAACTCTCCGTCGCTGCCCGTCCGTGGCTTTCGCGTCTGGCGTCGCTCACCTTCGGTATCTATCTGTGCCACTTCGCCGTGATCCCCGCATGTTACGACCTGCTCGACTGCGCCGCGCTGCCCGACTGGGTGCGGCTTGCGGGGATGAGCGTCGCGGCCTTTGCCGCGAGCGCGCTTGTCGTCTGGGCGATGAGGCGCTGGAGCGTCACGCGGCGCGTGGTGATGTGACCGATGCCTCATGCAACCGAAACGGGCCGGCCCACGAAGGGGCCGGCCCGTTTCGCCGATCGGCAGCCGATTCAGTCCACCTTGATGTCGGGATTGACATTCTTATGTCCTGCAAGCGCATAGTAGAGGATGTAGAGCAATCCGGCGAATACGATCCAGAAGGAGGGCATATAGCCGGCTTTGTCGGCTACGAATCCCTGAATCAAGGGCAGGATGCCACCGCCGCATACCATGACCATGAAGATGCCGGAAGCCGCCGAGGTGTATCTTCCGAGCCCCTCTACGGCAAGGTTGAAGATGCCGCCCCACATGACGGAGGTGCAGAGTCCGCAGAGGATGAGCAGCATGATGCTGACGGGAACCTGCGCCATGCCGAACGAGATGTCGCTTTGGAAGACCGGCATACTCACCAGCGTCTCTACGGGGCAGAACATGGCGCATACGACCAGCAGGCAGGCTATGGCTGCAACGGTCGAGAGCATCGTCTTGGGCGATACCTTGGCGCCGATCCATCCGCCGGCGAAACGGCCGACGAGCATCAGGAACCAATAGGTGCCGACAACCGACCCGGCGACCGTCGTGTCGATGCCCAGATCGGAGGTCATGAAGAGGTTCGCGAAGTTCGGAATACCTACCTCGACACCCACATAGACGAAGATGGCGATCGTACCGAGAATAAAGTGGCGGAATGACAGCGCGCTGTGTTCGTTCTTTTCGGCGTTCTTTTCGTTGGTCAGGGCATAGGGTTCGGGGATCTCCATGACCAGCAGGACGATGAACGCCAGTGCGAAGATGCCCATGGCGATGAAGAGTGCCGGAGCGGCATCACTGATGGTTGCCTGTGCGGCGTTGCCCATCAGATAACCGACCAGTACGGGAACGATCGTTGCGGCCAGCGAGTTGAGCGATCCGCCGAACTGGATGAGCTGGTTGCCCCGGTTGCCGCCGCCGCCCAGCGTGTTGAGCATGGGGTTGACTACCGTGTTGAGCATGCACATCGAGAATCCCGAAACGAAGGCGCCGACGAGATAGACGCCGAAACTTGCCATCAGGCCGGAGAGGTAGGAGATCCCTACGCCGATGAAACCTACGGCTACGGATGCCAGCGCCGTCTTTTTGTAGCCCAGGCGCTGCAGCATCAGCCCGGCCGGAATACCCATGAAGGCATAGGCGATGAAGTTGGCGGCGTTGCCGAGCTGCGACATGAAGTTGGAGGCCCCGAACTGGTTCTTGACAATGATGCCCATCGGGTTCTGGAGTCCCGTGACGAACGAGATCATCGCGAAGAGTGCGAACATCATCGCGATGGGCAACACATAACTTTTTTGTTGTGTTTTCATGTTTATTGATAGATTGGTTCGTGTTTATTGGTTTCGTTCGGCGATGTAGGCGCAGAGGTTGACAAGCGACGTGCGGACCGGCGAGTCGGGCCATGCGGCAAGTTGCGCGGCGGCACGTTGCAGGTATCCGTGCATGACTTTCGACGCCTCCAGCAGGCATCCTTCGCTCTCGACGGCCGCCTGCAGCGTATCGACGGCTGTCTCGTCCTCGTGGCAGCGGGCCAGCAGATCGCGGATCTCCCGCTGCCGCGCTTCGTCGGCGCGTTCAAGCAGCAGCAACAGCGGCAGCGTGATTTTGTGCTCGCGCAGATCGTTGTTCGACGGTTTGCCCGTGTGTGCTCCGCGCGTATAGTCGAGAATGTCGTCCTGAATCTGGAATGCCATGCCCAACGCATCGCCGAAACGCCGCATCTCGGCGACCTTCTCCCGTTCCGCTCCGACCGAATGTGCTCCTACACCGGCGCAGATGCCGAGCAGGCTGGCGGTTTTTTTGTAGATGATATCGAGATAGGCTTCGCGGGTGACCTCCATTTTCCGTGCGCGGTCGTTCTGCAGCAGCTCCCCTTCGCAGAGCATCGCAATCGAGGTGATGACGTAGGAGACAATGTCGTATTGCGCGCTGCGCATGCCGATCTCCATGTTGCGGGCCAGCAGATAGTCACCCAGAACGACGGCGTTGCGGGACTGCCACTTGGCGTTTGCCGAAGCGCGGCCGCGCCGCGTATCGGACTCGTCGATGACGTCGTCGTGCACCAGCGATGCGGTATGGATAATCTCTACGAGCATGGCGGCCAGATAGCTGCGCTGGCCTGCATTGCGTTGGGTGACAAGGGCGTTGAGTCTTGCGGAAAGGAGAACCAGCAGGGGACGTATTCCCTTGCCGCGTGAGGAGAGAACGTAATCGACCATGCCGGCCAGCAAATCGTTCTCGACCTTGAAATTCCGACGGACGAAAGCCTCGAACTCTTCGAGTTCCTGTTTTACGGGTTCGCGGATCGCGTCGAGTGTAACCATTATATGCGCTTTGAAATTCGTCTTACAAAGATACGAATTTTCTCCCCACATCCAACCGATTCGGGAAAAAACATCAGCGGCGGATTCCGCCTCCGTCTTTGGCGGTTGCAGCGGGAACAGCGCTTGTCGGCGGCTGTCGGTATGGTGATTCGCGGTATGACGATCCGTTGTCCGTCAAGGGCCTCAGACCTGTTTCCTGTAGGTCAGGGCCGCTGCGGTATTGAATACGGCGGCGAAAAGGGCCAGTGCGGCGTAATCGTACCACAGGTCGCGGAGTGTGGCTCCTTTGAGATAGACGGCGCGCATGATTTCGATGAAGTAGCGCGGCGGCAGGAAATAGGTGATGCACTGCGCCCATGAGGGCATGGAGGCGATGGGTGTGAGCAATCCGCTCATGAGGATGAAGATCATCACGAAGAAGAACATCACGAAGATGGCCTGCAGGATGGTCGAGGAGTAGTTTGCGACGATTACGCCGAATCCCGACATGACCAGTACGAAGAGCATGGAGGCCAGGTAGATCGCTCCGGCCGCTCCGACCGGTACAAGCCCATAGACGGTCCATGCCAGCAGCAGCGCGAGGGTCAGCACGACGAAGCCGATGATCCAGTAGAGGATGAGTTTTGCCAATGTGAAACTCAGCCGGCTGACGGGGGTGACGTTGATCTGCTCGATGGTTCCCGTCTCCTTTTCGTTGACGAGGTTGAGCGCCGGCAGGAACCCGCCGAGCGTGATGAGCAGCATGATCATCAGTGCGGGGATCATGTAGTTGCGGTATTCGAGCGTGGGGTTGTAGCGGTTCTGTACGACGATCGTTTCCGGCGCAGGGGCTGCACCCCGTTCGGCCTGCAGCTCGGCGAGTGTCGCCATGAGGGTTTGCTGGAGGTATTGTGTGCCGAGGCTTCCTTTTGTGGCGTTTACGCCGTTTGCCGAGATGCTTGCCTTTTTCGGATTGTCGGACGACAGCCCCTCCTCGAATCCGTCGGGAATCTCCAGAACGACATCTGCTGCGCCGGATTCGAGGGCGTCGAGTGCGCCGGCGAAGTCGTCCGTTACCTCCTGCAGCGTATAGTAGTCCGAAGCTCCGATCTTGCTTATGAGCCGCCGCGAGGTCTCCGTGCGGTCGTTATCGACGACGGCGACTCCGATATGGCGGACATCCATCGTCGTAACCCAAGGGAAGACGAGCATGACCATTACCGGGAAAATGAGCGCCATTCTGGGCAGGAAGGGGTTGCGCAGAAATTGCAGGAACTCTTTTTCGAGCAGGACACGAAGCATGCGCATGGTTATTCGAGTTTGTCGTTGAACTTCTTGAGTGCCACGCCGATCAGTGCGGCGGTCATGGCGGCGAGAATGAAAAAGTCGTCGAGGACGTCGGCGAAGGGCAATCCTTCGATCATCAGTTTGCGGATGGCGTCGATGTACCAGCGTGCCGGGATGATGCAGGAGACGGCCTGCAGGATTCCGGGCATGTTCTCGATAGGGAAGACCATGCCCGAAAGCATGATCAGCGGGATGAGCATCAGGATGGCGGAGATGATGAGCGCCGTGACCTGCGTGTCGGCGATCGTCGAGATGAAGAGCCCCAGTGCGAGAGCCAGAGCCAGATAGAGCAGCGACATGCCGACGATTCCGGCGACGCTGCCCGACATCGGCACGTCGAGCACATACCGGGCCAGCAGCAGAATGGAGGCAAGGTTGAGGCACGAGAGCGTGAAGTAGGGGATCATCTTCGCCAGAATGATGCGCAGCGGCCGCACGGGGGAAACGAGCAGCACCTCCATTGTTCCGGTCTCTTTTTCCCGGACGATCGATACGGAGGTCAGAATGGCGCAGATGAGGATGAAGATCAGCCCCATGATTCCCGGCACGAAGTTGTAGGCGCTTTTCATCTGCGGATTGAACAGCAGGCGGGTTTCGGGCGCGGCCTTGAAGGCTTCGGGATTTGTCAGCAGCTGCCGGAGATAGCCGGCGCCGGCCGCCGCCGTATTGGTATTCGAGGCGTCCATGATCAGTTGTACGGCCGGCTTTCCGTCGGGTTTCGAAGCCGGATCGGCCGTTCGCCGGTCGTAGTCGTCGGCGAAGACCACGACGGCATCGGCGTCGCCGGCCCGCAGCGTGCGGTCGATGTCGGAAGCGGGAATGAATCCCTTGAACGTCAGATAGGAACTGGCGCCGATACGCATCGCGATCTGCCGGATCGTTTCGCTCGGACGGGGCGCCACGACGGCGACATTGACATTGTTCACTTCGGTCGAGATGGCGAACCCGAAGAGCAGAATCTGCACGACAGGCATCAACAGTGCAATGAGCATCGTGCGCGGGTCGCGGACGATGTGCAGCGTCTCCTTTTTTACGAATGACAGGAATCCTCCCATAGGTGTGTGTCGCTATTCGGTTCGTTTGGCTTCGCGGGCCAGCATGCGGAATACTTCATCCATCGTCCGGGCTCCGTAATGCCGTTTGAGTTCGGCGGGGGCGCCCAATGCCCGGATCTGGCCATCGACCATGATCGACACCCGCGAACAGTATTCGGCTTCATCCATGTAGTGGGTCGTGACGAAGAGGGTCGTGCCTTCGGCGGCCGCTTCGTAGATGAGCTCCCAGAATTGCCGGCGTGTGACGGGATCGACGCCGCCCGTCGGTTCATCGAGGAAGACGACCTGCGGCCGGTGGAGCGTTGCGACCGAGAAGGAGAGTTTCTGTTTCCAGCCCAACGGCAGCCGGCCCACGCGCGTATGGCGTTCGGCCCGAAAGTCGAGCCGCTCGAGCAGGGCGGCCGTGCGGCGGAGAATCTCCCGTCGCGAAAGTCCGTAGATGCCGCCGTAGAGCCGGATGTTCTCCATGACCGTCAGATCGTCGTAGAGCGAGAAGCGCTGGCTCATGTAGCCGATGTGCCGTTTGATAAGTTCGCCTTCGCGCGCGATGTCGAATCCGGCAACCGTACCCGAGCCGGAGGTCGGATAACTCAATCCGCAGAGCATGCGCATGGCGGTGGTCTTTCCGGCGCCGTTGGCGCCGAGAAATCCGAAGATTTCGCCGCGTGCCACGTCGAACGTGATGCGGTCAACGGCCGTGAAGTCGCCGAAACGTTTGCTCAGTTCGCGGACGCGGATGATCGGTTCACTCTCCATGGTGCATCAGTTTCATGAAAACATCTTCAATTCCCGCCCTGATCGGATGAAGCGCGACCCGTTGAAACCCCTTTTCATCGAGTGAGCGGAGAAATGCGACGGGATCGAAACCGCCTTCGGCGATCAGATGGTGCGTCTCTCCGAAGGTGTAGCATTCACGGATGCCGGGGCTTTGCCGAGCCGCAAGCAGCAGATCATACATCCGTTCTCCGGAGAGGGCGTACAGGGGTTCGTCGAAACGCGCCACAATTCCTTTCGGGGAGTCGATGCCGAGGATCCTTGCGGTATTGATCAGGGCGATGCGGTCACAGCGCTCCGCTTCATCCATGTAGGGGGTCGAGACAAGCGTCGTGATTCCCCGTTGCCGGAGGTCGTCGAGCATCTCCCAGAATTCGTTGCGGGAGACGGCATCGACACCCGTCGTCGGTTCGTCCAGAAAGAGTACCGACGGGCGGTGGATCAATGCACAGCAGAGTGCGAGTTTCTGCTTCATGCCGCCCGACAGCCGTCCGGCGCGACGTGTGCGGAAGGGCTCTATCTGGCGGTAGATCGGAGCGATGAGGTCGTAGTTGTCGCGGACCCTTACGCCGAAGAGCGCCGCAAAGAAGTCGAGATTCTCTTCGACCGAGAGATCGGGATAGAGCGAAAAGCGTCCCGGCATATATCCCACGCGGCGCCGGATGGCGCGGTAATCCTTCACGGTGTCGAACCCGTCAACCTCGGCGTGTCCCGCGTCGGGGGCGAGCAGGGTTGTCAGCAGCCGGAACAGCGTGCTTTTCCCTGCGCCGTCGGGTCCGATCAGTCCGAAAAGTTCGCCCCGTTCGACGGCGAACGATACGCTGTCGAGCGCCGTCAGCGAGCCGTAACGTTTCGTAAGTCCTTCTGCTGTGATTGCTCTCTCCATATGATATCGATGGATCGTTTCGGATGACAGTGATCGTCGGTTACCGGTCGAGATGCACCTCTCCCGCAAGTCCGATTTTCAACCGCCCGTCGTTTTCGACAGCGATCTTTACGGCATAGACCAGATTGGCCCGCGTGTCGCGGGTCTGGATCGTTTTGGGGGTGAATTCACTCTCGGCGGCGATCCATGTGACACGCCCCCGATAGTCGTATCGGGCGTCGCCGCCGAAGTCGGCCGTTACGGTCACCTCCTGCCCGAGTTGCAGGTCGGCCAGCTGGTCCGAGGTGAAATAGGCCCGCAGATAGAGCCTTTTCAGATCGGCAACCTTCATCAACGGACGTCCCGCTGCGGCCAGTTCGCCCGTTTCGGCGTATTTGGCCAGTACGGTGCCCGTTACGGGGGATGCAATGCGGCATTTGGCGAGCCGGTCGTCGATCTGGGCAATTTGCAGTTCGATGGACGAAGCGTTTTCGTCGATGGCGGCAGCGTTGTTGTTCAACGTCGAGAGCTGCGCCGCAAGCTGCCCCTCCAGCACCTTGATCTGGGCGTCGATGTCGTCCAGCTGCTTGCCTGTGGCGGCGCCGTCGCGCAGCAGATTCTCCACGCGGCGGCGTTCGGTCTGCTGTTTGGCAATCTGTTCGCGCAGCGCGGTGACCTGTTTGGCGATGTCGGGACGGTTGCTGCGCACCGAGGCGCGCTGCCTTTCGAGCTGGAGCTTCTGGAGGTAGAGCTGCACGGTGTCGATCGTTCCGACCTGCCGGCCGGCTTCGACCGTCTCCCCCTCTTCGACCGTGAAGTCGAGAATCCGCCCTGCCGCTTCGGACGATACGACGATTTCGGTGGCCTCGAAGGTTCCCATCGCGTCGAATTCCGCATCCCTCCCGCAGGCCGAAGCCAGCAGAAGCAGCGTGCCGTAGATGTAATTCCGTTTCATTGGTTGATCGTATGTTTCAGTTCGTATATCGTCTTGACCAGTTCGATTTCACGGGCGCTGCGTGCCGCCGCAGCCGCGTCCTCGTCGGTAATTTTCTGCAGCAGGTCGTTCGTATCGATCACCCCGTTGCGGAGCTTCGATTCGGCGGCTTCGCGCACCGAACGGCGCAGGGCGACAATGCGGTCGTCATCGGCCAGCGCGCGCCGCAGCCGTGCGATCTCGCCGGTTTGGTCGGCGACCTCCAGCCGGTTGTTGAAGAGAAAGACGTCGCGCTGCACCTCGATCTGCTGCCGTGCCGTGCGCAACTTTTCGAGTGTGTTGCGTTTGGTGTAATAGGCGCCGATGTTCCACGTCATGCGGACGCCGATCAGTGCGTTCCACGACCAGTCGGCATTCATCATGCTGCCGAAATAGTCAAGCCCCGGATATCCGTAATAGCCTTGTGCGAAGAGTCCGAAACGGGGGCGGGTCGCCGTTTTGACAAGCCTTTCCTGTGCCGTCAGCCGTTCGGTGCGGGCGTCGAAGAGCTGTTGTTCGGGACGCATCGGTTCGCTGCGGGCCGGTTCTGCGACCTGCGGCAGGAGAAGCCGTTTGCCGGAGAGGCTCTGCCCGATGAAGAGTTCGAGCATGCGTCGGTAACTGTCGCGCGAGGCCTCCAGTTGCGAACGCTGTTGTCCGACGGCAAGCGCTTCGGCCTCGATGGCATCGGCGTCGCTCGGCATCGCCACGCCGTTGCGCTGCAGGGCGCGGACCTTGTCGAGGTTGCTGCGCAGCAGTCCGATTGTCAGGTCGGCCTGTGCCACGCGGGCGTCGAGCAGCAGAATTCCGAAATAGAGATCGTCGATGCGGCCGTCGAGCGCGTGGAGATCGACATCGACCGATCGTTGCGACTCTGCCGCTTCAGCCTCGGTAACGGCCCGGTCCGCACGACTTTTTCCGCCGTCCCAAAGCGTTTGCGAGAGCTCCAGCTGCACCTTGTACTGATCCTTGTTCAGTCCCGGCATGTCGAGACCCTGTTGAGCGAAGAATCCGGTCATCTGTCGGGGGAATCCCGGTACGTCGCTCTGCCATGTAGCCTGTCCCGTGAAGGCGATCTGCGGCAACCATGCACGTCGGGCGTTTGAGAGTGTGTAATCGGTTGAACGTTGAATCAGTGCATACTGCCTGATTTCAGGGTAGTGCCGGCGTGCCAGCTGCCGGCATTCGTCCAATGTGATCTGGGCTTTTGCTGCGAAAAGGCAGCAAAAAAGAGAAAGCAACAAAAGAGATGTTTTTCTCATGGTCTTCGTTCTGTGGTTCGCAATTTCAGTGTTGTTGGAAAGCATGTTTTCAGTTGTATTTGCGCAGGCGCCGCAGGATGATTTCAATGTTTTCCGCCTTGCGCAGGGCGAAAAAGCGATCCCGATCGGTTGTCAGATCACCCAAAATAGGCTCGAGAACAGGATAGGCAATAAAGGAGAAGACGTTGAGTGAGATGATGTCGAGCAGCAGCATCCGGGCATCGATCGGTTCGGTAAGGCCTTGTTCGGCCGAGTCGTTCAACTCCTTTTGAAGATCGCGCATCAAAGTGTCGGCGATTCCGCGGATGCGCGAACGCATGGCGTCGTAACGCTCCGGCCGCGAAAAGACTTCGTTGACAATGAAGCGCGGCAGGTCGGGATTGGCTGCGATGAGATCGAAATGGCGGCCGATGCCGTCGGACAGCCGTTCTTGAAGTGGAAGTCCGGATTGCCCGAAGGAGGTCAGGATCGATTGCCCCATCAGGCGCATCTTCTCGTCGAGAATGCGGTTGAAAATATGCTCTTTTGTGCGGAAATAGTAGTGCAGCATGGCATGTGTTACCCCTGCCGCCCGTGCGATCGAGATCGTGCGGGCTCCGTCGAATCCCTTGGTCAGAAATTCATGTTCGGCTGCCTGCAGAATAGCCTGTTCCTTGTTCGGGGTTGTCTTTCCCATTGCGCTCCCTTCTTTTGAAAATGGTTCTTTTGTTCCGAAAGGCTCGTCGGATGCCGGTACGGCGGGCGGCCCTCCCTCTGGCCTGAAACGGCCTTCGTTTGCTGTTAACAAATTTATTTAACAATTTTGTCAGTGCAAATATACGAACTATTTTGATTCGGACAACAATACTGCCGGTTTTTTTCGTCGCTCTCCTTCTTGTCGGAAAAGGGCGTCGGGCGCCTTCGATCGGCAGAATGTCCCTATCCGGCTGATATGATGCTTGATGCCTGATCGCATAAGGGCAGGTATTCGGCAAGGCCACCTTCGAAAGAGCCGGCAGCAAAAAGGGTTGTCAAACCGAAATTTCCCCGAAAAGCAGGTCGGGTGCACAACTGTAATCGGCGGAATGCTCCTGAAATCGCGTCGGTCGGCTGTCATGAAATGACCTTATGCGGGCGGACGATCCGCTGCACCGTCGCAACCGGCTCTCCGGATACCGGCGAGGCCGCCCGAACGACCCGACGGCCCTGGCTCCGCATGAAACGGGTTGGGTGGGAATTTGCCGGATAAATATCCGATATTGAAAATATATGCGTATCTTTACAATCCCGCAGAGACCGAATATGGAGTCTCTGCTTGCAGAGATGTTTGGTGTTTTGCGGCGAGGTTGTCGCCGCAGGTCATAAAAACGAAAGCCTATGTTGTATCCGTTGAAATTCGAACCGTTTTTGCGGCCCATGATCTGGGGCGGAGAGCGGATTGCCTCCTATAAGGGATTTGAAACACCCGTGCATGCCATCGGCGAAAGTTGGGAACTGTCGGGTGTCGCGGGACATGAGTCGATCGTGGCGGACGGCCCCTGCAAAGGGATGTCGCTTCCCGATCTCCTTGCCCGTTATGGCGCGGAACTGGTCGGGCGGGCCAATTATGAACGCTTCGGGAACGAATTTCCGTTGCTGGTCAAGTTCATCGACGCACGGGAGGATCTCTCTGTACAGGTGCATCCCGACGATCGTCTGGCTTGGGAACGCCACCGCATGAAGGGGAAGACGGAAATGTGGTATGTGGTCGATCCGCTGCCCGGGGCGCACCTGCGGATCGGGTTCGACCGTCCCGTAACTCCCGAAGCCTATGCCGCTGCCGTTGCCGACCATACGATCTGCGATCTGTTGCGGGATCATCCGATCGCGGAAGGGGATGTCTTTTTCCTGCCGGCAGGACGAGTCCACAGTATCGGTGCGGGTGCATTTGTCGCGGAGATTCAGCAGACGTCGGATCTCACATACCGTATTTATGATTACGATCGTCCGGGTCCCGACGGCAAACCGAGGGAATTGCATACGGAACTGGCCAGAGAGGCCATTGATTATACCGTGCAGGAGGATTATCGGACGCATTACGATCCGATACGCAACAAGGATACGGAGTTGGTGTCGTGTCCCTATTTTACGACGCACCTCTGCGATGCGACTTTCAGCGTGTGGTGCGACTATTCGGCGCTTGACTCCTTTGTGGTGCTGATCTTCGTTGCGGGAGAGGGAGAACTGGTCGATGCCGATGGAAATCGCTGTCCGGTTCGCCAGGGTGAAACGGTGCTTGTCCCTGCTGCGACACGAAACGTAACGCTCTATCCTGGACCGAAGGGCTTGCGCTTCCTGAGCAGTTATATCGAGACGGCAGCGCAGGAGGAGTAGATTCCGCCATGAGCAATACCGGGCCGGACTGATCACTGATCGGTCCGGCCCGATGTTTTGTGGTTGCTGCCTGGCACTGCCGATTTCAGTAAAACGGTTGCGTTTCGAAAGGCTTTTGGTGCGTCTTTGCGACATAAATCAAGAAAAGAAAGAGAAAACAGGCTGAAAATTTGCATATATCGATAAATGTATCTACTTTTGTTTCGCGATGAAACCTTGCCGTTTCATTCGTAAAGAGACGAGCCTGATTGGCAGTTTGCATATAGGTTGATAATTATGTAAGGGGATTCCGACCGGACATCTGTCCGGTCGGAATTTTTTGTGCGGGGAGGGTTGGCTGATGCAATGGCCATCCTGGAGATGTAACGGCTGTTTTTGTAGATGTAACGGCTGTTTTTTTGCGTCATGGGCGTTTCCTGTGCATGTGTCGATCGTTAGTGTGGCCCGTACAGCCCATGATCCGTTTCGGGAAACTCCGTGCAGCAGGCATGAAAGCGCGATGAAAGGGCCGTTTCGATCGGAGGCTGAGGCGTCCATCGGAGATCTGTCCCGAGGTGCCGCGGCGTCGGAAAAAAGAGACGGAGCGTCTGTCTGCAGGCGCTCCGCGCAGGGGGGCGAGGTAATAATTGGCCGGTTGTCGGGTATGAGAGTCCCCGTTGGCCGGTTTTGTTGGCCGGTTCCGCTGGTCAGTTCTGTTCGGTCGGTTTTGGGCGGCCGGTTCCGTTCAGCTTGTTCTGGCCGGCCGGTTCAGACCTTCAGGAAGATCTTCTTCCTGTAAAGGAAGTAGAGGAAAAGCCAGCTGACAAGCAGGTAGCCGATGCTGATGATGACGGGAGCAACCGCTTCCGGCATCTTCTCCGCAATGCCGCCGAAAAAGAATTTGGCTATGCCGCGGAAATCGACGATGCGTTGGGCCATGTAGATCGTGATCGAGTTGAGTCCGATGACCTGAAAAGGCAGTACCCAGCGTCGGTATCCGCGGACATCGATCAGCCAGTAGAAGAGGGCGAACATGCCGAGTGAATATCCGGCAACGACGCAGACGAAAGAGCTGGTCCAGAGTTTTTTGTTGATCGGAAAGCTCAGATCCCACAACATGCCGACCAGCGTGAAGCCGACGGCGGCGAGCGCCATGAAGAGAGCCTTGCGGTTTCCGGAGAAGCGGCTTTCGGGTTGGCGGATGAACTCTCCGGTCATCATGCCGAGCATGGCCGTGGTGATGGCGGGCAGGGTCGAGAGCCATCCTTCGGGGTCGAAGATCCTGTTGAGCAAACGTCCCGGCAGCAGCAGCCGATCGACATAACCGACAATCGTTCCCTCCATGGAGTAGATGTCTGCGCCCTGCGGGGCGTCAGGCGCCGGTACGAGTGCCAGCAGCGCCCAGTACCCGAGCAGAATCACCGCCACGATGCCGATGCGCGTCCGCGTCCGGAAGTTGATGAACAGGATGGCCGCAAAGGCCCAGGCCAGACCGATACGACCCAATACGCTGGCCGTCCGCATGGGCCATTCGAAGCGGAAGAGCCCGTTGTAGATCAGTCCGAAGAGAATGAGCAGCAGCCCGCGTCGGATGATTTTTCGGTAGAGGTCTCCGCGCGTTGCTCCGGCCGAGAGTTGCTTCTGCAGCGAAAAGGGGTAGGAGAGGCCGGCAATGAAGAGAAACAGCGGGAAAATCGTGTCGTGATGCGAGAATCCGTGCCAGTCGGGATGTTGCATCATGCGGATGAAGAAATCGGAGGTGTCGCCCGGGAAGAGACGGCAGAAGACGATGACGAGTCCGGCAAAACCCATGATGAAGAGCATGTCGAATCCTCGGAGTGCATCGAGCGAAAGGAGCCGCTGTGAGGGCGGGGTCGGTTTTTCGTTCATTGAGGAGGGTTGTTTTGAGGGTTGTGTTTTGTTCGGTTCCGGAGTGGTGTCCGTTCACGAAGAACAAAGTTAATCAATAATTTGGATTTTGTGCCGGTGCCGGTGTCGGATTTCCGCACTTTTCTCCCTTCCGGAGGGCGGGGCCTTGCGGAGGTCGTGTCACAACGTATGGCGGACGGGAGAAGGATGGACCTGTGCGGAAACGGGGCTCGCGAGCAGGGCGCGGGCGGAGATTTCCGGGATTGAAGAATCGGAGAAAGAGGAGGGGGGGGGATTTTTCTTTTTCGTCCTCCGGGGCTTGTCGGTCTGTGACAGGAACGGGCGTCAGTTACTGTACGATGTTTCGGATCCCCGCAGCCAAAAGAAGATCCCGCATGCCGCGAGCGGCGCTCGCAGCATGCGGGATCTCTGTCTTTCCGGGACCTTTCCGGTCGGAAGGGGAGGTGTCGTACCTCCTGGATGGCCGGTCGGTTGCCCGGCAGCTACTGGTTGAGAATCTTCATCTGTTCGTGGACGGACTCTTCGTGGATGGCCTGGAGCAGAATCTTGATGAATTCGGGATTGATCCCCATCTCCGTCGCCTGCGATTCCCGTTTGCTGAGAATCTCGTCATACCGCTTGGCCTGGAGAATCGGCATGCTGTGCTCCTTCTTGTACTGCCCGATCTCGCGCGAGATGCGCAGTCTCTTGGCCATGAGCGCCAACAGCTCGTCGTCCAGCCGGTCGATCTGCTGCCGCAGTTCGGCCAGGCTCTCCGTCGTTTGCGTGGTCTCGCGGATGACGAGCGTGTGGAGGATGAAGTTGAGCACGTCGGGCGTCACCTGTTGCGCCTTGTCGCTCCACGCCTCGTCGGGGGTGCAGTGCGATTCGACGATCAGACCGTCGAATCCGAGGTCCATCGCCTCCTGCGAGAGCGGTCCGACCAGTTCGCGCTTCCCGCCGATGTGGCTCGGGTCGCACAGAAGCGGAAGCTGCGGAAAACGGCGCCGCAGTTCAATCGGGATGTGCCACTGGGGATGGTTGCGGTAGATGGTTTTGTCGTAGATGCTGAAGCCGCGGTGAATGGCCCCCAGACGGCGCAGCCCCGCGTTGTAGAGCCGTTGGATGGCGCCGATCCAGAGTTCAATGTCGGGATTGACGGGATTCTTGACCAGAACGGGAATATCGACCCCGCGCAGCGCTCCGGCGAGCTCCTGCATGGCGAAGGGATTGGCCGATGTGCGGGCGCCGATCCACAACATGTCGATATTGGCCTTGAGCGCCTCGAAGACGTGTCGTTCCGTTGCGACTTCGGTGGCGACGTACATTCCCGTTTCGGCCTTGACACGCTGCAGCCAGCGCAGTCCTTCAATGCCCACCCCTTCGAATCCGCCCGGCCGGGTGCGCGGCTTCCAGATTCCGGCACGGAATACCCGTACGCCGTGTGCGGCCAGATTGCGGGCGGTCGCCAGAACCTGTTCTTCGGTCTCGGCACTGCACGGACCGGCTATCACAAGAGGTCGTTTCTCCGGAATGCCCGGCAGAAGAATCGATTGCAGATCTTTGAGTTCCATATGTTCGAGTTTTTGATTATTGTGCGTTGAATGCGGTGTATTCCCCCATGATCTTCAGATCCTTGGTCAGGGGAGCTATGGCGTCGATCGATTGCCGGTAGTGCGTGTAGTCGTCGAAGGCGACATCGACATAGAACCGGTACTCCCATTCGCAGCCGATGATGGGCATCGACTGAATCTTCGTGAGGTTGATGTCGTAGAAGGAGAGGATGGTCAATACCTTCGAGAGACTGCCCTGTGTGTGTGGGAGGCTGAAGACGAGCGAGGCCTTGTCGGCCTTCGACGGCCGGATGTAACGGTCGGCGTGGTAGTGGTCCGAGAGCAGCAGGAAGCGGGTGAAGTTGCGTTTGTTGGTCTCGATCCCCTCGGCCAGGATCTCCAGTCCGTAGCGTTCGGCCGCCAGCCGTCCGCAGATGGCGGCATGACCTTTCAGGTGGCGTGCCGCGATTTCGGCGGCACTGCCCGCCGTATCGTCCTTCTCGACGGCCTTCAGCTGCGGATGGGCCTTGAGAAACTCTCCGCACTGCATCAGGGCGATCGGGTGCGAATTTACTTCGGTGAGCGTCTCGATGCGTTCGCCGGGCAGTGCCGCCAGTACATGTGAAATGCGGAGCTTGTATTCGCCGATGATCTGGAGCTCGCTGCGCCGCAGCAGTTCGTGGTTCTGCAGCAGGCTGCCGGCGATGGTATTCTCGATGGCGACGATGCCCAGAAGCGACGTCTCGTTGCGCATGCGCTCGAATTGCGTTTCGAACGTCGTGCAGGGGACGATCTCGATTGCCTCCTCTCCGAAATAACGTCGTGCGGCCTCTTCGTGGAAACAACCCGCTTCGCCCTGAATGGTTACTCGTTTCATGTGTGTGTCATAAAAAAATCCCGTTCGCACGGAACGGGATTCATACGTTATTCAATTGTTTTCGATTCATGCCATACGATCCCGTTTCCTATCCGTTAAAATAGAAAAAGTAAAAGTGACCGTATGCAAAACCGAATGCTCTCATGTCGAATTTTGACTTGACTTCAAGTGCAAAAATAGAAAATTAATGGCAAAAGACAAATTTTTTAGAGATTTTTAAAAAGTTTTTTCGATCCCCGGACTGTGGGTATCCGGTGTGGAATTGAGGCCGGATGCCGTGTGCCGGTCGTGCGATGGGGGCGTGTTGCGGATCCGTGCGGGGCCTGGAGGCAGGTGCCTTTCCGGAAAGTGTCTGTCGCATAGCTGTTTGCATCTGTGCCTCGACCCGGGAGGCCCCATGCGGGCAATAAGACAAGCGGCACGGGGATTCCCGTACCGCTTGCTTGTGACCGAAGACGGAGGAACGTCGTTACTTGATGATCTTGTCGAGCCGGTCGATGGTTTTGTGCAGTTCGGCATCCGTCAGGTTGTAGTCCTGCAGCTTGCCTTCGAAATATTGTTCGTAGGCATAGAGGTCGATCAACCCGTGGCCCGAGAGGTTGAACAGAATGGTGCGCTGCCGTCCCTCCTCCTTCGCCTTCAGAGCCTCGCGTACGGCGACGGCAATGGCGTGGGTTGATTCGGGCGCCGGAACGATTCCTTCAGTGCGGGCGAAGAGCAGTCCGGCCGAGAAGGTCTCCAGTTGCGGTACGGCAACGGCTTCGATCAGCTTGTCGCGCAGCAGCTGACTTACGAGGCTGCCGGCTCCATGATAGCGCAGGCCTCCGGCGTGGATGTCGGCCGGCTGGAAATCATGCCCCAGCGTGTACATCGGCAGCATGGGGGTCATGCCCGCTACGTCGCCGAAGTCGTACTGGAACTCACCGCGCGTAAGTTTGGGGCAGGAGGCCGGTTCTACCGCCACGATGCGGGTATTGCCGCCCTTGCGGAATTTGCGGCCCAGGAACGGGAAGCCGATACCCGCGAAGTTGGAGCCGCCGCCGAAGCATCCGATCACCACGTCGGGCTCTTCGCCCGCCATCTCCATCTGGACAAGCGCCTCCTGTCCGATGACAGTCTGGTGCAGCAGAACGTGGTTGAGAACGCTTCCCAGGCAGTAACGTGTATCTTCGGGGTGCTGCATGGCCGTTTCCACGGCTTCGGAGATTGCCAGTCCGAGATTGCCCGAGCAGTCGGGATCGGCCGCAAGGGCGTGACGTCCGGCCTCGGTCGTCGTGCTGGGTGAAGGAATCACCTCTGCGCCCCACGTGTTCATCAGAAGTTTGCGGTAAGGCTTCTGCTGGTAGCTGACCTTGACCATGAAGACCTTGAGGTCGAGGCCGAAGTACTGACTTGCCAGTGCAATGGCTGAACCCCACTGTCCGCCGCCGGTCTCTGTCGTAAGGTGTTTGATACCCTGTCGGGCGTTGTAGTATGCCTGCGGCAGTGCGGTGTTGGGTTTGTGCGATCCGGCCGGCGAGACGCTTTCGTTCTTGAAATAGATGTGGGCCGGCGTGTCGAGAGCCTTCTCCAGCGAGTATGCGCGAACGAGCGGCGAGCATCTCCAGATACGGTAGCACTCCCGTACTTCATCGGGAATATCGATGAAGCGTTCCTGCGAGAACTCCTGACGTACGAGCTCTTCGGCAAAGAGCATGTTCATCTGCTCGGGTGTGACGGGCTTTCGGGTCCGGGGATCGAGCGGCGGCAGCGGTTTGTTGGGCATGTCGGCCGCGACGTTGTACCATTGTGTGGGAATTTGTTGATCTGTCAGAAGGAATTTTTTCGTTTTCATGGTCCTTGTTTTTTTGGAGTTTGATTGTTTTGTGTTCTGTACGGGTAAAAAAAAGAATCCGTTGTTTCGGTAAACAACGGATTCCTTACGATTATTCTGTTCTATCTGTTACTTCACAGCGACGCAGGCCTCATTGTTTACGCGAATCAATGAGTGCCACCACCAGTTCTGCAAAGTACGACTTGTCAACATTTCTTCTCTGCTTTTAATCTTCCCGATCTCACCGCTCTTTTGGGTCTGACCTCTTCCCCCCCCCGTTTCCGGTTCAATCGTGTTACAAATATAGGCAAAAAAAATTTTATTTATAAATTATTTTTTGAAAAAATGTAAAAAAAGTGCTACGGAGGAGAATCTGCGCCGGATTACCTTATATATATTATGGCGAAGATGTTGCCGGAACATGCAGTCTCTCGTCTTGGTGCCCCCCCCGAGAGGATCAAAGCCGGCAGGTGTTCAGAGCCGGCCATGAAAAAAGAGGATCGGAAGATCCTCTTTTTTCATGGCACCTCAATGCGGTGCATATGCTGTCCGTTACTTGGCTTTCTCCTTGAACTTTTCGATCTGACGCTTGAGCGCATCGATCGCCACGTCCACCGCCTCTTCGAAACTTCGTGCCTGATGCTCCGCCACAAGATCCTCTCCGGGCATGTGCAGCGTGATTGTCGCCACCTTGTTTCCCTTCTCGAAATCCTTATCCAGTTTGAGAATCACCTCCGCACCTGTCGTACGATCGGTGAAACGTTCCAATTTCGTCATCTTGTTCTCAATAAATTCGACCAACTTCCTGTCGGCATCGAATTTTACGGATTGAATCTGTACGTTCATAGCCTTGTATTTTAAGGTTTGACTATCGTTTTCCGCCCTGCCGATGTCGGTTTGACCTTCGGGTCACGGGGCGGGTTTCAACCGGGTTGCACGGACGAACTCATGTCCGGGCCGTGCGTGTGGATCTACAGCAGGGATCGTGCGGGCAGTCCTTTAACCGGATCCTGCGGGCAGGTCCAACCGAGCCATGTGTAAGAACACTCAATCAGATCGGGCAGGCGGGTTTACAACCGGATCACATGCGGGGTTCGATGTCGAGCCTCCAGCGAGGATTCACATCCGGATCATATAGGCCGCCTCTCGATCGAATCTTTTGAGTTGCCCCTCAACCGGATCTTGCGAGCAGGCCTATCGGATCATTTGATGACCCCTCAATCGAATCGCACGGGCGGGTTCACAACCGGATCACATGCGAGGTTCGCTGCTGAGTCTCCAGTGAGGGCCCTCGTCCGGATCGTACAAGTCACCTCTCAGTCGGGTCCTGCGGCGACCCCTCAATCGAATCGCACGGTCAGCTTCTCAACTGGATTTTGCTCATACCCCCCCCCTTCCTCGACCGGACTGCGGAAGTTGGCCGGCACTCGAATCGCGCGTGCGGCCTCAAGACTGTTCGTCCTCCATCCGGCGCTCCCGGGGATGCGCCCGCGCATAGACCTCCTGCAGCTGCGCAATGCTGTTGTGCGTATAAACCTGCGTCGCCTGCAAGGTGCTGTGTCCCAGCAACTCCTGTATCTCGCGCATGTCGGCCCCGTGGTTCAGCAACGCGGTCGCAAAGGTATGTCTCAGAACATGGGGACTTTTCTTTCCCTGCACACCCTCCTCCGCCAATGCACGGTAAACAATGCGTTGAACCGTACTCCGGGAGATGCGTGCTCCTTTCTGTGTTAAAAATAGCGCTTTTTCCCGAGAATTGCAA
>CALUOX010000043.1 GCA_944322375.1 uncultured Alistipes sp.
GATCGAGTCGGCGCAGACCTGACCCGTCAGATCGACCTGAAGGGCCGAGTTGATGGCCGTCACGCGGTCGTTCTTCGAGATGATGTAGGGGTCGTTCGTATAACCCACGTCCATCATCCGCACGCTGGGGTTGTCGTCGATGAAGTCATACACCTCCTTCGAGCCCATCAGGAAGGTCGAGACCATCATACCCTTGTCGATATGTTTCGCCTCGCCGTTAATGACGCCCTTGCGGACGAGCGGCAGCACGCCGTCGGCAAACATCTCGGTGTGGATACCCAGATTCTTGTGGTTGCCCAGCTGGGCCAGCACGGCGTTGGGAATCGCACCGATACCCATCTGCAGCGTTGCACCGTCCTCGATCAGGGCGGCACAGTTCCGTCCGATAGCCTTTTCCGTCTCGCTCGGCTCGGCGAATTTCGCCTCAATCAGCGGCTGATCGTCCTGCACGAACATGTCGATCTTCGATACCGGAATGATGGCGTCGCCGAACGACCGGGGAACATACTTGTTCACAACGGCAATGACGGTCTTCGCCGTCTCAACGGCTGCCAGCGTGGCATCGACCGACGTACCGAGCGACACGTAACCGTGTTTGTCGGGCGGGCAGACCTGGATCATCGCCACGTCGCACGGCACGGCGCCGCAACGATACAGACGCTGCGTCTCCGAGAGGAAGATCGGAATATAATCGGCATAGCCGCTCTGCGTCACCTTGCGGACATTGCTGCCCACGAAGAACGAATCAAGCTGGAAGACCCCCTCGAACTTCGGATCGGCATAGGGAGCCGGACCCTCCGTATGGAGGTGGTGTACGTGAACGTTCTTCAACTCGCCGGCTTCACCGCGTGCGCACATCGCCTTGATCAGGCACTGCGGGGCCGATGCAACCGAACTCAGATGGACATGGTCGCCCGATTTGATGACCTTCACGGCCTCTTCGGCCGTTGTGAATTTGATCGGAGTATTCATTACTTTCCTTCTTGATTATTTTTAATAGTTGGGTTTCTGACTTACTGATACCTGTTATTTTCGTTTCACCTCGACCTGTTCGTATCCCTCGACGATATCGCCCACACGGATATCGTTGAACGACTCGATGTTCAGACCGCAGTCCTGACCCGAAACGACCTCCTTGACATCGTCCTTGAAGCGTTTGAGCGAACCTAACTTTCCGGTGTAGATCACGATACCGTCACGGATGACACGGATGGGGGTCGAACGCTGCAGCTTGCCTTCGCGGATGACACAGCCGGCCACCGTACCGACCTTCGAGATCTTGAAGATCTCCATCACTTCGGCCGAGCAGACAATCTCCTCCTTCATGACCGGCTCCAGCATACCCTCGATGGCATCCTTGATATCGTTGATGGCGTCGTAGATGATCGAATAGAGACGGATCTCGATCTCCTCCTTTTCCGCGATCTTGCGGGCTGCGGCCGACGGACGCACCTGGAATCCGACGATGATGGCATTCGATGCGGCAGCCAGCAGCACATCCGATTCGGAGATCTGGCCCACGGCGGCATGAATCACATTGACCTGCACGCTCTCCTTCGAGAGCTTGATCAGCGAACCGGCCATTGCTTCGACCGAACCGTCCACGTCGCCCTTGACAATGATATTGAGCTCCTTGAAGGAACCGATGGCGATACGGCGTCCGATCTCATCGAGCGTGACGTGTTTCTGGGTCATGATACCCTGTATGCGCTGCAGCTGTTCACGTTTGTTGGCGATTTCACGGGCCGAGCGCTCGTCATCCATGACATTGAAGTTGTCACCCGCCTGCGGCGCACCGTTCAGACCGAGCACCTGCACGGGCGTCGAGGGTCCCGCCTCGGTCACCTTCTTGCCGTTCTCGTTGAACATCGCCTTCACACGGCCCGTATGGATGCCGGAGAGCATAATGTCTCCGACATGCAGCGTACCGTTCTGCACGAGCACCGTCGCCACGTAACCGCGGCCGCGATCAAGGGTCGATTCGATCACCGTACCCTGCGCCTTGCGGTCGGGATTGGCCTTCAGATCGAGCAGGTCGGCCTCCAGAAGCACCTTCTCAAGCAGCTTGTCCAGGTTGATGCCCTTCTTGGCCGAGATGTCCTGACTCTGATATTTTCCACCCCAGTCCTCAACCAGATAGTTCATCTGAGCGAGCTGCTCCTTGATGTGGTCGGGATTGGCGTTGGGCTTATCGATCTTGTTGATGGCAAAGACCATCGGCACACCGGCCGCCTGCGCGTGGTTGATCGCCTCGACCGTCTGCGGCATGACGTTGTCGTCGGCCGCCACGATGATGATCGCCACGTCGGTGATCTTCGCACCACGGGCACGCATGGCCGTAAATGCCTCGTGACCCGGCGTATCGAGGAAGGTGATCTTGCGGCCGTTGAGCTCGACGCTGTAGGCACCGATATGCTGCGTGATACCGCCGGCCTCACCCTCGATGACATTCGTCTTGCGGATGTTGTCCAGCAGCGAGGTCTTACCGTGATCGACATGGCCCATGACCGTCACAATGGGCGGACGCGGCACGAGTTTCGACTCGTCGTCCACCTCGTCGTCACCGATCGCCTCCTGAATGTCGGCCGAGACGAACTCTACGGAGAATCCGAACTCTTCGGCCACAACCACCATCGCTTCGGCATCAAGCCGCTGGTTGATCGAAACCATCAGACCGAGATTCATGCAGGCCGAGATCACCTCGTTGACCGAGACATTCATCATGGTAGCCAGTTCGCTGACCGTCACGAATTCGGTCACGCGAAGGATCGAACGCTTCTTCTGTTCGCGTTCCATCTCCTCGTTCATGCGCTCGGCGACCAGTTCCCGTTTCTCCTTACGATATTTTGCACCCTTCGACTTGGCGCCCTTTGCCGTCAGACGCGCCAGGGTATCCTTTACCTGCTTTGCTACCTCTTCATCGCTTACTTCGGGACGGAGAACGGGTTTTGGAGCACGTGCGGCCTTTTTGCGGCGACCTTCACCGGCATGTGCCTGGGCACCGCCTCCCCGACCGCCATTCGCGCCGTTGCCGCCGCGGGAGCCGTTGCCGCCATTACCACCGTTGTTTCCGTTGCCGCCATTGCCCCCATTGCCGCCGTTGCCGCGTCCGGCATTCTGGGCACGGCTGACATCCACCTTCTCCTTGGAGAGCCGTTTCCGCTTGTGACGGCCGCCCGGCACCATCGACGACACGTCGATACGGCCCAACACCTGCGGACCGCTCAGAGTCTCCGTCGCGGGACGGAATATGTCGTCACGCTTCTCCGCCTGACGTTCGTCATAAGTCTTCTGTTGCGCCTCGACCGATGCCATCGGACGGGCCGGTGCAGCCGGTTTTTCCGGCATCCGCGGAGTTTTCGGGGTCGTCGAGGCCGGAGTTGAAGTCGGAGTTAAAGCCGATGCAGACGCCGCTGCCGACGTTACCGGACCGGATCCCTTGACTGCGGATTGCGGCACGGCGCCAGCTGCTGCCGGGCTCTCCGGCTCCTTCACGGAAGGCTCCGGTGCAACGGCTGCGGATGCCGGTTTCGACGTCTCGGGTTTCGGCGCTTCAGTTTTTACCTCGGCCGGAGCCGCATGCTGCCCGGAACCGGCTTCTTTCTCAGCGGGAGCCGGCTTGACCTCCACCGCAGCCTCCGGTTTCGGTGCGGGAGCCGGTTCGGCACTCCTGGGTGTCGTTCCCGGAAGATCGATCTTCCCGAGAATCTTCGGGCCACGGCTGGCAACCTCGTCCTTTACGGAGATGACCGTACTCTTGACAAAGAGTTCACCATCCTCCTTTCCGCCCTTCGACGGAGTCTCATCGAGTGAAACCGTCGCCTGCTTCTGGGCGATCCGTTCCCGGATGTTGATTCGTTCGCTACCGGCGGCACGCCCCGACCCGAACTCCTTTTCCAGCAGGGCATAGGTTTCGGGATCGACCAACGCATTGGGCGAACCGTCGCTTTTGACACCTTTCTTCTGGAGGAAATCCGTGATGGTATTGATTCCCACGTTGAACTCCTTCGCGACCTGAATAAGCCTTATTCTTCTCTCATTTGCCATATTGTCTGTTCTCCTTTTTTCGTTGTCTCCCTTACTCGTTATCTTCCGGTTATATTGTCTTTCTTTTCTTCCGTTTCCGTTGTTGTCCGCACCTTCGGGCCGTCCGTGCGCCGCCTCATGCCGGCAACGTCCATTCGACCGGAACCCGCATCCGCGGGCCGGCTCCGCCCGCTATTCGAATTCGGCCTTGAGGATCTCCACGACCTTCTGGGCCTGTTCCAGCTCCAGATCGGCACGCGAAGCGATCTCCTCGACCGGAAGCTCCAGTACGCTCTTGGCCGTATCGCAGCCGACAGCCTTCAACGCATCGATAATCCAGGAGTCGATCTCGTCACGGAATTCATTGAGATCCACATCCTCCTCCTCCACTTCGCGATATACGTCGATATCATACCCTGTCAGCATCTTCGACAGACGGATGTTCAAACCGCCCTTGCCGATGGCCAGCGACACCTGATCGGGCTTGAGATAGACCGATGCGGTCTTTTTCTCCTCGTCGATGGTGATCGACGAGATCTTGGCCGGATTGAGCGACCGCTGGATCATCAGCTGCGTATTGGTCGTATAGTTCACCACGTCAATGTTCTCGTTGCGCAGCTCCTTGACGATGCCGTAGATACGCGAGCCCTTCATGCCGACGCACGCACCCACCGGGTCGATACGTTCATCGTAGGATTCAACAGCCACCTTGGCCCGCTCTCCCGGGATCCGCGCGATCTTCTTGATCGTGATCAGACCGTCGGCGATTTCGGGAACCTCCTGTTCAAAGAGCCGTTCGAGGAACTGGTTGGCCGTACGCGAAAGGATGATGCGCGGCTGGTTGTTGTTCATCTCCACCGTCTTGACGATCGCCTTGATCGTGTCGCCCTTGCGGTAGAAGTCGTTGGGAATCTGCTCCGATTTGGGGAGTACAAGTTCATTCTCCTCCTCGTCCAGGATCAGCACCTCGCGTTTCCAGACCTGATAGACCTCTCCGGTGATGATCTCACCCACCTGCTGCGAATACTTCTCGTAAAGGCTTGCCTTTTCCAGATCGAGGATCCGCGAAGCGAGGTTCTGACGCAGCGACAGCACCGTACGACGGCCGAACGACGACAGTTTGATCTCGTCGGCATATTCATCGCCGATTTCATAGGTCGGATCGATCGCCTTGACCTCCGAGACCCCGATCTGCGTATTGGGATTCTCGACCTGATCGTCTGCCACGACCGTTCTGTTTCGCCAGATTTCGAGGTCGCCCTTTTCGGGATTGATGATCACGTCGAAATTCTCATCCGATTCATACTGCTTCTGGAGGGCGTGGCGGAATACGTCTTCCAGCACACCGATCATCGTACTCTTGTCGATGTTTTTCAGCTCCTTGAACTCAGCGAAATTGCTGATCAGATTCAGATTGTCCATGATGTTGTTATCTCAGTTTTATGTTTTTCACTTGAAATCCAGGTACTCTTTCGTGTACTTGACCTCGTCGAAGGGGTACTCCCTGACGACCTTCACGAGTTGCCGGCGCTTTTTCCCTTCGACCGCCTGCCGCTCTTCATACGACAGGGTGATTCCCCCTTCATCGGCGGCCTCAAGCAGTGCAAGGATCTTCGTTCCGTTTGTGAGAAGCACCTCGACGGGACGGCCGATCAGTTTCCGATACTGACGCAGGCATCTCAGCTCCTCGCCGATGCCGGCCGACGCCACCGTAAGCGAAAAATCCTCCTCGTCATCGGCCATGGCGTCATTGATCGCACGATTGACAGCCGCGCAGGTTTCAAGTTGCACGGAGGTGTCACTGTCGAGCAGCAGTTCCACTTCGTTTGACGGCGAGACCCTGCAATCGATGACATAGACATCGGTGTCAACAAGTTGAGCTTCGGCAAGCGCGCGTATTTTCTGGCAATCGATCATGATTTTTTTCGATACATTTACGAAATAAGGGGACTTTCCGTCCCCTTATTTCACTTTTCACGTCGCAAATATACGAAAAATCCCGTCAACCGCAAACATTTCGGCAAAAAAGATAGATGCTTCGCGATATTCAGCATAAAAAACGACCGGCCGCAAGAGACGATCCTCCGGCCGGCGATCCGGAACCGCGACCGCTCCGCCGGCCGCACCGTTCCACAGCACCGTTCCACAGCACCGTTCCACAGCACACAAAAAAGCCGGATATCGTCAAAAATCGATATCCGGCAAAAAGTTTCATGACAGGCTCCCGGGTTATTTTACACCGTATTGCTTGCTGACCCCTCGTTTCGACTCGCGGATGAACTTCACCAGCCTGTCGCGTTCGGGCGACTGCGCCACCTTGCGTTCAACCTCGTCGCAACCGTTCATGAAATTCATTCCGCTCTGGAAAAGAATCCGGGCCGCATTGTGAATGATGTCGATCTGTTCGGTTGTAAATCCACGACGGCTCAAACCGATCCGGTTGATGCCGGCAAAGACGTTGTCCTTCGTAACCGTAATATAGGGAGGCACATCCTGACCGATGAGCGCTCCGCCCTGAATCATCGTATGCTCGCCGATATGCACCCACTGGTGGACCGCCGCATGGCCGCCGATAACGGCCCAGTCACCCACTTCGACCTCTCCGGCCAGCGACACGCGGTTTGCAATCACACAATGGCTGCCCACCACATCGTCATGGGCGATATGCACATAGGCCATCAGCAGATTGTGGCTGCCGACAACCGTCTTGCCGCGCGAAGCCGTACCCCGGGCGATGGTCACGCATTCGCGGATGTCGTTGTAGTCGCCGATCTCGGCCGTCGAATATTCGCCCTTGAACTTCAGATCCTGCGGCAGGCAGGCAATCGATGCCCCCGAATGGACCTTGCAGCCCTTGCCGAGACGGGCTCCGTCATGAATCACGGCACAGGGACCGATCCAGCAGTCGTCACCGATGACGACATCACCCGCAATACAGGCAAAAGGTTCTATGGTTACGTTCTGTCCGATCTTCGCATCGGGATGTACGTACGCTAAATTGCTGATCATGCATTATCGTTTTACGGTTCCGTGCCACAGGCATCCTCGCACGAGGTTGCGTCCGGGGCCGTGGAACGGACTATTTCTTCGTTTTGGCGACCTGAGCCATCAACGTCGCCTCGCAGGCGAGCGTCTCACCGACAAACGCCTTGGCATCCATCACGCAGACACCGCGACGGATCGGCTCCGTCAGATGGAGTTCGAACTGGAGCGTATCTCCGGGAATGACCTTGTGCTTGAACTTCACGCCGTCGATCTTCATGAAGTAGGTCGAATAGTTCTCCGGATCGGGAATGTTCCGCAGGACCATGATGCCGCCGCACTGAGCCATGGCTTCGACGATGAGCACTCCCGGCATGATCGGTTCATTGGGGAAGTGGCCCACGAAGAAGGGTTCGTTCATCGTAACGTTCTTGATTCCGCCGATCGAGGTGTCATCGACATGGAAGATCCGATCGACAAGGAGGAACGGCGGACGATGAGGCAGCATCCGGCGAATATCGTTGATATCGTAAATCGGCGGACGGCGGCAGTCGTAAATGAACCGGGGACGCTCACCCTCCTTGCGGATCGTACGACGCAGCTGTTTCATGAACTCCGTATTGGCAAAGTGCCCGGGGCGCGACGCCCATACGCGGCCCTTGATGCGCAGGCCGAGCAGTGCCAGGTCACCCAGCAGGTCGAGCAGTTTGTGACGGGCGAGTTCGTTGGTAAAGCGCAGCTCCAGATTGTTCAGGTAACCGCCCGTAATCCGGATGTCATCCTTGTGGAAGATCTTCTTGAGATGGTCGAGCTGCTCGTCGGAGACGGGATTCTCGACCACCACGATGGCATTGTCCAGATCTCCGCCCTTGATGAGATTCATCTTGAAGAGCGGTTCGAGTTCATGCAGGAAAACGAAGGTCCGGCAGGGAGCGATCTTCTCCGCATAGTCGTCATCGGGCAGGAACGTGGCATACTGGTTTCCGACGACTTTCGAGTTGTAATCGACATGCACCGAGGCCGAGAACTCCTCATCGGGATAGATGATGATCGATACGCCCTTGTCGGGGATCGTATAGACCATCTTCTCGGTCACCTGGTAGTATTTTCTTTCAGCATCCTGTTCCACCGTTCCGGTCTCGACAATCCGACGGGCGTATTCGAGAGCCGAACCGTCCATGATGGGGGTTTCGGGGCCGTCGATATCGATCTGTGCGTTATCGACGCCGAGAGTCCAGAGTGCGGACATGAGGTGTTCGATGGTAGCCACCTTTGCGCCGTTCGCCTCGATGGTCGTACCGCGCGAGGTGTCGGTCACGAAGTCGCACAATGCGGGGATGACAGGGGTTCCTTCCAAATCGATACGACGGAAAACGATACCGTTGTCCACACCTGCGGGGTTGATCGTCATGGAGACCTTAACGCCCGTATGGAGCCCCGTACCGGAGAAGGAGATGGGAGCTTTAAGGGTTCGTTGTTTGACAGGCATATTGAAAAAAATTAATTTTTCAGTTTCATAAACGTGCGCAAAGATACGAATTTTTGGTTAAAAAACGCTATTTTTGCGCAAAATCTTCCGAACGATGACCTCAGACGATCCACAGGTGCACGGCAGGCGGCCCAAGATACAGCTTCCCTTTGACAATCGGCGGGAGGATGCCGGAGAGTGGGCATTCGACCACCGGGTGGGGTTGTGTGTTACGCTGATAGCCTATCTGGTTCTGGCCATCGCCTTCGTCAGTTCGAAGATCATCGTGGGCGGCACGCGCCACGCACAGGGATTCTACATCGATCTGGAGGACATGGAGCAGCTGGTCGCGCAGAAGGAACGGCTTGAAGAGGAGGTCCGCTGGCGGCAGATGCAGCAGGAACAGATCGACTGGGAGAACATCCACAACGACGTATCGAACGAACATGCCCGACTGGACGCATCGCTGCGCGACGACCGGGGGACGAATACGGAGGCACTCAATGCCGATGCCGACGCGGCGCAGGCACGCATGCGGGCGAACCGCGAAGCCTATGAACAGGGCCTGGCCGAAGCAGCCGCCATCCGGGAAGGACGTGACGCGGCGGCACCGGCCGAGGAGAAACCCTCCGACCGGAAGGTACAGGGGCGCGTAACGGTGTCCTTTTCGCTGGTTGATCCGATTCGCTATTCACGACATCTGGTCGTCCCGGCCTATCGCTGTGAAGGGGGCGGCGAGGTGGTTGTCCGCATTACCGTAAACCGGGGCGGCGAGGTGATCAATGCCTCCGTCGTGTCGGGTGGCGACGACTGCATGCGCACCACGGCCGTAGAGGCGGCCCGCAACTCCTATTTCGACATCAACGATTCGGCCCCCGCCCGACAGAACGGCACCATCACCTATATCTTCATTCCGCAGTAACCCCGCGCCAAAGCCTTCCAAGAGGTTCCGTTCCGGAAGAAGCGGGGACACAACTGCCCTACCCTGCCTTATCCTGCACCAAGTCCCGTTGCAGCCTGATTCCCATCCACGAAAAGACTCTCGTCCGACTCCATCCCCGACATTCCCGGCTCCGTTTTTCGACACCTCACAGGTGAGCCTTCTCCGGAAACCGGGACGCTTCCTGCCGCCGATACACAAACACGACACCGCCTGCCGGACCTGCCCGTCAACAACCCGGTGAGAACGCGCCGCCGGATTCCGATTGACCTTCTGCCGAACACGAATTTTCCTGCCCACACGACAGCTCCGACCCCGATTTTTCGCCACCGTGCTCTGAGTGAAATCGGCCGCCAAGAGACAAACGACTCCGGAAAAGCCGAAACTTTTCCGGAGTCGGAGTCATGCGGCCTTGCGGCACGCCAAACGCACTTTATCTAAAATCCAAAGCTACTTTTTCGCTGCGGCAGCCTTTTTGTCGGCCTCGGCATTGATGACCTTGAGCCAGTCGAGGGTTGCAGCCTTGAAATTCTCGTGGTAACGGAACTTTTTGCTCATGCCCCAACCGTGACCGCCGGAGGGATAGATGTGCAACGAAGCCTTGATTCCGTGCTCCTTGAGTTTCTGATAGAGCAAAGCGGCATTGATTGCGGGTACGACCTTGTCGTCATCGCTGTGGAAGATCAGAGCCGGGCAGGTGGTGTCGTCCACAAGTTTCTCCAGCGAGAACTTCACAGCCTCCGTCTCGACATTTTCCTTGCCTACCAACTGCTGGAAGGTCCCCAGATGACGCTTGTCGGGATCGCTCGACACAACCGGATAGATAAGAACCATGAAGTCGGGTTTTGTCTTCGACATGATACCGGCCGAACCTGCCAGATAACCGCCGGCCGAGGTACCGGAGACACCCACCTTGTGAGGATCCACGCCCAACTCGTCCGCCATTTCGCGCACGGTAGCCACCGCCTTGTCCACATCGTTGAGCGGAATTTCCGAATGGCCGTTGGGCAGACGATATTTCAGCATTACGCCTGTAATACCGTTCTCTGCAAGCCACTTGCAGGTCGTGTGGCCGTTACCGACCGACAGCTGGGAGTAACCGCCGCCGGGGCAGAAGACAATAGCCTGTCCGGTCGCCTTTGCGGGATCGGCCTTGTAGATCCAGATTTCGGCCGACTGGGTATTGGTAACCACACCGGATTTCGGCGTCACCTCCTCGCCCGTCAGGCCGTTCGAGGTCGGAGCCGTCGAGTTGTCCCATAATGTGATGTGATAGTCCTGTGCCGACACGGCGAATGCAGCAAACAGCGACGCTGCAAGAATCATCAGTCGTTTCATGTGATTGGTAAAATAAAATTAATCGAATTTGGTTTCGTTTCATTTGGTTGGATAAAGGTAAGGATTTTTACGCAACAATCTTCGTTTCCGACAGAAAAATCGAAGAAAAATCCATCAGGCGTTTGTAAATCTCCATGCAAATCGTAACTTTGTCAGCCATGTCTCCCGCAAGGAGGTGCCGGCGGGGCCGGTACGGAAGAGCGGCAACGCGGACGGGGATTTCGGCAAGCTCTCCGCTTGCGCCGGCAGCGGATTCCGGACGGTAACCGGCAGACAGATCAGAAATCAATGGATATGGATATATGGATATATGGATATAAAGATGAAACGACGCACGATTCTCCTCATGGCCGGCATTCTGCTTGCCGGCAGCGTTACGGCGCAGAGCACCAAAGAGCAGACGCTTGCGGACCTGAACCGCACGGCGGCTTTCTACTACTCCTACGAAGATCATCCCCGCGACGCGGCGACTCCGGCGCCCGACGGATACAAGCCGTTCTATATCAGTCATTACGGTCGACACGGATCGCGCTGGCATGCGTCGGAAGGGGTTTACGAACGTCCCGTCAGGATTCTGCGGGAGGCGCACGAAGCAGGAGAATTGACTCCGCTCGGAGAAGAGGCCTATCGCCGGATCGAACGCTTTGCCGATGACGCCCGCGACCGTTACGGCGACCTTTCGCCGCGCGGGGTGCGCGAACACCGCAACATCGCCGAACGGATGTACCGTTCTTTCCCCGAAGTTTTCTCGACGGCCGACGGCCGGATCTGCCGTATCCGCAGCCGTTCGACGCTCGTGCCGCGCTGCATGCTGAGCATGGCGGCCTCCAACGAACGGCTCAAGGAGCTGAATCCCGCCATCGAGATCACACGCGAGGCAAGCGAGCGTTATCTCGATTACATGTTCAGCATGGAGGAGGCGCACAAGGTCGCCAAAGAGATTCAGCCGCGCATTGCGCGGCTGCGGGCCAAGGAGTGTGACCCCACACGTCTGATCCGTTCGCTGATGACCGATCCGCAGCGTGCAGGCAACGCCAAGCAGCGTCTTCGCTTCGCCATCGATATCTATTGCATGGCGTCGGTAGCGCAGGACGTCGATTATCTGGACCTGACGCTGTACGATCTCTTCACGCCGGAGGAGTTGTACAGCCACTATATGGTACGAAACTATCAGATGTATCTCGAAGCGGGGCCGTCGGCCGAATTCGGGCACCGGATCATGAGCGATGCAGTGCCCCTGCTGCGCAATTTTGTCGAAGAGGCCGACGAAGCAATCGCTACGGAGAATTTCGCCGCCTCGCTACGTTACGGCCACGACCGCAATGTCATTCCGCTGGTCGCGCTGATGGGTGTCGAGGGCTGTGACGGCCGTGAAAGCGATTACCGCAAGGTCGATGCGGCATGGAGCTGCTGGCGTGTCACGCCGATGGCGACCAACATCCAATGGATTTTCTACCGCCGGCCGGGCAGCGACGAGATTCTGGTAAAATTCCTCTTCAATGAACGGGAGGTACGCCTCCGCATGGAGAGCGAGCTGGCGCCCTATTACCGGTGGGAGGATGTAAAACGCTATTTTGAAGAGCGGATCGTGGAGTGCACGACGCCGCTGGATTGCGCCCGATAGCCAGCCGCGTGGCGGCAAGATCCGGCGTTGCCGAATCCCGTCCCATGCACGCTCCTGTGACAGCATCTCTCCCGACGCTTCGGACCATTCCGCGCCGCCGGCCCCCGATGTTTCCCGTCCGGCTGCCGCACCCCGTTTCGTCCGCGCACGCTTCCCCCCCCCTGCAAGGACTCCGCAAAACGGCATCTTTTCCGAAACGGCAACAACGGATAATCAGTCAAAAACAAGGGGAGTGAATCAGTTGATTCACTCCCCTTGTCGGTTGCTCTCACCAACCGTTTTGGCATCATTACCTGACATCATTACCAAAAAAATACTTCGGTTCGGGCGTTCCCTAACCGAAGTATCAAACTGTTGCAACAATCTTCCGGACTATCGCACGGAGATCATCTTCATGCCATAAGCTCCAACCGGCAAATTCTGGACAAGTTTCTTCGACGGCTGCAACTTATCATTCAGGAATTTGGGTTCCGACGTCTCAAGATGTCTTGCCGAAGTCGTCGCAGCGGCAGTCTTGGTCAGCGTATAAGGACCTACGCCATAATCGGCTTTCGAATCATCGATCAGATATCCGGGTTTAAACAAATCCTTTGCCTCGAAATACGACCCGTCATAATACAGGACATAATCGAATCCTGAAACCTGTTGATCTGTACCGTTATTGAAGGTCCCGCAAGTAATCGTAATCTCATTCTTGTCGGAAGCATACTCTATATCGACAAGGGAATCTTTCGATATCCACAACCAATATTCGGAAGTTTCCGCATCAAGGAAATGGTACCGCGTATAGATGTAATAAGTGAAGTAGTACATTCCCAGAGGATCATACAGATTCACATCGACCGTTCCGTCGGCAGCATTATAGGTCATGATGATGGGAGCTTCGTTCTCGCGGCTGCCCAAAGTCGTAATACCCCAATCAAAGATCTTGAAACTTTCGTTGACACGATAAGGTTCGATCTGAATAGTATAGGTCTGAGGTTTCTGCAACACCTCCGACGAGGTTGTCGTCACGGTCCATGTACCTACATAACGTTCGTAATTCGGATCGCCCTGCGGCCATGCAGCAGTTGCAGCATTGCAACGTTCGCTACAAGTGCCATGTACGTTGGTTCCCACTACGATCAGCGAATATTCCGTATTGGCATCAAGATCCGACGCATTTAACGTTATTCCCGACTCCGACATCAGGCCGGCAAGTTGTGAAGAGCTTAACGTCGCACCATAACGGTTGCAGACCTTGGTTAAATCACCATCGAACTCAGCGACAGCCTCATCCATTGCGCTCTTTGTTCCGAACGCGTATTTACCGGAGATGAATTCCGTACCTTTGATATTGAACGACAGGGCATAATACTCCTCACCTTCGGGGTTCGAGGAGGTAATCGTCACGGTCGGAGCGGCCATCGTGCCGTCACTGATCCCGCCCCAATCGATCGGAATCCAAGCATAATCGGCCATCTTCTCGCAACCGGTAAATACCGACTTATAGGTTTTCGGCGCTGTGAACAGATCGGGATAATCGGCCCGCTCATAAAGATGGACTTTAACCTGCCCGTCATCCGCACCGACCATCGTATAGGGCGATTCGCCGGTGAAGTTCGCACAGCCTTCGAATGCCGAAGTGAACGTCGTGATCTTCGTCATGGAGTCGAAGAGCCCTGCCGGCAGCGAGACGAGAGCCGTACACCCTTTGAAGATATTGGCGATGGTCGTCGGCTTGACCATGTCGTCGAACAAGCCTTCGGGCAGCGTCTCAAGCGACGTGCAGCCCTGGAATACCGCCGACGAAGAGGTAACGCCCGCAAATCCGTCGAACAGCCCGGCCGGTATGGCCCGAAGCGACGTGCAGCCGTTGAACATGTTGGCGATCGAAGTACAGGAAGCGCAATCCTGCGGGAAGTATCCCGCCGGCAGCGTCGTCATGGCCGTACATCCCTGCCACATGGTTGCGACATTTCCGATCTTCACATTCGGCAGCGACGGGAATTCGGTCATCTTCACGCAATCCCTGAAAAGCGAGGAGATGTTCAGTTTGCCCCCTTCCGCCATTTCGGTTCCGACCTTCGAAAGGATGCCGGCGGGAAGGTTCTCCATCGACGTACAGCCGCAGAACATCGAATTGATGTTCGTCGCCTTCGTAAACGAATCGAAAATGCCTTCGGGCAACGACGTCAGCGACGAGCAATACCTGAAGATCATTCCGGCGCCCGTCACCTCGGTCTGCGACTTGAACAGATCGGCCGGAACCGACTTCAGCGACGAACAGCCCGAAAACAGCGTATTCATCGCCGTCACCTTCGTCTGGTTCTTGAATATTCCGTCGGGCAGGCTCACCAATGCGCTGCAGTCAGTGAAAAGGTTCGACATGTCGGTTACCTCCGTCAAGTTGTCGAACAGTCCGTCGGGTATGCTTGCCAGCTTCTCGCATCCGCTGAATGCAGCCTTGATCGAAGTCATCGCGATACAGTCGTCGAACAGTCCGGCAGGAATCGATGCGAGGTTCTCGCAATTGTAGAACATCGAAGCGGCCGATTCGTTCAGCGCGCACTGGTCGAGGAGTCCGGTCGGAACGGATACCAGCGCCGTACAGGTGTCGAACATGTTTTCCGTCGTAGTCACCTTGGCGAATGCACCCTCCGCAGGCGGCAAAACCACCGACACGAGGCTCTTGTTGGTATCGAAAGCGCTCTTCAGCGACGTCAGGCCCAGTTGTCCCCACTGCATGACCTCGGTCACCGTCGATCTGTATTTGGTATTTACCTTCAGGTTGTTCAGTTCGCTTACAGACCCCTTTACCGTCACGATATACTCCTTGGCTTCGGCATAGGTATGGGTGGGGGCCACGTTCGTTACCGCCTCATCGGCTGTGCCGTCGCCCCAGTCGATCGTTACATCGACCGTACCGTCGAACGGAAGGCTTACCGTTTTATCAGCTGCTACAGGTACGACCTTCACCACGAAAGCGGCGGGATCGAAATGGGGATACTGATAGATCAACAGTGTTTCAACTACGACACCGTTGCTGTTCAGCTCAATGAGAGACGAACGCTCCTCGCCCAGCGAATTGGCCGCAACGGTAAAGGTCAACGTCTCGTCACGCACCTCGCTGCGGGTATCGGCCACCGAGATCCAGGACTGATCCTCTTCGGGAATCACCACGTCATACTCCAGGTCGGTCTGCAGTTCAAACTTCAGAGTGCCGCCGACGGAGAGAACCTCCTGCGACTGGGTCGAGACGTTCATCACACCAGAAAGGAACGTCAGAGTCTTCATGACGGTCTTCGTACCGCCGTCGTTTGCCAGCACGATCACACGACCCGTAACGGAATCTTCGGGAGCCGTAACGGTCACTGTACCGCCGGTCGTACCATCCATCGTCACCTCGGCCTTCCAGTTACCCTGGGCGATGGCCTCGACAACCGCATTTTCATCGGCACCAGTCAATACAAAAGGAATATCTGCCGATTGACCGGGCTTCAGGAAATCGGAGGTTGTTTCGAATGAAATACCAAACTCCTTGTAGAGTTCGAACGTCACGACCGAGCCGTCAACGAGCGTCAGCATGACATAACGGCCATCTTCGCTGAGTGCTACGTCCTTGATCAGCGCCAGTGCACCGAGATCGAACAAGGCTCCGCACGAGGTCCATTCGCCGTCGCCATAGGAGACATACAGCGTACTGTTCTCGACCTTGAACTCGGGAGTTACGCCGTCTTCGCCGGAAACGGGCATTTTCTTTCCATCGGCAACGATGAATTCGCCGTCGATCGTCCAATAGTACTTCCCGTCGGAATCCTGTTTCACGCCAAGATTGGGTGTCGCACCGTCATCACCTTTCTGACCGTCCTCACCGTCTTCGATGACAATGGTCGAGACGGTTCCCGTATCGGATACGAGCGACAGCGTATAACCCTTTCCATCGGAATTCTCCGTTACTCCCGTGATGAAGAGTTTGCCATTGATGAGCGACTGCAGGGTTCCGATCTGCGAGTTGAGCGTCCTGACAAGGGCTTCGATCTCCGTCACCTTGTTCTCCAGATTTCCCAACCGGTCCTGCACGTCGGTATCATCATACTTGCAACCGGAAAATGTCGCAAGCATCACGGCCAATGTGCCTAATAGAAGTTTTTTCATGTTAAATAAATTTAAGTTAACCAACCCAACCTGTAAAAGGTTTTCAGAATTTCCCGCTAAATATACAAAAAAATGAGACTCATGACATCAAAGAGTCAAATTTTTGCAACAAAAAAAAGCAACATCCGGAGTGGATGTTGCTTCATTATGCTCAGATTCAGAAAGATCTCCTATTCGTCGTCGCGGTTCATGTGAGCGACGTAAATTGCGTGCTGCTTTGCCTCACGTTTTGCCACCGACGGCTTGGTGAAATACTGACGACGACGCAACTCTTTCAGGACACCCGTCCGTTCATACTTCCGTTTGAATTTCTTGAGGGCCTTTTCGATATTTTCGCCCTCTTTTACCGGCATGATAATCATATTCGATTGTTTTTTAATGTTTCAGTCAAAATTGAAAGTTGTGCGGATACTCTTTCGGCCTCCGCCTGGCGCGGGGATTACCTTTCGTTCGTTTCCCGACGTACACCGAATCGCAGATAGGGACGCAGACGTTCCGCCTCCTCCCGCGACAGTATGTTCTCATCGATCATCTCCTGCAGTGTACTCCAACCTCCTTTCAATTGTCTTCCTTTCAGAATTTTCCTCAACAGACGCGGCGGGATATAGGGATGTTCCGCCAATCTGTCCGGCGCCGCAAAGTTAATATCAATTTTCGAAATTTTGCAACTGTCAACCGAAATTTGTTTGATGATGCGTTCATAATTGCGTTCCGTGACCCCGGGGACCTCGGCCAACTGCTCGACGCAGTGGAATCCGCCCAGCCGGCGACGATAGTCGAGGATCGTCACGACCGTTTTCTCGCCGATGCCGCTGACGGCGCGCAACGCTGCCGAGTCGGCCGTATTCAACTCCACCGGATCGTGAAGCGGACGCCGCCGTTCGGGGAAGATGGCGAAAGCTGCCAATCTTCTGCCGGCCGAATCACCGATAATGGCATACTCGCGCAACTCCTCCTCGTCGCGGAAGCCGCCGATCAACGTATTGTAGTCGGCAATGGCCTCGGCCTGACGTTTCGTAAAGCCGATCGCCCGCAGGAAACGGGCCGTCATCGTGTCGATGCGGAACGGCACAAGGGGCACCGTATCGCGCCTGCGGCGTTCGAACGTACGGCGGCGCAATGAATCGCGGGAGGTATCGTAACGGGGCTTGTAGCGATACTCGGCACCGATGCGGATGTAAGGTTCCAGACGGTCGTACATCGAATCGCTCACCTGATAACAGGCCGCAAAGTCCTCCGGAATACGGAAGATCTTGCCCGCGGCGCGATAGCGCAACACGCCTGCCGCATCCTGTTTCGAGAAGCCGAGCCGGCGCAGCTGACGGTAATCGACCGTGTTGGGATCGAACTCGAAGAGCTCCGCACCGGATACGACAGCCTCGTCCGACACCTGCCGAACCGTCTGCGACGACTTCGAGGCACGCGGTTCGAGCAGGACAAAGGCCGCGACTGCCAGCAACAACAGCGGCAGCAGCAAAAGCAGCGTCCGACGATCCTCACGCGACCACATACCCCGGGTATTATATTACAACGTTTCACGGACGGAACCGACGGCATCGGGTTTAATCGAATCCGAGCCGTTCTGATCCGACATCCGGAGATTCCGATGCGCTGTCCGCCATTCAAAGATAACGGTTTTCAATGAAACGGGCAACAACGCCGCCGTGCAATTTGCATGCACCCGATCCAGCAGACATTCCGCAGAGCGGAAGATCTTACGCTGACGCGCCTTGTCTCATACCTTCAACCTCTACAACCCGCTCATGCAGATTTTCAGAACAAACGGTCGAAAAATCCCGGAACTGCCCTGTTCGGCACTTCCCGTTCCATCCGTGCATCTCCCCCCCAAAACACGTTCCGCCGCTTCTGAGAAACAAGCGCCGCCCCCCAAAAAGGAATTTCCGGCCGCAAAAACAACATTTTTCCAATTCCACCCTGCCGCCGGCATTCTATCTTGCGCCTTGACCGCTGCCTCCACAATCGAAACTCCGAAACGGAACAACTACTCCCTGTTATCCTTGTTGCCAGCACACCTTCCTCACACTTCCTCAAAAACAAACGGCCGGAGACCCCCAAAGGAATCTCCGACCGCAAAACCGATTCTCTCCAGCCCTATTCGGCCATCAGAATCTCAAGGATCTTGATCGCTGCCGTAGCAATCGGCGTTCCGGGGCCGAAGATGGCAGCCGCACCGTCACGATAGAGTTCATCGTAATCCTGTGCGGGGATGACACCGCCGACGAACACCACGATATCCTCGCGGCCCAGTTTCTTCAACTCGGCGATGATCTGCGGAACAAGCGTCAGGTGACCGGCCGCCAGCGACGATACGCCGACTGCATGCACGTCATTCTCGACAGCCTGCTTTGCCGCCTCCGCCGGAGTCTGGAACAACGGACCCATATCGACGTCGAAACCGATATCGGCATAACCCGTTGCTACGACCTTGGCACCACGGTCGTGACCGTCCTGACCCAGCTTCGCAATCATGATACGCGGCTGACGGCCCTCTTTCTTGGCGAATTCCGCGCAGAGCTCCTTCGCCTTCTCGAATTGCTTGTCGTTTTTCACCTCTGAACTGTAAACTCCTGAAATCGAACGAATGACAGCCTTGTAACGGCCTACAACCACCTCGCAGGCATCCGAGATCTCGCCCAGCGTCGCACGGGCCTTCGCAGCCTCGACCGCCAGTTCGAGCAGATTGCCCTTCCTGGTCTTCACGCACTCGGTGATGGCTGCAAGAGCCTTCTTCACGGCTGCCTCGTCGCGCGTGGCGCGCAACTCCTTCAGACGCTTGATCTGGCTCTCGCGAACGGCCGTATTGTCAACGGCAAGGATATCGATCGGCGCCTCCTTCTCGAGACGATATTCGTTGACACCGATGATCTTCTCGACACCCGAGTCGATACGCGCCTGCTTGCGGGCCGAAGCCTCTTCGATACGCATCTTCGGAATACCCGTCTCGATCGCCTTGGCCATACCGCCCAGTTTCTCGATCTCCTGAATGTGATCCCAGGCCTTGTGGGCGATCTCGTTGGTCAGGCTCTCCACATAGTAGGAACCGGCCCACGGATCGACCTGACGGCAGATGTTGGTCTCCTCCTGAAGATAGATCTGGGTGTTGCGGGCGATACGGGCCGAGAAGTCGGTCGGCAGGGCGATCGCCTCATCCAGCGCATTGGTATGGAGCGACTGTGTATGACCCAGAGCGGCCGCCATGGCCTCGATCGTGGTACGTGCAACGTTGTTGAAGGGATCCTGCTCCGTAAGCGACCAGCCCGACGTCTGCGAGTGGGTACGCAAAGCCAGCGATTTGGGGTTCTTGGGATTGAACTGCTTGACAATCTTGGCCCACAGCATACGGGCGGCACGCATCTTGGCGATCTCCATGAAGTGATTCATGCCGATGGCCCAGAAGAACGACAGACGCGGCGCAAAGGCATCGATCGACAGTCCGGCATTTACACCCGTACGGAGGTACTCCAGACCGTCCGCCAGCGTATAGGCCAGCTCGATGTCGGCCGTAGCGCCCGCCTCCTGCATGTGGTAACCCGAAATGGAGATCGAGTTGAACTTGGGCATGTTCTTCGAGGTGTACTCGAAGATGTCGGCGATGATGCGCATCGAGAACTCGGGCGGATAGATATAGGTATTGCGCACCATGAACTCCTTGAGGATATCGTTCTGGATCGTACCGGCCATCTGGTCGAGCGTGCAGCCCTGCTCCAGACCGGCTACGATATAGAAGGCCATGATCGGCAGCACGGCGCCGTTCATCGTCATCGAGACCGACATCTTGTCGAGCGGAATACCGTTGAAGAGGACCTTCATGTCCTCAACCGAGCAGATCGACACACCGGCCTTGCCGACATCACCCACTACACGCGGATGATCGGCGTCATAGCCACGGTGCGTGGCGAGGTCAAATGCCACCGACAGGCCCTTCTGTCCGGAAGCGAGGTTTCGACGATAGAAGGCGTTCGACTCTTCGGCCGTCGAGAATCCGGCATACTGACGGATGGTCCAGGGACGCATCACATACATCGTCGAATAGGGACCGCGCAGATAGGGAGCCACACCTGCCGCATAGTTCAGGTGCTCCATACCCTCGAGATCGGAAGCCGAATAGCAACCCTTTACAGGGATCTGCTCGGCAGTCAGCCAGGGTTCCTTTTCGCCACCGGCCTGAGCGCAGCACTCCGACGCCGCGCCATCATATTTCAATTCAGAAAATTTTGCTCTCATGGCTGTTGTTTTTAGATCCCCATCTGCGTGAGGTAGTTGTGAAGCGTGTCGAGCACGTTGCTCTTCACGTGGATGAAGTTATGGATACCCTGAGCCTCCAGTTCGGGCATGCAGGCCGGAGCGCCGGCCACGACGAGGATCGCCTTGTCGCCGAGCATCTCCTTGACCTTGGGTGCCAGTTCGGCATAGCAGTCGTCCGACGAGCAGAGAACGACGATCTCGGCCTTGGAGTCGAGCGCCGCCTTCACGCCCTCTTCGAGATCCTTGAAGAAGGTGTTGTCCTGTACGCGGATACCGGCGCAGGCGAAGAAGTTGCACGAGAACTGGGCACGGGCACGGGCCATGGCCAGATGACCGGCCGTCAGCATGAAGGCCTTGGGATGCTTTCCGCTGCGGTCCACATGCAGACGCATCGCCTCGAAGGCCATTGCACCGCGATAGGGATTCAGCACGCCGGGCTTCGTAACCCGCTCCACGGACTTCTCCGACACCTCGGCCGGAGCGACCTCCGTAAAGTTCGGATACTGGTTGGCGCCCAACAGCGTGATCCGGCGCTGTGCCACGCTCTTGTCCTTTGCGGCCGCCGATGCGTTGACACGCTCCACGATGTATCCCGACTTGAAGGCCTCGATGTAACCGCCCTTCTCCTCCACTTCGAGGAAGAGCTTCCAGGCCTCGGCGGCAATCGACTGCGTAAGATTCTCGATGTAGTACGAACCGCCGGCCGGATCGACCACCTGATCGAAATGCGACTCATGCTTGAGCAGCAGTTCGACGTTGCGGGCGATACGCTTCGAGAATTCGTCGGGCTCGGCGAACGAGACGTTGAACGGCGTCACCTCCATCGAATGAACACCTGCGATGGCAGCCGACATGGCCTCCGTTGTAC
>CALUOX010000044.1 GCA_944322375.1 uncultured Alistipes sp.
CGCCGCCCGCACCCGCTACGGCGACTCTCCATCAGAACCTGATCTCCGAGACCTTTCCGGATGAGTATGTCGCGGTGGTGGAACATACGCCGCAGGCAATGGACGAGTTGTTGGCCCAACGTTTCGACCACATCTTCTATACGGGAGGCGGGGCCTATGCGCATCGGATCATGGCGGCTGCAGCGGAACACCTTACCCCCGTGACGCTCGAACTGGGCGGGAAGAGCCCCTGTATCGTCGGTGCAGAGGCCGATCTGCAGCTTGCCGCGCGGCGTATCGTGTGGGGCAAGACGCTGAATGCCGGTCAGACCTGCGTGGCCCCCGATTATCTGCTGGTTCACGAGTCGGTATGCGAGAAGCTGCTGGCGGAGATGCTCCGGGCCCTGCAGCGTCAATGGGGTGAAGATCCGCGGCATGCGGCGGATTATCCGCGCATGCCCGATGTGCGTCATGCCCGGCGTGTTGCAGATCTGCTTGCAACGTGCGGCGGCAGGGTAGTATGCGGTGGTGACGTGATTGCCGAGGAACGATACGTCGCCCCGACGATCATTCTTGAACCCGATCGCCGGAGCCGGTTGATGCAGGAGGAGATCTTTGCTCCCGTGCTGCCTGTGCTTACGTATCGCGAGCGAAGCGAGGTCGAACGCTGCGTCATGGCCGGTGAACGGCCGTTGGCGCTCTATTACTTCGGCTCGGAACGCCGTGGAAAGGATCTTTGCGAGGCCTTGCCGTCGGGTGGCGTGGCGATCAACGATGTGGTGATACAGGTGTCGAGCTCCTGGCTGCCATTTGGCGGCGTAGGTGCCAGCGGTATGGGGCGTTATCATGGACGGGCTTCGCTCGAATGTTTCTCCAACCGGCGCTCCTATCTCATCGCTTCGACCCGGCTGGATCTTCCGTTTCGCTATGCTCCGCATCCACATTGGTTGCTTGGCTGGCTGAGACGGATCATGGGGTAGCGGGCGATTTGCGAAGCGTCGCATAAATTGGCGGGGTGTCGCATAAAAATGAACGAAGCATGCTTTTCCAAGCATGCTTCGTTTTTCTGCAATGGGGAAACAGCATTTTGAGGAAGGGTAGCGCCCGGTAGTGCGATCTGTTTCCTGGGGTAGCGCGGTCGTTGGAATATGTTCAAATTACACTTGTTTTTGAACTTTATATAATTGTTGTATGTGGTTATATAACATTGTTTTGCGTTTTACTTCTCCTTTTTCGGGTCGTGGTAGGCGAGTACCGTATGGGGAACGGGTCCGTGAGAGATGAGCTGGATGGGGCAGCCGTAGTTGAGAAGCTGTTCCTCGTCAATGCGGTTCGAGTCGTGGCGATGCACATGCCGGTTTACGCATACGATGTTCTTCACCACCGACGATATGGTTCCCAGATCATGCGAGACCATGACGATGGCCATGCGTCGGTTCAACTCTCCGAGAAGACGGTACAATTCGTTCTCGAACTGGTTGTCAACGAAGTTGGCCGGTTCATCGAGTATCAGCAGTCGGGGTTCGGAGATGATTGCACGACACAACAGCGCGCGTTGGATCTCTCCTCCGGAGAGTTCCCCGATCGGTCGTTGTGCATGTTCGGCAATTCCCGTCTGTTCGAGCAGTGAGAATGCCCGCTCCCGGTCGCGTGACGTGTAGCGGTGGCCGAAGCGCTTCTGCCCCTGCAATCCCGACAGCACCGTCTCAAGAACGGAGATGGGAAATGCCCGGTCAAAGAGGTTCTGTTGGGGCAGGTAGCCGATCAGCCTCTCATGTCCCCGTTGAAGTTCCGGCGCGTAGCGGATCGTACCTTCGTAGGGGATATTTCCGAGAATGGCACGTACCAGCGATGTCTTTCCTCCGCCGTTGGGTCCGATGACACCCAGAAAATCGTCGTCCAGAATCTCCAGATCGACATGCTCCAATGCCGTGCAGGCAGCGTAACGAACCGTAAGGTCGTGAATGGAAATCAGCGGTTTACTCATGGTCCAGGGTGATTTGTCGGGTGATGTCCCCGATATTTTCAATGACATCCTCGCGCAAAGGATCGATCCGTATGCATTCCGCTCCGATATCTTCGGCAATGACCTTTACACTCGACACGGGATATTGTGCCTGGTAGAAGATCCGGTGGACGCCTCTGTTGCGGGCCGTTTCGATCAACTCCGCGATGTAGCGTGCCGAGGGCTCTTTGCCTTCGCGTTCAATGGCAAGTTGTTCGAGCCCGTAGTCCGCAGCATAGTAGGTAAGGGTAGGGTGGTAGATGATGATGGTGTGTACGTCGGCCTGGCGCAGCGCTTCGGCACAGGCGCGGTCCAGCGAATCGATTCTCGCCGCAAGTTTCCGGTAGTTCGCGGTGTAGCGGACCGAGTCGGGCCATTGTGCGTGTATCGCCTCGTAGGCATTGGCCGCCATGCGTTTGAGTGCCCGCGGCGAGGTCCAGACATGAGGATCGATTCCGTGGGCGTGTCTGTCCTGGTCGTCAGGTTCCCCGTCGCCGTGACCGTGTTCGCAACTGCCCTCCAACAGCGCGATTCCGCGGCTGAGATTGATCAGTCTCTTCTCGCGGGAAAGATTCCGCAGGAGGTTTTGTTCAAAATCGATAAGTCCCACGTTGAAGATCAGCTCCGACTCGTTGAGCGCGGCATATTGTTTTGCCGAAGGTTCGTAACTCTCCGGGCTGGCACCGGCCGGGACCAGTACGTCGATTGTAAAATCTTCTTCTACAATTTGTTCGACAATCGATCGCAATGGCAGGATCGAGACGTACAACCGTTGCTTCTCACTGGAGGTTGTGCGGGATGTGCAGGCCGCAATCGTCCCGCAGAGGAGAAGTACGGTCATGATGTACCTGCTTTTTGCAAACAAGCGTGTAGGCTTTATCATTTTTGTCATCTTCATCATCTATGTGCGTTTTGTTTGTCCGGACGATCTTGCCGTTGTCCGGATGCTGCGGCTTGTCAAAGCTGTTTTCCTGTTTTACGACTCGCAATACAGCGATCCGGATCCGCAATATGCTGCATCGACCCAGAGACCTCCGGAGAGCTGTCCGCATCAGACCCGCAAGTCGATCGTTTTCATTGCAACGCAATGAAACGTCAAGGTTCTCCGATCCACCATGCTCTGCCGTGCGACATTGTTTAAGGAACTGCTCTGCCGTGCGGCATCATTCCCGGTGTTGCTCCTTGCGACATCGTTTCCGGTGTTGCTCCTTGCGACATCGTTCCTGGAGTTGCTCCTTGCGGCATCGTTTGCGGATCACCGGGTTCGCTTCAGTTTGAGCGGCAAAGCACAACCGAGTTCCTGCTGTTGCGGTGTCTGTGCGGATCGTTCTCCCGCTTGAAAGGCACAGCATCGAACAGTTCAGTTCTTCGGTTTGACGGTCACACAAGTGTGATCTTATCGCGGCTGGTCCGCCGTTCTTCGTCTTCGCCTGCCGAAGGGGTCAAACCCTCGTGAAGCAGACCGCCTGAAAATTCCATATTTTCGTACATCGGTTAGCGCGCGTGAAATACGGGATTCTCGGAGGCACAAAAATAAGTTTTTTTTATCAGATAGGGTAGCTTCCGACACTCTTTTCTCGCGTTAGAGTATCTTTTGTGGCCGGTGTGTCGATTTGCAGGATGTGTTGGATCTGGTTTAGTGGAGTACCGGAAAATTCCGGCATGACGATAATTTTCCTATGTTAAGGTATTAAAACCTTGCGAGCGAGTGTGTCGTGTCGATGCATGCAGATTGCGGAGGGCTCGTTTTATCTGTTTTCTGTATTTCTATATGCGAACGTACCGTTTTGGATAGGTACAAGTGCGGATGACCGTGTAATATTGTATATTATAAACTATTGAATATGAATGTGTTGATACGTTTATTCATCTCATGGAATGCAGAGAATATGTCAGTTTCATCGGCAAGTTCCGGGTGTGTGGCTGTACAAGTGGATCAAAGAGAAATCCGTATTAGACGGGAAATTTTTTCTTTTACTGATGAATGCAGATAAAGTGCCTCCATAATCTTTCTGTGGACAGCCGCACATCAGTAATAAGTGACAAATCGTTTATGGACAGTGATTCAAGCGTGAGATTTGGGTAATATCTGCCCAGTCACAAAGTGAAACGTGAAGTTTATGGTTAAGCGGCGCAGTAAAAAACTTGTTCAGATTGCGGAGAAAGTGTAAGACTCATACAATCCGGGTATAGCGTGATTTTAGTCTTGTAAGTATATGATGTAATATTTACATTATGTTAAATAATGTAGGGGAATGGTACGAATGAATCTTTTATTTCGTCTTCTTACCCTCTCATGGCCGATCCGTTCTCTGATGATGTTGGCGGCGATTGGGTTGAATGTTGTTACGCGGACTCGAACATTCAAACGACGTCAAATGAAGATGTCAAATGAAGCGGATCGTTTATCAATTGAATCTGGACGCCATCCATGGGCGATTCCATCCGTCGCATGAGAAAATGATTCGCTTCGCTATCAAGCTCACACAACTGCTGGACCGAATAAGCCGAGCGACAAGACAACACGGGACAGGAGCAAAGCAACAGAGAGAAACGACAATAGGGTCTCACAATGGCAGACCTGTCTCACGGAGGGCAATTCAGTGTTTTCCAGATCGGAATCGGGTGTATGTCAACCGATAAAAGACGCTGTTATGGAGCGAATTCTCTTGTAGATGGTTGGCCGGCAGAAATTATTCCTTTGTCGGGCCCATTTTAGGATGCCGATACCCGACACTGTATGGCAACATGGGCGAATCACTGTTGTCTGCTGCATATAACGCAATGTACAGTTATCTATAAAAATGTATAGTGATCTATAAAGAAGAGATAAGCAGGTCGTGCAGGAACCCCTTGGTCACGCACTGCATATCCTGCTCTGATCGATGTTGTCCATCTCTTCAGTCCTGCTCTTTTGGATGGTTTCTTATGTGGCACTCTTCTTTTGTGTCAGGTCTGTTACGTGGCTGTTTCGGCCACTGTTGGAAGAGACCCTTTTATTGCTTCTTACTGCTTCGGCTTAAAACTCTCGAAGGTCTTGTCGTCGTAGATCACAATCACGCGCCGTACTGCCGGAGACTGAGACTGCGGTCGATTCTCCTGCAGAGATTGCGGTGCCGTCGTCATCCCCGACTCCCCGTTCGAGAACGGCAACCGGGGGCCCTCGACGGATACTGTCGGGTGAGGCAGCGTCGTATCGGACTGCATGTCCGGAATCGATTGCCGGTGCAACGACGAGTCCTTGAGCGTAGCATCCGTATCTTCATTCGTTCGATACATCTGTTCAGCATCCAGCAACAGCCAATCGGGATTGATACGTGGAAAGCAGAGAAGAATCTTACGCAGCAAATCATAACCGGGCTTGCTGCGCCCCGAAATGATATGTGAAATATTCGATGCTCCTGTGCCGAGTATCTCGGCCAGCTTGCTGGAGGTCAAACCTTCGCTTTTCATCAAACGCAGCAATTTCTCTCTCATTTCCGTATTTTTTACAAATATAAACACTTTTATTTTGTGAAACAAGCATCTTGTACATTTGTTAATTTTCAACAATGAACACAGTTGTTTACATTTGTAAAATGGACATTGAATGTTAAAAACAACTCGAGGATATACCTATATGTTTACTTTATATTATTATACTTAAATTACTGATATAAAGGAATATTTGTGATATATTATGACAAAATGTCCCTGAAGGTATTATTCTACCCTATATATGCTTCATATATTTATATGTTACTTTATATGAATTGTGTAAATGGCTGGTTTTTATAGGTTTTTATAGTGTAAATACAATAATTTAATCTTTTGATTCCAGCCCCTTTGGTAGATCTTGACGTGTCTATATGGCATTTTACATTATTGAATTAATAAACAATTTCTGCTGTCATGTTTGTTTACATATGTAAACAGAATCTCCTTTTTACAAAATGATTAATGTTTACATTTGTAAACCACACTCCCCCATCGATCGATTTCGGGCAATTTTTTTGATGGTTTTAACCTCTACCGACCTTTTTTCTTTAAAGTTTACTACCACTTCTATATTATGTTAAAATATGTTTTCCGTTTGCTGTTGAAAACTGTTTATTATGTTGGAAATCAAATAGATTAAATGGTTTATTTTCTGCACCCTTCGCATAAATGTTGTCTGATATTTTTCTACGATATTCAGGTCGCGCAAAGGTTGTTAACAGGGATTTTCTGCACGTTTCTACCCTTCTTATGCCGCTTTTTAGGGATTTTCAACAGCGTTTCAGGTTTGAGTATTCATTTTCCGGACCTTGTTCGGCTGCTTTTGAAGATAGATTTAGGTTGTGTAAAACAATGAATGTGCTGGATTGCTCGTACGTCGGTAAAGCGAGGTATCCATTGGATTTCATTTGTGGCGTTCGATTCATGTGTTGAGGGGTGATTGGTGTTTTCGTTTGATTGGAGGAGGCAGGTTTTACGAAACGAAGCAGTTGACAGCCGCTTTGTCGAGAATTCGGTTTTGCCAGGTATCAGTCTGGTGGATCGCATGCATGGCTGCTTTACGAGTTTTCTATATTTGGATTTTATGGTGCCGTGCATGCATGCCGAGGCGGCTGTGCCCCACTATAGGATCGAAGTTGTTGCGGGGTAAGAGGGCTCCGTTATCTGCGTCTGTATCGTTGTGTCCGGCTCCAGATGTCTTGTGCAGTGAAATGTCGGTATTGGGGTTTATCCAAAGACTTCCGTATCATGTGTTGAGGCGGCTGTCGGTATCCCTCCGTGGAATCGAAGGAGTGGAGGTTGTTGCGGGTGAGTGGATTCCGCTATTTAGGCCTCTTTCGCATCAGCAGTATTGTATGAGTGTCGGTCGGATCTGCGGGTGCTGCATGGTGTCGATCTCGAGATTTATCTGTGTTACCTCCAGCCTCTTGTGCAGAGGGGACGATCGGTATCCTCCATAGGATTTAGGGGATGTCGTTTATTATGAGGTTGGTGAAATGGCCTTTTCAAAGACTCGTTTCGCGTTTTTCGGTATTGTTTGAGTGGAGGTTTCAGATGCGTTTGTGCTGTGTGGTGTCGGTATTGGGGTTTATCCAATGACATCCGGACCATGTGTTGAGGCGGCGGCCGGTGTTCCGCTGTTGGAGTGAGCGGTGCGTCGGCTGTTATGGAGTAAAAAAGGGTAATAAATCGTGTGATTGGCGGTTGTTGTGTCGGTGATCGACGGGAGTTATTCGCTCTATTGGATTGGAACTTTGCGGTCTGGTCGCTGGTATTCCTTGAAGTAGTTGGAGCCGGATGAGACCATTGGCAGCAGGAGGCAATACTGGCCGGATTTACGGAATTTGCCGCGAGGCTGTTGGAACTTGTGGGAATTGGGGCGGATCTGTCTGTAATGGTGTGTGTCCTGATGTCGTGTGATTGTCAATGAGGAGTGTCGGATGATGGAGGCAGGACTGGACAGTTCAGGTTCAGTAGCGGCTGATTGGCGATTGGAAGTTCTCGAAACGCTTTGGCGGGCTCCGTATGCGGGCAATTCCTGTGCGAATTTATGATACAAAAGGGGCCGGTTGTAGGCCGGCTCCTTTTGTAGAATCAAATTGAGGATGTACTCTGTCATTCCAGCGGCTCTCCCGTTCGTTTGGGCAGGCGGGAATATTTTTCTCGTATGAGAACCGCTCGAAGTTGCATTGTGTCTCTTCGGCCGGGTTGTTTGCTTAGTTCCGCGGCGATCGTCTGGCATGCATTCTCGGTCGGTAACTCAACTTTCTTCGCTTGCAGGCCTCCGTTCGAAGTCGGATGTCCCGTCCGGTCGATATTTCGCTGCCGTGCCCCCCCCCGGGCAGATTATCTGCTCAGTTTGGCCGCAATCGACTGAAACTCCTCCGGAGTCAGATGCAGCTTCTCGCGATGAAAATCTACATCCTCCTCACTCTGGATCGGGATCAGATGGATGTGCGCATGGGGAACTTCCAGCCCGAGAACAACTACCGCTACACGCTTGCAGTCGATCTCCTTTTTGAGCTTTTGCGCAACCTTCTTTGCAAAGAGAATCATGCCGGACAACGTCGAATCGTCCAGGTCGAAGAGATAATCGACCTCCTTCTTGGGTACAACCAGCGTATGTCCCTTGGTCAGTGGATTGATGTCGAGAAAGGCGTAATAGTTTTCATCTTCCGCGACTTTGTACGATGGAATCTCTCCGGCGATAATACGTGAAAAAATTGATGCCATGGTTTATCGAATCAATATTTGGTTTGTATATGGTCGTTTGTTGTCTCCGCCTGAGGGCCTGCCTGCCGGTCGCGGAACGAACTCTCCTTACGGTTTGCCGTTTTCCTGCCGTTTCTCGGCCGCATTTCGGCCCCTTTGAGGCTCCTGTTTCGTCTATTCGTCTATTTTTGTTCTGTTCGTACAAGCACGGTACGTCACCCCTTCCCGCGTTTTACATCCTTTTTTATCTTGGTCGGGGTGTATCTCTCTCGGTTCCGTGCAACCTTCAGTTTTCATGTCGTCTCTCTGGACCCTTCCTGGTTCTCTTCCTCCACTGGTCCGTATATCCTGTGTCTGCTGAACACCTTTCGAAATCCGTAGCCTCCTGACAGTCTTCCCCTCTTCTGGTTGCATTCAACAATTTCGTGCCCCCCCCTCGGCTTTCCCGTCCTCCCCGATCGACTTTGCGAAGATTACGTAGCCGTTCAACAACGGGGTGAAGAGCGGCCCTTGTTCGTTGGAGGGGTTGTCGCGTGCCGTCCGTCATTGCGGCGACCGGTGGCGAGCCTGATACGCACCATGTGCTCTCACGAAGGAGTTCGGGAAACCGGTCTTCTCAGCCCTCTTAGAGGTTGCGTTTGACGCTCTCCATACCCTTGATCTTCCGCAATTTGTCGAGAATGATACTCAAACTCTCCGCATCCTTGACATAGAGGCTCAACGTCCCCTCGAAGATGCCGTCGTGGCTGTGAATGCTGATCTCCCGAATGTTGATGCTGAAATCGCGGCTGATGACATTGGCCAGATCCAGCAGGATGCCCGTGCGGTCGATCCCCCGCAACTCGATGGTTGAAAGGTACGAAACCGCCTTGTGTTGCGACCATTTGATCTCATCCTTGATGATGTTCCGTCCGTATTGCGATGCCAGACGGTTGAGTTCGTCGCAGGTGGCCTTGTGGACGATGATCTTGCCGGTCTGCGGGTCCCGGAATCCTACCACCGGATCACCTGGGATGGGCTTGCAGCACTCCGCAACCTCGAACTGGGGCGACTCTTCGGATGTAGGCGTCTCCTTGCCTGTCTCTCCCTCTTCAGCCTGTTCCTTGTGCGATTTTCCCGGGATGAGCAGCGTCCAGAACTTCAGGATCTTGCTTGCGGAGTTCGTCTTGAGGTGCTTCTCCAGATCGTCTAACTGGATGATTCCGGCACCTAACTTGCTGTAAAACTCCTCCTTGTTCGAACAGTCGTAGGATGGAACCAGTTTCCGCAAAACACGTCCCGACATATTGATGTTGAGCTCGGCAAGCCGTTCCGAAAGCATCGACATGCCCCGTTCGATGTTGTTCTGCTGCTCGCGTTTGAGGAAGTTCTTGATCGACTGTTTGGCTTTGCTTGTGGTGACAATGTCGAGCCATTCGGCCTTGGGACGGGCCGTGTCGGCCGTGATGATCTCGATCTGGTCGCCGCTCGATATCTGGGTGGTGACGGGCTCGAGTTTGTGGTTGATCTTTGCTCCGATCGCCTTGTTGCCGACATTCGTGTGGATGTCGTAGGCGAAGTCGAGCGCCGTCGCACCGAACGGCAACCGTCGCGGCTCCCCCTTGGGTGTGAAGACGACGATCTCGGAGGTGTAGAGCGACAACTTGAAGTTGTCCAGAAAATCGACCGCATTCTCCGTCGGCGAGTTCAGCGCGTCGCGGATCTTCTTGAGCCACTTGTCCAGTTCGTCTTCATTCTGCGAGATGGTCTCGTGCTTGTATTTCCAATGTGCCGCAACCCCGCGCTCGGCAATATCATCCATGCGCTGCGTGCGGATCTGCACCTCGACCCACACGCCGTCGGGACTCATGACCGTAGAGTGCAGAGCCTCGTATCCGTTCGCCTTGGGCGTGTTGATCCAGTCGCGCAACCGATCCGGTTTGGGGGTATAGATGTCCGTGATGGTCGAATAGATCTGGTAGCACTGCGTCTTCTCCGACGGAAACGGCAGTGGTTTGAATACGATCCGTATGGCGAAGAGATCATATACCTCCTCGAAGGGGATCTGCTTGCGCTGCATCTTCATCCAGATGGAGTAGATGCTCTTGACGCGCGCCGATATCTCGAAATTGATGCCGTCGTGCCGCAGTGCCTCGATGATCGGAGCATTGAACCGCGCAATGAACTCCTGACGCGACGCCTCCGTTTCGTTGAGCTTGCGGCTGATCTCTTCGTACTGCTCCGGAAAACGGTATTTCATGCAGAGATCCTCCAGCTCGGTCTTGATGGCAAAGAGTCCCAACCGATAGGCCAAAGGCGCAAAGAGATAGATCGTTTCGCTCGTGATCTTGATCTGTTTGTTGAGCGGCATGGCGCCCAGCGTGCGCATGTTGTGCAGGCGGTCGGCGATCTTGATCAGGATGACCCGCACGTCGTCCGAAAGCGTAAGCAGCACCTTGCGGAAATATTCCGCCTGTTCGGAGGTGTCGGCATTGAAGACCCCCGACATCTTTGTCAGTCCATCGACCATCGAGGCGATCTTCGGCCCGAAGATGCGCTCCATGTCCTCGACCGTGTATTCGGTATCCTCCACCACGTCGTGCAGCAGCGCCGCAACGACCGATTTTACCCCCAGACCGATCTCCTCGATGACGATCTTCGCAACGGCGATCGGATGCAGCAGATAAGGCTCGCCCGAACGACGGCGCACACCCGCATGCGCCTCCTTTGCAAGGAAAAAGGCACGTTTGATAAAGTCCCAGTCTTCATCCCGCTTGCAGATTTTGGTGCAGGACTGGAGCAGGTCATCCCATTTCTCCTTGATCAGTTTCTCGTCTTCGGCCGAATAATCCATATGTCTCCAACTATTCGGAACCGGCCGGCAACATCTTCTGTTGCCGGCCCTGCTCCCTGTTGCCGCTTATCGTATCGTTACACGTTTCGTATCCTTCCGGTCGCACGGTCTATTTTTGTTGCGGAGCCTTCATCGCTTCGCGAACCTTCGCTTCGATCTCCGCGCTCAGCTCCGCATCGTTTTTCAGCAGCTCCTTGACGGCGTCACGTCCCTGTCCGAGTTTCCGGTCGCCGTAGGAGAACCACGATCCGCTCTTCTTGATCACACCGTAATCGACACCCAGATCGATGATCTCGCCGATTTTCGAAATACCCTCGCCGAACATGATGTCGAATTCGGCCTTCTTGAAGGGAGGCGCCACCTTGTTCTTTACAACCTTGACCCTTGTGCGTGTGCCCAGCTGCTCCTCGCCATCCTTGATGACCGATACACGACGGATGTCGATACGGACGCTCGCATAGAACTTCAAGGCGTTGCCGCCGGTCGTTGTTTCGGGATTGCCATAGACGATGCCGATCTTGTCGCGCAGCTGGTTGATGAAGATGCAGACGGTCTTCGTCTTGGAGATGCTGGCCGTCAGTTTGCGCAATGCCTGCGACATGAGTCGCGCCTGGAGTCCCATCTTGGCATCCCCCATCTCGCCTTCGATCTCGGCTTTGGGCGTAAGGGCCGCCACGGAGTCGATGACGATGATGTCGATGGCGCTCGAACGGATGAGCGAATCGGCAATCTCAAGAGCCTGTTCGCCGTTGTCGGGCTGTGAAATGAGCAGGTTATCGACATCGACACCCAGTTTCTGGGCGTAGAAACTGTCGAACGCATGCTCGGCATCGATAAATGCGGCGATGCCTCCCGCCTTCTGCGCCTCGGCGATGGCGTGGATCGCAAGGGTCGTCTTGCCCGAAGATTCGGGGCCGAAGATCTCGATCACACGTCCTTTGGGATAACCGCCCACGCCGAGCGCCATGTCCAGCGTGATCGATCCGGTCGGAATGACGGGGATGTCGGCCACCTCGTCACTGTTCATGCGCATGATCGATCCCTTGCCGAAATCCTTTTCGATTTTGTCCATTACCGCGTTGAGCACTTTGAGCTTGTCCGCGTTTATCTGAGGTTTTTCTGCCATATCTGTCTTTCGTTTTTTATTCGTTTTCGTAAGCATCGAGGATCTGCCGGTAGTGGTTGCGGGTATCCACCTTCGTGAAGATCTTCTCGATGCGGCCTTCGCTGTCGATGACGAAGGTCGTGCGCAGCACGCCCATGTATTTGCGGCCGTACATCGACTTTTCGGCCCACACGCCGAAGGCTTCGCAGAGGGAGTGGTCCGTGTCGGCGAGCAGCGTGAAGCCGAGGTTGTGCTTCGCACAGAAGGATTGGTGCGAACGCACGCTGTCGGGACTTACGCCGACGATCTGAAATCCCCGAGCCGCCAGTTCGGCCTTTCCGTCGCGCAGGCTCTGCGCTTCGAGGGTGCAGCCCGACGTATTGTCTTTCGGGTAAAAATAGAGTATCGTCCGTTTTTCCAGAAGGTCGGCCCGCGTGAAGGGTGTGCCTTCCTGCGTTACGGAGCTGAAATCGGGAGCCGTATCTCCCACTTTGAGTGTTGTCATCTTCTTAGCTGAAAGCCTGTTATTCGTCCGGCGATACCGAGTGTCGGGCGTTCGGACCGGCATTTGGCGGCTTCACTCCGGATGCGGTATCTAAGGTGGAGTCAAAGATAACAATTTTTTCTGAAAATACGCGGCTGAAGGTCGAAAACCCGCTTTCGGAGCTGCTTGTCCGTCAGGAGCGGTCAGTCCCACATCATGACCGTCTCGACCTGTTCGTTGAATTCCTGCGGCGTGCGGTTCAGAATATGAAGGCACGACGGACAGCGGATCGGGAGCTCCGTCTCGACATGTGTCGAGCATTCGCAGCCGACGCACTCCTGACAGAGTCCGAATGTTGCCGACATGCTGTATTGAAATTCCGTTCCGCAATGCTTGCATTTGATTTTGTAGGCTGTTCCCATGACTTTTCGGTTTTTTCGGGTTTGTTGTTGTCTGTTGGCGAATCGCAGGAGCGGCTCCGTATTGTTCCGAGCGCCGACACCTCATCCGGAGGACGGTTTCGGCGATACACGGTTCGTATGGGAGCGGATCCCTCCGTCTCGGGCCAGTGGCGGTATCGGTGCGCGCCGTCCGATCGTGCAACCGGCTCTTCGATTCGACAGGACAAAGTAACGACCGTTCCGTGTCAACTTTTGACACAAATAAAAAAAACTTGAAAAAATCGGGTGATTTTAGCGGAGCATGTCGGTGTTGCGCCGGAAGTAGTCGGCAACGTAGCGCTTCAGTTCGGGCGAGTCCAGGATCTCGATATCATCGAGCAGGCCGGCGATGAAACGTGTCACTCCGGCGAATCCGGCCACATCGGTTGTCAGCAGCCAGTGTCCGGGGCCGTCGGAGACAAGATCCCGTTCGGCCAGCGGATACTCCTCGACCAGCAGATTCCGGGCCAGCATGCCCAGTCGCAGCGTGATACGGTGTCGGTCGTGACCGTTCATGCGGAAAATGTCGATGAATCCCTCGGTATGTTCCGCCTCGTGCTCCCAGTCGCGGTCGAGCGGCATGACGGCTCCTATGCGTGAAGTCTTGAAGAGCTTGCAGATGCCGGCATCGAGATCGTAACACCAGACGTTGACGTAGTTGGTCGTGAATGCGAAGGGCTCTACCCTGCGATTCCGTACGGCGGCGCCATGAGCCGACCGATACTCCTGCAGAATGACCTGCCGTTTTTCGGCGATCGCTTCGACCAGATTGTGGACGATGGCCGAGAGCTTGCCCTTGACGACCGTATTGGCGAGCGAGCGATTTTCATATACCGAGTAGAGCTTGCGCTTGAGGTTCTGTTTGAGGAGATTGTTGTCATCGATGCTTTCGATGGCGCTTTTGAGGATGGCGGCCTCCTCTTCGGTGAAATGGATCAGCTGGGATATATCCTTGAAATGGGGCGATTCCTTGTCCAGACGGATATGGTCGTCATTCTTGCGGATGACGAATCCGGCGGCACGGAAGGTATCGATGTAACGGTAGATGGTACGGCGTGACATCTGGAGCCGTTCGGCCAGATCGTCGATCGTATATTCGGTGTTTGCCGTGAGCATCTTCATCAGACGCAGCAGCCGTTCGAGTTTGGGTTGGTCCATTCCGTTTTACGACAGGATTTTGCGTGTCACTGCACACTCGTTAAACTCGTTAAATTAAGAAGCGATCTCCTTTATCTCTTTCTGTTCTGCCTTTTGGCCCTCGATTCCGGATTCGGACGGATTTTGATGCGATCCGTCAAGTTCGGGTTCCGCTTTCAGATTGCACGCACCGGAGATTTTCATGCTTCGATCCGCGTCTCTTTCGGTTCAGTCCTCGACCGCCATCATGGATCCCCGGCCTTGCTGTCTCCGGTCTGATCCGGCCTTCATGGATTCCCTGCCTTGATGTTGTTCGGTTTTCTCGGGCCTTCATGAATTCCCGGCCATGATGTTTTCGGTTTTCTCCGGCCTTCATGAATTCCAGCCTTGATGTCTCCGGTCTTCTTCACTTTCATGGATTCCCTGCCTTGATGTTGTTGGTCTTCTTCGATATTCCGATATCCGGATGTTTTGCCTGGTCGTCGTCTTTTTGTCTCGACTCCTTGAGCTTGACTTTTTTTGGTGAAAATCGATTGACTTTTTCTGTCGGGTCAATTCCCTGACGGTTTTCGGAGCATTCGGAATTGCTCCCGGCTCTTGCCTTCGCCATTTCCGGCGGAGAGTCTATCGGATTTCCGGTTTGGTGCTCCGGACCTCTTTCCCCGGCCCGGTTTTCACCCTCTCCGTTATCGTCTCCGAGCCTTTGCCATATCCGGCGGGATTTCGGCTGAATTTTCCGGTTTGGTGTCGGGTCTCTCTTCCCCCCCCCTCAATCAGGACAAAACAAGTTTCTCGATCTCTTCGACCTGCTGGCGGAACATCTTGTCGGTCTCTATCAGATTCGATACGGCCTTGCAGGAGTGCAGCACGGTAGCATGGTTGCGGCCGCCGATCGCGGCTCCGATCGTTGCCAGCGGCGCCTTGGTGTGCTGCTTGGCAAGATACATCGCGATTTGCCGCGCCTGCGCAATCTCACGGGTCCGTTCCGCCGAGTTGAAGCGTTCGGGGTCGAGCGACAGGTAGTTGCACACCACTTCGATGATGTGATCGATGGTTATCTCCTTCTGATAGAGGTGTACGTAGGCCTTGAGGATCTCTTTCGCCAGCGATGTCGTGATCTTCCGACCGAGGAACGACGCATTGGCGACAAGCGACGACAACGCACCCTCAATCTCCCGAACGTTTGCCGAGATGTTGTCGGCAAGGAACTGTACGATCTCCTCGGAGATCTGGGCACCCATCTTCTGCGCCTTGGCCCGGATGATCTTGACCTTTGTCTCGTGGTCGGGCTGGTTGAGCTGTGTGGACAGACCCCATTTGAAGCGCGTCAGCAGCCGGTCTTCGATGTCCTTCAGCTCTACGGGCGGTTTGTCCGAGGTAAGGATCAGTTGTTTGCCCGAGAGGTGCAGGTGGTTGAAGATGTTGAAGAATACGTTCTGTGTGCCGGGCTTTCCGGTCAGCTCCTGGATGTCGTCGATGATCAGCACGTCAACCATCTGGTAGAAGTGGATGAAATCGGGTATTTCGCCTCTTTTGTGAGCCGTCTGGAACTGGGCCTGAAATTTGTTCATCGTGACATAGAGCACCTGCAGCTCCGGATGGCGCTGCAACACCTCATGTCCGATCGATTGTGCGATATGGGTCTTCCCTAACCCCGAATCCCCGTATATATATAAGGGGTTGAAGGGGGTGGTTCCGGGGTTCACGGCAACGGACATGCCGGCCGATCGTGCCAGACGGTTGCACTCTCCCTCGATGAAGGTCGAGAAGGTATAATTGGGATTCAGCTGCGGATCGATTCGCACCCGTTTGAGGCCCGGAATGACGAAGGGATTTTTTATATTTGCGGTGTCGTTCTGGGTTGCGAAGCGGGAGATCGCCGCGGCGTCGGTTTCGACGTTGGTGCGCGTAACGGTTTCGGTGCGCGGTACGGCATAGCGAAGCTGCGTCTGCTGACCGTAGAGCTGCGAGATGATCGGCCGCAGAAAGGGAATGTAGTTTTTCTCGATTTGATAGACGAAGCTGGCATTGGGAACACGCAGGCGCAGAGTCGTTCCGTCGAATGCGAGGGGAACGATGGGTTGGAACCACTTGGTGAACTCTTCGGTCGAGGTCTGCTCTTTGATTCGATCCAGGCAATGCTGCCAGATGTCGCTGTATGTCTGCGTGTTATTGAACATGCGCCGGAATGGATATCGAGGGTTTGCTGTCATTATGCCGCGAAAAGCGGACCGAAGTCCGCTTCTTTTGACCTTACAAAGTTGTGAATAAATTTGTGAAAATATCCTGGGGTGCAGGGTTGCTTTTTTGGTTTTTTTATATATAGCAAAACAAGGGTTTTCGGAGATCCGTTTTTAAGTGGTTGATATTGAATATTCGGAATTTTATCGTTATATTTGCATATAGTAATTATGTAACGAATTGTTGTCACTTATAAATAAAACCAATCTCATATGACAAACGAATTGGAACAGCTTGTCCTGTCGAAGGCTCAGAAATGGCTCGACGGCGACTACGATGAAGCCACCAAACGTCAGGTGCGTTATCTGATGGAACACGATCGCAAAGAACTGACCGAAAGCTTCTACAAGGATCTCGAGTTCGGAACGGGCGGCCTGCGCGGCATCATGGGTGTCGGAACCAACCGCATGAATGTCTATACGGTGGGTATGGCTACCCAGGGACTGGCAAACTACCTCAAGAAAAACTTTGCCGGCGAGCAGATCCGTGTAGCCATCGGTCACGACTCCCGCAACAATTCGCGGATGTTTGCCGAACGTGTGGCCGACATTTTCGCTTCGAACGGCTTCCAGGTCTATCTGTTCGACGCACTGCGCCCCACCCCGGAGCTCAGTTTCGCCATTCGGGAGCTGAAATGTCATTCAGGCGTCGTGGTGACGGCCTCCCACAACCCCAAGGAGTATAACGGCTACAAGGCTTACTGGACGGACGGTTCGCAGGTAACGGCGCCGCACGACAAGAACATCATTGCCGAAGTTGCCCGGATCACCGATATCGACCAGATCCAGTTGGGCCGCAATCCGGAGAACATCACCCTGCTGGGCGAGGAGTTCGACGAGATCTATCTGAATCGCATCCATACGCTGTCGCTTTCGCCCGAAAGCGTTGCGAAGTATCACGACATGAAGATCGTATATACGCCGCTGCATGGTGCCGGAGTGCGTCTTGTCCCGGCATCGCTGCGGAAATTCGGCTTTACGAACATCTCGCTCGTGCCCGAACAGGCCGTTATCGACGGCAACTTCCCGACCGTCGAGTCACCCAATCCCGAGGAGCGCAAGACCATGACCAAAGCCATCGAACTGGGCTCGAAACTGGGGGCCGATCTGGTGCTTGCAACGGATCCCGATTCGGACCGTATCGGCGTGGCGCTGCGCAACGGAAAGGGGGAATACGTTCTGTTGAACGGCAACCAGACGCTGTCGCTGCTGATGGCCTATCAGTTGACCCGCTGGTCGGAACTGGGACGTATCGACGGCAACCAGTATGTCGTGAAGACGATCGTTACGTCGCAGATGCCCAATGCGATGGCCAAATATTTCGGCGTGAAGTGCTACGACTGCCTTACGGGCTTCAAATACATCGCCCGCATTATCCGCAACAACGAGGGCAAGGCGACCTATATCGGTGGCGGTGAAGAGTCGTTCGGATATCTTGCCGGTGACTACGTGCGGGACAAGGATGCCGTGTCGGCCTGCTCGCTGGCGGCTGAAGCAGCTGCATGGGCGAAGGATACGATGGGCCTGACGCTCTATGAGTGGCTGCAGGAGCTGTATGTCAAGTTCGGATTCTACCGCGAAGCGCTTGTGTCGGTGGTCCGCAAGGGCATGGAGGGTGCCGCGGAGATCCAACACAAGATGGCCGATTTCCGTGCCGTGCCGCCGAAGTCGATTCTGAACTCTCCGGTGGTGAAGATCAACGACTACCTGTCGCTTGAGACAACCGACGTGCAGAGCGGTGCCAAGACGCCGATCAAGGAGGAGTCGTCGAACGTGCTGCAGTGGTTTGCGGCTGACGGTACGGTTGTCTCGGTGCGTCCGTCGGGTACCGAGCCGAAGATCAAGTTCTATTTCGGCGTGCGGGCCGAGTTGAAGTCGGTGGCCGATTTCGACCGTGTGGAGGCCGAGCTGGATGCGAAGATCGAGGCGATCAAGCAGGAGCTGCATTTGGCCTGACGGCATCTGCCGTAAGGAAAGGAAGACGAGTCCCGGCCTGGCGCCGGGGCTTTTTTAGTGAAGAGAAAGCGAATGTTACTATGGAGATCAAGGAGTTGCAGGAGCGGGTCGATGCATGGATCCGCAGTTATGGAGTCCGTTATTTCAGTGAGTTGACCAACATGGCCGTTTTGACGGAAGAGGTCGGTGAATTGGCACGGGTCATGGCCCGCAAATATGGGGATCAGTCGTTCAAGGCCGGTGAACGCGACAACCTTTCGGAGGAGCTGGCCGATGTGTTGTGGGTGCTGGTGTGCCTGGCCAACCAGACGGGAGTGGATCTTACGCAGGCCATCGAGGCGAATTTTGCCAAAAAGACGGCCCGCGACAAGGATCGGCATCACAACAATCCCAAATTGTGATCCCGTATTGCCCGTATCGCCGGGAAGGCCTCTTGATATGTGCGATTGCCGGTAGGTGCGATTTCTGATGGTCGGGCCGACGTGCGCGCATTGTTGCAGAAAGGCGGCGGACGATCGTCTATTGGCGGAGAGAAGACCGTTGTGTCACTTGTCGCGACATTTTGTACCTTCTCAAGCAGGTGGGGAGGAATGTATGCTTTCACTACCCTTCTGCCCTGCACAACGATAACCGACTGTTGAGAACGGCGGCCTCTTGCGGGGCCACCGTTCTCAACAGATTGCCGTTGTGTGCTACTGTTCTCTTCTCAGAACAATCCGTGCCGAGTAGGCCCGGTTGATTGCCTGTATGAAGCTCTTGAAGGCTTCGTAATCGCTTTTCGGATAGAACCCCGAATGGCGCAGCATCCGGATGTGGACGGAGAGTTCATTTTCCCGACTCTCCCGGACCTCGAAATCGATGCTTCCGAAGGGGCCCGAAAGGTGAACCGGCTCGGGTATGGCTTCGATGACAAAACCGTCGGGCAGGTGGAGCGTCAGCGAATCGACATCGCAATAGCCGCTCTCGATCCACAGATCCTGCGTGCGTTCCGATGCGAGTCGGCCCATGGCCTGACGGAGCGGCGCCGCAGGCACGAAAAGCCGTGTTCCGGTCCGATTGGCATACCGTGTGGCCTTGACGGCGGCCCGGATCTCGATCTCGGGCAGCGGCATATCCTTCCGCTGATCGAAATCGAGCGAATCGATCTCGACCAATGGAAGCGCCATGTTCTCACGAACGAAGTCTCGTTGTTTTTCACTGCTCAGCTTGACAAGGGGCGACATCCATTCGTACTGCCGGGCGCGGCTGATCTTCCGCAGGTTGAGACGGGCATCGCCGTTGTCGGCGAGCCGGACATCGGCCCACTGGCATTCGTAGTTGAGCGAATCGGCATACGACGGCAATGTCACCACTTCGGCCGTTCCGTCATGGGCGATCACGGCGTCGTGACCGGCTATGGAGCGATGGACATATCCGAACGGCACGTCGGGGTTGGTGCATTCGAGCCACAGCGTATCGTTGTCGCAGGGTACGCCGAGGATGGCATGGTTGGCGACGGCCAGCGTGGCGAAGTCGCGCGGAACGTGCCGTTTTTCGGTATGTATGATTGTGTAGAACGACGGAATGTTGCATACGGAGAGCATGGCCTTCAGGTAGTTCGAGAGAGCCTTGCAGTCGCCGAACTTGGTGGCATGGACCGTTGCGGCATCGATGGGCCGCCAGCCGCCGATGCCCAGCTGAATGCTGACGTAACGGGTCGTACGGCCCAACAGATCATAGAGCGCCTTGATTTTTCCCCTTTTGTCCGGTATCGTGTCGGTCAGGGCGTGTACCTCGGCGATGGCGCCCGGCGGCAGCATGTCGCGGCCGGCGAGCAGTTGCGACATCCAGGCGCCGAAATGTTTCCAGTCCTGCATGTTGCCATGCGTGTCGTCGTAGCTGAAGTCGGAGGGCGCGAGGTAAAGAAGCGGGACACGTTGGTAAACCGACGGCAGCAGCGGCTCCCGCGGCATGGCCTTGTGGGGAGCGAAATTCCACTCATAGACATCGTATTTCCGATCGACGCTGCGTTTTGGCGTTACGCTGTTTTCGGGTACGCACCTGCTGGTGAAGAGATATCCGGCGGGGACCGAGAGCCGGAGTTGCGCCTTCTGAAGGGATACCCCGATATCGGTTGAAAGCGGTGCGTAAAGAAGCATGCCGAAGAGACCGTCCTTGTGCGAGACCTCGTATTCGTACCTTACCGTGCAGGGATAGGACGATACGGGCGGGACAAGCCAGTAGTAGGCGGCATCCGTCGCCAGATGCTCCGAATACTCGGTGTATTTCAGATCGCCCTTGTGCAGTTTGCGAACCTCCTTTCCGTTGGCATCGTAGATTACACCCGAGAAACTTTTGAGCGAGCTGTACATGTCGATGTTGCAGAGAAACATCGCTGCCTTCTCGCTGCCCCGGGTCAACAGCGTGATGACGGTTTTATGTCGGTGCAGGGCCGAGGTGGAGGAGTCGTACCTGTAATCGGTTTCATCGAGCCGTATGACCCGGTCGGCATTCTTCCGCAGGGAGTCGGGGATCAGGCTCACGGCGTACTCCGACACCTGCGCTTTTCCTGCAAAGGCGGCAAGAAGCATCGTGCCGCACAACAATATTGCTCGATAGTTCATGTTCAGGCCTTTTTGATGACGATCTGACTGTTGCACAAGTCCGTAAGGAACCCGTAGAAGGCCTTCAGATCCTTGTACTCCGTAGCCGGGAAGATGGCGCGCGACAGGTTGAATTCGAACAGACACTGAATGAATCCACCCTGCTGCTGGATGTTGAGCGTGCAGCTCAATCCGTTGTCACAGGCGATCATGCGCGTGGGCTTGGGCAGCTCCTCGATGGAATACCCCTCGGGCAGCGTGATGGTCGTGATGATCCGGCATCGGTACGGATAGGAGAATTCGACGGGCAGTTTGCGGCTCTCAGCCGGGAACGGATTCTCCTTGAGGTAAGGTATCACGGTCGGACACAGATAGATGAGGTCGCCTGCGGCATCGACGTTCTTGGTAAAGGCGAGCTTCATCATGGCCTTTGCCGTGCCGAGATTCTCGACCGTCAGCTCCGAGATGGAGATGTCGGCTTCCTGTTCGTACTTTTCGACAAACGCTTCATGGCTGCCGCTCGAAGCGTAACGGCTGCTGAGACTGTATGCCGACTGGTAGGTCTCCGTATCGGTCTCCGTGCACTCCAGCGTGTCCTCC
>CALUOX010000045.1 GCA_944322375.1 uncultured Alistipes sp.
TCCCACCACCTCGATCCGACGCCGCGGCGCCTCGTAGATGCCGCTGCCGCGACCCAGCCCGCACGGATCGTGATAGGTATAGGTCGCCGCATCGCGATCGAGCCGCAGACGCCCCTGCTTGATCAATTCGAGAATGTATTGCGAATGGTGAATGACCCGGATGCCGTCGAGCCGATACTCCTCGCGGAAGACCTTCAGACAGATCGGGCACGACGTGACAAGCGTCCGGATTCCGTGCTTGCGGAAGAGCTGCGTATTGTACTCCATCATGCGGCGTGCCGAGTCGGTTTCGCCCGACAGCTTGAGCGGCCGGCCGCAGCAGACCCCGCCGTTGCGATCCGCCCACCACACCTCTTCGCCCGCCGCCGCAAAGATCCGCTCCATCGCCAGCAGCGTACGGGGCGTCAGCAGCGTCATGCACCCGGCAAAATAGCCCACTTTGCCGCTACCCTCCGAATGATCCAGTCCGGCGAAATATTCGTAGCGGCGTTCATCGGGCGTATTGCGCATGGTGTCACGGGAGTTGAGCCGCAGCGTATTGAGGTCGATGCCGACGGGGCACTTCACTTGACAGCGGCCGCACATCAGACAGTTCTGCGCCACGTCGCGGGTCAGCATGCCGTAACGGCGGTCGCGCAGAAAATAGACCGACTGCACGTTGTCAATCCCCAGCACGCTCTGCAACTGACAGGGATCGATGCAGATGCCGCAGCGCGAGCAGGCCTGGATCTGGAACTGATCCGCCGAGGACTCCTTTTCCCGGGGATGCACGCCGTAATGGCGCAGAAAGATCAGCGGGATTTCGGTAAAGATGTGCATGTACCGCGAGAAGGGAAGCGCCACGAAGAAGAGACCCAGCGCAATCGAATAGAACCACCAGGCGCCCTGCTCGACCAGGACGAGGTTCGAACGGCCGAAGGTCGTCTCGAGCAACCTGCCCAGGCCGCCCGTCAGGAATCCGCCCATGCCGTAGATACCGCAGGTGACACTCTCGGCGAACAACCGGGCCGGGAAGATAAACCACAACGCCGACAGTGCGATACGGTCACCGGGAACGTGACGGGTCGTACGACGCATGCCCATCGCCCGGGACCAGAAACGTTTGATCCAGGCGAGCGCCACGCCCGAGAGGACGAAGAGCAGCAGCAGATCCATCACGAAATCGAAGAAGGGCTTGTCGCGCAGCATCAGCGTCGGCGCGAAATACTTGAAGAAGACATGTCCCTGCAGGGGCACCCAGCGCAGCCCGAGATAGGCGACCGTCTCGATCCAACCGACGACGATGAGCAGGAACCACCCGAAGGCCAGCGACATGTGCATGTATCCGAGCAGCGGATTGACGCGGAAGATGCGGCGATGCAACAGGCACTCCCGAATGACCTCCCACACGGCCGCCAGGGTACGCGGTGTGGGGATGCCGTACAGAACCCGTTTCTTGTCGGCACGGGGCAGTTCGGCAAACCACACCACATACTTCCAGACGATGAGTGAAAACATCACCGCGACACCGATCAGAAACGGCAGACAGAACGGAGCATAGAACCTCATGGTCAGAAATCTCCCAGTTTACGCTTGATGAGCATCACCACACCGCGCGTATTGATTCCGCGCGGACAGGCCAGCCGGCATTTGCCGCACAACATGCACTTGTTCATCTCCTCGTAGGCCCCTTCGTACTCGCCGCGCCGCACGAGCGTGTGCACGCGGCGGAAATTGAACGACGTCAGGTTGCCGGCCGTACACAGGGCCGTGCAGGCGCCGCAACCGATGCAGGTCTGCAGTTCGGGCATTTCGCGCAGGATCTCGTCGCTCTTGCGCAGGTTGTTGCGATCGAGGTCGATCACGCGCGGCTTGTTGATGCCGAATCCGAAATTCATCGCTGCCATCGTCACACCCGTTTGAGATATTCCACCACACGATCGGCCGCGACAACCGCCTCCGACAACGACTCCCCGATATTCTTGGGCGCCGTAACCGTCCCGGCATAGAAGATTCCGCCGACACCGCTCTCCGTATTGTGGAGGAACTGGTCGCGCGGCGCAAGGAAACCGCTCGGCTGACACTGCAGGCCGGCATCGGCGGCAAAGACCGCATTCGACGCATTGCTGCGCATGCCGATGATCAGGATCAGCATATCGACCGACATCTTCAACGGACGCCCCGTCAGCGTATCCTCGGCCTTGATCTGCACACGTCCCTCAAGCGTGGGACTGGCCTCCGAGATCCGGCCGCGCACGAAATGGATGTTGAGCCGCTGCTGCGCGTCACGATACATCTCCTCGTAACCGGGACCGAACATGCGGATGTCCATGTAGAAGTTGAAGACATCCGCATCGGGGAACATCGTCTTCAGCTCCATCGCCTGCTTCACACCCGTGATGCAGCAGACCTTCGAACAGTGGTGCTGGCAGACCTTCTCGTCGCGCGAACCCACGCAGTGCAGAAACGCAATGCGACGAGGCGCCGAACCGTCCCGCATCGCCACACGGCCTTCGTTGAGCATCCGTTCGATATCGACCGTCGTATAGACGTTATCATAGATTCCGTAGCCGTACTCCTCCTTGACCCGTGCGTCGAAGAGCGTGAAGCCGGTGGTCACCACGACGGCATCGGCCGCAAGCCGTTCCCCCGAAGCAAGCGTCACACCGTTGCGCTCCACATGACGCACCTCGCACTGCGTGCGCACCTCCACATCACTCTCATTCAACCGATGGCGCAGTTCGTCAAGCACCTCGTGCGCAGGTGTAAACGAGGGAAAAAGTTTATGCCACCCCGTGAGTTTTCCGCCCAGTTCCGATTCGCGCTCCAGCAAGAGCGCCGGAACGCCTCTCCGCGAGAGCGTCAATGCCGTTTGGATGCCGGCGACACCTCCGCCGACGATGATTACACGTTTGGCCATCACTGCTTGATATTGTAAATCGTATCCTGCGAACCGCAATTGACAATCGCCGAGGCAGGCTGCCCGATATATTTTCCATTCATACCCAGATACTTCGCCGCAGGATCATACTCGATCCCCATCTTGTCGAGAAGCGGTTCCACATCGACCTGATGCATCTGCATGCCCAACGCCCAGGGATCGTACCCCAGCACCAGACCGGCCATCTCCTCATAGGTCAGTACCGGAATGCCGTGGCCGTTCTCGCCGTAGGTCGTACCCTCCATCTCGGCAATGGTATACTGCCACTTGTCGAGGAACATCGCACAGCCGGGACAGTTGGCCACGATGAAATCGGGCTTGTAGGGGGCCATGCTCTCCAGTTTCTTCTGCGTATTGGCCACCGAATAGCCGCGGTTGGCCTGCACGAGGTAGTTGCGGAAGCCGAAACCGCAGCAATGGCGCCGTTCGGGGTAATCGACACATTGACCGCCCCACGACTCAACCATGCCGGCCAGCACATAGGGGAACTCCGAACCTCCGACCCCCGACTTGGGGAAGATCTTGGCGTAGTGACAGCCGATGTGCTCCACCACACGCAGCGGCTCGCCCGTCAGGACATTGACCAGCCGGTGCCTGGCACGCGCGGCAATGGCTTCGCGATGATGGAAGACGATATCCGACGTATGGGCGAGGTTCCGGGGTTTCACCAGCGTCCGACCCGTCGCCTTGTAGAGGTTCTCGCGGGCACGCTCTTCGGTCTCGGGAAACTCTTCCCACGTGGCCAGGATCTCCGTATAGATGCCGAACGACGTGATGCACGACGAGATGAAGTTCTCGTAACCCGCCTCCCCCATCAGTGCGAACTGCCGCGCCACGACCGCCATGATCGTATCCAGCGGCACGATATCCGCATGGTAGCCGATCCCCGTACACGACGTATGAAGCGGATCGTCGAAACAGTCGCGGTTCAGATCGTTGCGCATGATATCCAGAAAGGCCTTCTCGCTGCCGGGGAAGAAATTCTGACGGATGCAGCTGCGGGCATAGTAATAGTGATCGTCGGCGATCTCCTTCTGGTACTCTTTCCAGTTTCTATTCATCGTTGTTCTGCGAGTTGCGGGTAAATACATCCATGAAATAGCGCTGATCGGCACCGTCGTATCCCATTTCGCGGGCCTTGCGGTCCGAACACTCCTCGATCCGGTCGAAGAAGGCCCGTCCGCCCGTCACCTCGAAGATGCGGTGCATCTCCTGCAGGGTATCCTCGTCGATACGGCGCACGGCACCCGGCCCCTCCTGACCGTAGGTGGGATTGAACTGGCAATAGATCTCGCGGTCGTTGCGGTAGATCCACTCCCAGACGGGCCCCTGTTCGGGATGCAGCGCCGGCGCTACGAGTTTGGGGACAATGCAGTAGCCCGTGCGGAGAATATTCTCGCCGATGGTGCGCTTGAGCGCCAGCTGCTGCCGCCCCTTCTCGCTCTCGACGAAGAACCCCAGCTTCTGCGAGAGCGTGCGCAGCGCCTGGATGACATATCCCGGCGTATTGCCGCGCGGGCAGCGCGGACGGCACGACATGCACTCGCCGCAGAACCAGATCGTATCGCTCTTGAGCAGCCGTTCGATCTGCTCCTCGTCGCGGGTCTGGACGATCGAGACGATCTGCCGCGGGTCGTAGTCGTAGAACTCGGCTGCCGGACAGACCCCCGTACAGATGCCGCAGTTCATGCACGACTTCAACCCTTCGCGGAAGCGGACATCCTCCATCAGCATATCGAAATACTTTCCCATAAAGCCGTTTTTGTTCGAACACAAAGGTACGGAGATTCCCCGGCTTAAACGGTAGTAGAAATACCTATTTGCGGGGCTCTTTTCCCGATCCGGAGACAGACGGTCGAGCAGTCGGTTAAGATGTTATGGATGAGCTCTTCACGGGTAAATGCCGAAAATATTTCGACAAAAATCGGCCCTGGAGATGCAGTAAAAGGGGTTTTGTGTTGTTTAATAAAAAACTGAAAAACAAAAAAGCACCGGTTTGCAAACACCGACACTTCCAAACATTTTCGATATAGTCATGAAAACGAACAGACGCTTCCGCTCCGGAACGAACAAATCCGGACAGCACACGCATCAGATGCTTCGCCTGCTGACTGCCGTACTCGCCATGGGCATGATCTGCGCATGCCAGAAAGAGGAGTCGCAGGATTTCACGCCACCGGCACCCGAACCCACGGCACCGCTGACACTCGTTCCCAACACCGATCCGAAGGTACAGAACGACATCGTGCTTGAAGAGGAGACGCCCGGGGTCTACAAGATCCTGACTACCGGCGAGGATCCCTATTTCTGCACCGTACCGTTCGAAGAGAACGTTCCGCCGGAACTCAACGTGCTGTCGTTCGAGTACCAGACCGACCGCAACAACGACAACATCCAGCTCTTCTTCTGGACGGAGGTCGACGGCGAGGTGATTCCCGACGTCGAACGCACGATCTTCTGCACGCCGTTCGAGGTTGCCGACACGTGGCATCCCTACAGCGTCCGCATCCGTAAATACCGTGAAGACTTCTTTTGGGGTGAGGTGGGCAACCTGCTGCGAATCGACTTCGGGACGGTAAAGGATGCAAACATCCGTCTGCGCAATCTCTGCCTGCGGGAGATGACCGAGGCGGAGAAGGCCGAAGATGCCGCCGAGAGCGAGGGCGACCAGAATGCTGCGGAGTACGAGGAACGTCTCAAAGCGTATCTCGACAAGGATTATTCGTGCCAGATCGAACGGGTCGAGGTTTCGGCCGACAAGGTCCGTATCACGGGGAATTACAGCGGTGAAGGTACGTTCCTGCTCTATGAGCTTCCACCCTACGCCGACATCACGCGCATCTCGACCGCCTACCAGAAATACGCGACACCTCTGACCCAAAGTCCGTTCGACATCACGCTCGACCGCATGGCCGAACCCGAAGGATTTCCCTACGACCGGCTGCTTTCGCAATGGGCCGTCGTGTGCCGCAACGACGACGGCGACCACATCGTTTCGCACGGTCGTTACGCCGACGAAGTAGCACCGCTGCGCAACCTTGCACCCGTGCCGATGCGTTCGAAGAAGGGATTGGGCGGTTTCGTCATCAACGACTACACGAGCGATCTGGACGATCTGGGGATCACGAGCGCTACGGTCAACATCAGTCCGCTGCAGTTCATGTATCTGTCGCCCGTGAAGGCCGGCATGATCGAGCACACCTACTGCGGAGAGACCTACTATTTTGACGCCGAGGAGCTGGACCGCACACTCGATGCCGCACTCCGACAGACCGCAGCGCGCAACATCACCGTAGCGGCAATCTTGCTGATCGATCCGGCATCGAATGCCCGCGATGCGGAGCTGGGTGCGCTCCTGCAGCATCCCGACTATACGCGCGGCACTTACACGATGCCGAACATGACCACACCGAAAGCCGCACGCGGCTACGCTGCAATGGTCGATTTCCTGGCTCAGCGCTACTGCCGCGAGGACAACGCCTACGGACGTATTTCGCATTGGATCATCCACAACGAAGCCGACGGCGGCATCGACTGGACCAACATGGGTGAAGACAAACCCATCACGACCTACACGAATACCTACATGCGTTCGATGCGTTTGTGTGCATCGATCATCCGCCAATACGACACCAACGCCGAGGTTTTTGCCTCGTTCTCGCACTCATGGAGTCGTGCCTCGAACCCCGGATGGTATCCCGTACAGGACATGCTCGGTCTCTTCCTCGATTTCAGCCGTGCGGAGGGTGATTTCCGCTGGGCGCTGGCCTGCCACAGCTATCCGGAGGTGATCGCCGATCCCTATACCTGGCGCGAGCAGAACGCCACCTTCTCGATGAACACTCCCTTCGTGACGCTCAAGAATCTCGAGGTGCTCAGCAAATGGGCGATGACACCTGCCAACATGTATCAGGGAACAACCCGACGCTCGGTATGGCTTTCGGAGGCCGGGATCAATGCACTCTCCTACTCCGAAGCGGATCTTGTCACGCAATGTGCCGGGTTTGCCTATGGCTGGAAAAAGATCAATGCCCTGCCGGGAATCGACGGCATCCAGTGGCACAACTGGTTTGACAACCGCAATGAAGGAACGCTGCGCATCGGCTTGCGGCGCTATGCCGACGATTCGGAAGCCCCGGGCGGCAAGAAACCCGTATGGGACACCTACCGCGATGCCGGTACGGAGCGCGAGACCGAGGCCTTCGCCCCCTTCCTTCCGGTCATCGGCATTACGGACTGGAACATCATCCAACAGGTAACGGATTAAGAATCATTCCGTCATTGAACTGAACGTACGAGGCGGCCGGACACATCCGACCGCCTCGTACGCTTTCTCTCAGAGATATCGTCCGTTGCCGCACGGCAACCGCTACCTCCTGCCGTCAATGCAGAAGCACCTTCTTGTCCGAGCCGTTGACGACGAACTCGCTGTGGAAATTCTCCGGCGTTACCTCCACGACATTGATTCCCGTTTCACCACCGTAAAGCGGATAGCTCGACGCTCCGACCGTAATCATCGGCATACCCTCCACCTCGGTCGGCTCCGTGATGTGCGTATGGCCGGCAAAGATCGCCGTAACACCGTATTTCTTCATCAGCTCGGCATACTCCGTACGGAACGGTTCATCGTATGCGGACTTGTGTTCCACCGCACTTCCGTCCCGCAAAACGAGCGGATGGTGCGAAAAGACAAAGATATGATTGCATTTGCGATAACGTTTCAACATCTTGCCGAACCACGCAAGCTGCTCCTCGGCCGCCGCCTTCGCCGCCTCGTTGCCGCAAAGCATCGGCGTGCTGTTCAGTCCGATGAAGGCCGAACCGTTGTAGGTAAAGGCAAAACGGTCATAGCCGAACGTCTCAAGATACTGCTTGACGGCATCGGCCTTGTAGTTGGGAATATCATGATTGCCCGGAATGTGGAAAACGGGAATCGACGCATCTACCTGCGCGATATTCTCAAGGTACGCCTTCCGCTGACCGGCATTCTTGTAACTCTGAATCAGGTCGCCGGTCACGATCACAAAGGCCGGCTTCAACGCGTTGATCTGTGCGACCGTCGTTTTCAGGTTTCCGACCGTCCATTGCCAGTCCTGGCCTTTGGCGCAGAACCCCAATTGCGGGTCCGAAACCTGCACGAAGGTAAACGGATCCTTTTTCGATCCCCGCGACTTGATTGCGGGTTGTGCCCCGGCCCATGTCATCGACACGCCGAGTGCAAACAGTAGAGCAACTAATCTTTTCATAAGGCTTTATCTATTTAGGTTTTCATCTCTGTTTCATCCTGTTCGTCCGCAGGTCTTGACCGTGACAGGTTTTCATGATGCTCGCCGCACGGGAACAACACGGAAACAACCTGTCGTGTCACAAGACGCCGCGTTCGGGATCCCGCATCGGACAGATCACAGCGCCCGCACAGACTTGAAGAACGCATCGCCGCACCCTGCATGACACGCTTCCCCGACTGTTTCCCCATGACATGCACCGCTGCATGACACCGACGGCCTGCGCAGACCACAACTGCAAAATGCAGCAGGACAGGGAATATAAACACACCCCCTCGCCCGCAAAAGGAGACACATCACAGCCCCATACAGCCGTCAACGCACGGGAAACTCGGTAATGCGTAGCGCCGTGCAGCCGTAGGGAATGAGTTCGATGGCCACCTCTTCGGCAACCTCTCCCTTGGGACATACCTGCGAGAGGTAGTTGACAGGGGCAGCCGAACCGCGCGCCTGCCGCCACGAAGGGAAGCGTACCCCACGTCCGCGTATGACAATCGGAGCACCCTGCGACGACCACAGACGCAAACCGCACTCCCGACGCTCCACACTAAACCGCTCTGCGGGATTGCCGCCCCGCAAGTCCTCTTTGCGCAGAGCCACGTTCCACTCCGCAGGCGAAGTCACCTCGTAATAGTATTTGCCAAATTGATCTACCTCCCCGGCCGCACATTCACACTTGCGCCACTGCTCCTCCATACGCAGCGCATAAATCAGCGGGCCGCGCTCGATAACGGCGGCATTGTCATACCAATACGACACCTGCACCGCTGCATTGAAGGCAATCACTGCCTCATCGCCGTCATGCCATGTCCGTGTAAGGCGGATCATACGATCGCCCACCGTCTGCACCTCAACCCTCTCGCCGTTCACCGTGAGCATATATCCGTCGCTCCACTCGGGAATACGCAGATCGAGCGGGAAGCTCTCCGCACGGCGCCGGTTTTCGGGCAGCGACACCTTCATCCGCACCGTCTCCTCAAATGGATAACAGGTCTGTTCATCGATGCGCACCCTGCGGCCCGACGCAAGCGTCGTCTCCACCGAACAGGGAGCATAGACCATCGCCGCCAAACCACCCGCCGCACTGCCGTACCACAGGTTCTGCGTCAACTTGGGCCAACCCTGATGCAGATTGCATGTACAACAAGGATAGCCGGTCAGTGTACCGAACACCACATCGGTATCCTCATGCGCGGTCGAGAAGTTCCGCAACTCGCGTGTCACGGCCGTCTGGTTCACCTGCTGGTAATATTGCCGCGCATCACCGTCGGGCGCCACCTGCGCCGGCAGCGCGTTGTAGGCCACTCGCTCCAGAAGATCGGCATAGCGGTTGTCGCCCGTGATACGGCACATCTCCTCCAGAGAATACATCATCTCCACAGCCGTACACAACTCCGAACCGCGCACGGGATCGCCGAAATGGATCAGTTCGTCACCCGCCCACAGCCCGGTGGGAAATCCTATCGTATGACGTATGCGCCGCAACGCCTCGAACGGAGCATTGAGGTGCTCGGTGCTTTTCGACCGCTGGTAATATATTACGGGCTCCTTGAATCCCTGTGCCAGATTGACGCAGTGAAGGCTGTTCTGACGATAGAGATGATTGTCAACGGTAAAGCGCCCCGTCCAGTCGCAACTCTGTTCATGAATCAGATCCCCCAAGGCAAGCAGCGACCCGTCGCCCGTTATATTGTACAGCCAATAAACCACCAAGAGATTGTCGCCGCCGCGCTCGGCACCCCAGAAAGTCCAATGGTCGAGCGGTTTCGACGGCAGCGTCTCGGTCTGATAGCGGAAGTAACGGGTCATGAAGTCGATGACGCGCTCATCCCCCGTAGCCATAAAATACTGCTGCAGGATCTTGAGCGCCACCATGCGCGGCCACCAGTCAGCCGCATTGTCGCGCTGCATGCCATCGACAGACGGACGATCGGTGTCGGGCCCGAAGTATCCGTTCTCCTTCTGGCTGCCGAGAATCGCCTCGACCCATTTCATACATTTGGCCTTGAGCGCTTCGTCATCCATGATATAGGCCATGGGCAGCGCACCGTCGATCCAATAGGGCCCGCGCTCCCATGCGTCGCCCTCGCCGCCGAGCCATGCGTTGTTGTCGCCCACGACCTCGGCATATATCTCGTCAAGGTGTCCCGTCAGGCCGTCCAGCAACGTCTGCATCTGCTCGTGCAACCACCCTTCGGGGTGTATGTCGCCTATGGCAAGCTGCGCATAGGGCGTCTCGACGAGCGGCGCGCGGTTGAATACCGGTTGCGGAGGCTCCGCCTCGCGTGACTGGGACATTTGCAGCGAGCACACCGCCGCGAAAGTCATAATCAACGTACAGGGTTTTATCATTACGGCAGGATTTACATTTACAGGTCGGCAATCATCGTCTTTACCGGCCGTCAGTTCGCCCGTTCATATACCTCAATCGCAAAAGGATAGGGATACTTCTCGCCCCGTTCGAACCGTTCGCTCGACACAAGCCGCCATTGCTTGCGATCCCACTCCGGAAATGAAGTATCGCCTTCGTAGGCATGGTGCACGCGCGTCAGATAGAAGCGATCGGCATCGGGCAATGCCTCGGCATAGATCTCCGCGCCGCCGATGACAAAGATCTCCTCATCGGCCGGAAACAGGGCATAAGCCTCTTCCAGCGAGTGTACCGTCCGCACCCCCTCTATCGACAGGTCCTTCTGCCGCGTGACGACCACATTCTCGCGTCCCGGCAGCGGACGGCCCAACGACTCCCAGGTCTTGCGGCCCATCACCACGGGATGCCCCGACGTTACGCGCTTGAAATTGCGCAGATCTTCCGATATGTGCCACAACAGCGTGTTTTTATCTCCGATGACGCCGTTTTCCGCAACGGCAACGATAATCGACACCAAAACTCCAGTCCTCCATTAACGGTTCAACAATGCTTCGCGCTTCGCGGCAACTCCCCGCCGGCTTTTCTTCTGGTCCTTCCGGTCTTTTCCGTCTTGACCCCTCTCCGCTCTTCCACGCCCTCTTCTACTCTTCTCTACCACTTCTACAGGTCCTACGGGCACTGGATTCTCCTCTTCTACGCTCTCTCACGTACACACGCTCTTTGCGCTCTTCTCCCTGTTCTATCTCCTCGCTCTCTGCTCTCTTCTACGCTGCTCTCTTCGCTCTGCTCTACGCTTCTTCTCTCCCGTCCGCCCGGCTCGCTGCACGGTCGTACAACCTCTCTTCTCCACCCGTTGGATTCATCTCTTTCTGTCGTCTCTTCCTGTCTTCTTTTCCTTGGCCCCTTCGCGTGGCTGCAGCCTTCGGATCAGAACGACATCGGCGCCTTGATGGCCGGCCACGGATCGTACCCTTCAAGCGTAAAGTCCCCGTACCGGAAATCGAAAATCGACCGTACGGCCGGATTGAGCCGCATGACGGGCAACGGACGCGGTGCACGCGACAACTGTTCGGCCGCCTGCTCCAGATGATTCAGATAGAGATGCGCATCGCCCAGCGTATGGACGAAATCCCCGGGCTGCAGATCGCACACCTGCGCCATCATCATCGTCAAAAGCGCATACGACGCAATGTTGAAGGGTACCCCCAGAAACGTGTCGGCGCTGCGTTGATACAACTGACACGACAGCCGACCCTCCACCACATAGAACTGGAACAACACGTGACAGGGCGGCAGCGCCATTGCATCCACATCGGCGACATTCCAGGCCGAAACGATGATGCGGCGCGATTCGGGGTTGCGACGGATCGTATCGACCGCCTGCGCGATCTGATCGATCGTCCGGCCGTCGGGACAGCCCCAGCTGCGCCACTGCCAGCCATAGACATGGTTCAAATCCCCAAAACGATACCCGTCGATGGGAGACTCTTCGCCCGCGGCCGCGAGGAACGTATCCCGGTCCACGGGCAGGACACCATTGCGCACACACAGTTCATTATAGTAACGATAGGCGTCGTTGTCCCAGATGTGAACGCCGTTTTCGACCAGATAACGGATGTTCGTATCGCCGCGCAGGAACCACAGCAACTCATGGATCACCCCCTTGAGAAAGACCTTCTTGGTCGTCAGCAGCGGGAATCCCGCGCTCAGGTCGAAACGCATCTGATGGCCGAATACGCTCCGCGTACCCGTACCCGTACGATCGCCCCGCACGACACCTTCATCGCAAATGCGACGCAACAGATCCAAATATTGTTTCATAACACCAATTACGTTTCCGAATACACCGGCTTCTCTTCCGAACGTTCTTTGCCCCTCCTTCCGAAACCTCTCTCAAGACCTCTTTTCGACCGGTCCCGACGGGTTATCCGGCGATCATCCCGACTCCGATCCTTCGATCCATCGGGCAGTCATTTGGAGTCCAAATCTCTCGAACGCCATTCTCCGGCCCGCACTCCGCCGCATGCCACCGCTTCAGCTCCATCCGGTCCATATCATCCATCACGCCGACATTCGAGGATCGATCCGACAGACGCCGTTCCGACAACCGGCTTCCGGCTCCTGCCTCCCTTTCAAATCCATCCGACCGCCGACGCTCAGAGGTCACTCGCCCGCCGACGCCCGACAACCGACTCCCGGCTTCTGCCTCGCTTTCAAATCCATCCGACCGCCGACGCTCAGAGGTCACTCGCCCGCCGACGCCCGACATCCGACTCCCGGCTCCTGCCACCGTTTCAGCTCCATCCGCCCCGCATCGTCCATCACGGCATAGGTCGGATCATCCCACGCCCCGAGCATCACCACACGCAGCCCGCCTTTCGCGTAATCCCGCGCATAATGCATGTGCCCGAAGACATAACAATCAACCGGATTGCGTTTCTGCTCCTCCCGTGCAAAATCGATCAGCGATTCGGTGACCCGCTCCTCCGTCGATGCGCCGTGAGATTTGCGTGAACAGCCGCTCCACCAGCGGCCGAAACGAACCGCCCAGTCGGGATGCACCAGCCACGAAAAGAGCCAGCGCAGCACCCTGGACCGAAAAACGGCATTCATCAATCGCAGGGAGTACGAATGACCGATATTCAGATTGTCGCCGTGGGCCAGAAAGAGCCGTCGGCCGGCAAGCGTCATCACGCACGGCGACGTATGGATCTCGATACCGCATTCGCGGTACAGGTAGTCGCCGACCCACATGTCGTGGTTGCCCGTAAAGAAGACGACCCGGATACCGCGATCGGTCAACTCGGCCAGCTTGCCCAGCGTGCGCACAAAGCCCTGCGGCACCACACGCCGGTATTCGAACCAGAAATCGAAAAGGTCCCCCAACAGAAAGATCGCCCCGGCATCCTCGGCCGCCCGATCGAGCCACGCCAGAAAACGGCGTTCACGGATTCGGGCCTCCTCCGCGGATCCTGTTCCCAGATGAATATCCGAGGCAAAATAGATCATCGCCTCAGAGTAATTTGTTCAACTGCTCCTCGAGAGAAGTGCCGTAAAGATCCTTGGCAACGATATCACCCTTGCGGTCGATCAGATAGTTGGCCGGCAGCTTGCGGATATTGTACAACGTCAGGGCCGAAGAGGCTTCGCCCCGCAGATCGCACACGGAGATCCACGGCAGGTTCTGTTCCTGCACCGTATTGATCCACGTGGGTTTGGATGTCTCGACGGCTATCTGATAGACTTCGAAACCCTGATCGTGATACTTGTCATACAACTCCTTCAGATCGGCATTCAACGCATTGCTGTTCCCCAACGACGGCGACCAGAAATCGACCAGAATGACGGAACCCTTGAGCGACGACAACCGGATCTTCTCGCCGTACATGTTGGAGATCTCCAGATCGGGGAATCCCGACTCGACGATCTCGGAGGTAAGCGTCTGCAGGGCCTCAAGTTGCGAAATCTCGGCATACAGCGAGGCCAGATAGGGGGATTCGGGATAGCGCTCCTCCAGCGCATCGGCCACCGTACGGTAATACACGGCATCTCCCGGGCCGTTGAAGAGATAGCGGTCGCCGGGCAGCCGCTGCGAAAGCGCATAGACGGCAGCTATGGAGGACTTGTTCTTGACGATGAACTCGATCTGCGCCTGCTTGACATGCAGATATTCATCGGAATAGGCTTTTGCCAGACGTTTCAGCTCCTCATCCGACTCCGCACGGGCATACGCCGCCGCAATGTCGTTGAGTTTCTCGGCACCCTCCACGTAGGCACGGTTGAATTCACGCAGCAGGGCCGACTCCTCGTTTCCCACGACCGTGTAGTTGCGGGCCAGACTCCCCGCCGCATTGATCGTCAGACGGTCCCCGGCACAGATGAGAAGCGGAACGGTCTCACCGTCATACGTCAGATTATATAGCGTGGGAGTCGAAGGGATCTTTTTCAACTCGAAACCGTAATTTCCCTTGTCGTCAAGCTGGACCGAATCCACCGGAAGCGCCTTGTCGCCGCGCGCCGAGACCTGTTCAATATAGACCGTTCGGGCATCGGACCCGACCAGACGACCTGAAATTTTTACTTTTGACGACTGGCAGGAGCTCATTGCCGCAAGGGCCAGGACTCCCATCACAATCCTGTTTCCAATCATGTTTCGAACTTTTCGTTAGCAGTATGCTCCGGAATTTACCTGCGATGCGCCGGAAAACCGACAAATCTCCGGTAAAATCGGACTTTAGGCAACTACAAAAATAACCTTTTTGCCAAATAACGCAAAATTATTTCGCGGAATTGTACGGCCGACCGTTTTTGGCATGATTCGCATGTCCCTGATGGCCGTTGGGCTGAAAACCGTTCTGCCGCGTGCGGGCGTTGCTGCGCCCCTTCTGCATCGTCCGGCCGTTCGGACGCTGCTGCCCTTTTTGGACATGAGCCGCAAAGTGTTGTTTATAGTCGCTTCGTAGATTATTGATAGCCGTTTCGTCCATCGAAATATTCCCTCCGGACATCAGCTTTATATCTTTTATGATCACCTCGTTGTTGGGGTGTTCCTGATTGTATTCGAAGCTTTTGGCACGCATGTACCGGGCCAGGCAATCGACCGTGCCGCTTACGGCCGGGCCGCTTTTCCCGACCAGCGAACGAATCATCTCCTCCACATACTTGCCGTAATGCTTGAACAGGATACGGCGTTGCGAATAGTGCATCGGATGCGGTGATACGGTCAACTCCTGCCGCGTCGGACGCGGATAGGGTGAGTCCACATCCAGCTGAAAATCAGACATGATAAAGAGGTGATCCCACAGCTTGTGCGTAAAGTCCGCCGTGTCGCGCAGCAGCGGATTGAGATTCCCCATTACGGCGATGACAGCCTTGGCCTGGCGCGTACGTTCGCGCCGGTCCTCGATCTTCAACAGTGAATCGACCATCTCATGGATGTGACGTCCGTACTCGGGAAGGAAGAGTTTGCGGCGGGTAGAATTATAGTTCTTTTTCATAACGCGTGACGTTTGCATCGGTTTTCCGAAAGTCCGGCAGATGCCGTATTCGGACGCGGATCATTGATTTTCCATAATAGAAAAAGTCTCATTGAGAGGCTTTTGCACCCCGACTTCCGAATTTGACAACACCGGGGTTTTCCACTAATTTAGCTACAAAAGTAAGTAAAAAAACAGAAGTTCCGAAAACATTATGACAAAAGTTTTGATATTGGACCGATCAAAAAGCATGCGAAAAACGCTGGGAGAACGTCTTGCCTACGAAGGGTACGCCATCGAATCGACCGACGATGCCTCGGAAGCGTCGAAGATGTGCAGCCGCATGGCCTTCGACCTGGTGCTGACCGACGACAGCCGTACGGCTTCGCCGCTGGGGATTCCGTTCATTGTGCTGGCCGGCGCCGGCGACAATCAGATCCAGCAGGCGGTTGCGGCCTTTCGCGACGGAGCGATCGATTTTCTGCAGATCCCGGCCGATATCAACCGGCTGTACGACACGCTGCGCCGCTGCTCGCAGGCGGACGGAGAGGCTCAAACGGGAGACGCCGCAACCGCCCGGCGAAACGCGGCGACAGCGACACCTGTCCGCGCACGACGAGTCCGCACCTCGGCCGTGCAGCCCATCATCGGCTCCTCGGCAGTAATCGAACACGTCCGCCAGGTCATCGACCGTATTGCGGCCTTCGACACCCGGACACTCATCGTCGGGGAAAACGGTACCGGCAAGGAGCTCGTCGCACACTGGCTGCACGCCAAAAGCCGCCGGGCCGCAGGACCGTTCGTCGAGGTGAACTGCGCGGCCATCCCCTCGGAACTGATCGAGAGCGAACTTTTCGGTCATGAACGGGGAGCCTTCACATCGGCCATCAAGCAGCGCAAGGGCAAATTTGAGCAGGCCACGGGAGGGACGCTCTTCATGGATGAGATCGGCGACATGTCGCTGGCGGCCCAGGCCAAGGTGCTGCGGGCGCTGCAGGAGAACCGGATCAGCCGTGTCGGCAGCGACAAGGATATTGCCGTCGATGTACGGGTCATCGCAGCCACCAACAAGAACCTGCGCGAAGAGATCGCCAGGGGCAACTTCCGCGAAGATCTGTATCATCGTCTGAGTGTCATCGTCATCCGGGTGCCGCCTCTGCGCGAACGTCTCTCCGACATTCCGGAGTTGACCCGTCACTTTGTCGAAGAGATATCGGAGAATTACGGCATCGCTCCCAAAAAGATCGACGAGGACGCCATGCAGGCGCTGTCGGCACTCCGGTGGAGCGGCAATGTCCGGGAGCTGCGCAATGTTGTCGAGCGGCTGATCATCCTCAGCGGCGACCGCATCACGCGCGGCGACGTACAGGCCTACTGCCAATCCTGACCGTCAGAGCGCGAAGATCGACGCCGGATCCGAGTCGGAGCTCTGCAGCCCGGTTCCGGTCCAGCCTCAACCTCGCCTTTCTCTTCTTCCGGTCCGCCCCGGATTCCGCAAGGAGACGGCCCACATCCCTACCCGTCAAACGAAAGAGCGGACCCCGACAACGAGGTCCGCTCCGCTATTCTATTCTGCTTCTGCATCCAATCCTGGCACCGGCAACCGACAGCGACGCCGCAGACACCGCAGCCGGAGATGCATCCGCATCACAGGGCCGAGAGGATCTCGTCCGGCCGATCCACAATGATGCCGGCACCGCTTTGCTCGAGTTCCGCACGGTCACGGAAACCCCATGTTACTCCGACCGACCGGACTCCGGCAGCCGCAGCCGTCTGCATGTCCACGCCGGAATCTCCGACATACAGCGTTTCGCCGGCCGTCCGGCCCGTCAATTTCAGGATCTCGCCGACGACGGCCGGATCGGGCTTCAAAGGCACGCCGGGCCGTTGTCCGAAGACGACATCGAACCGAACGGCGGGGAAATAGCGGCCGATCAGTTTTTCGGTCCCCGCCTGAAACTTGTTCGAGGCAACGGCTATCCGGATGTCGCGTTGCTGCAATGCGGCCAACAGTTCGGGGATCCCGTCATAGGGGACCGTATGTTCATCGATATGCGCCAGATAATACTCCACGAAATCGCGCCGCACCGCCTCAACCGTATAGGGTGTGCGAAGCTCTTCGGGCAAGGCCCGTTCGACGAGCCGCATGATACCGTTTCCCACGAAATGGCAATACTCCTCATAGGAGTGCTGCGGCAGTCCCCGCACGGCGAGTACGGCGTTGCAGCTGACGGCCAGATCGCCGATCGTATTGAGCAGTGTACCGTCGAGGTCGAAAATAACGAGTTTCGTCATCGTTTAAGCAGTCTTTGTTCTTTGCGGCAGCAAAAATACAAAAAGAATTCCGCCCGCTGCATCACCTTTGAAAAAAAGCGTTTTCGGAGTCGTCCGGCAACATTCGGCACCGACCGATACGGCCGACCGCTCCGTTTCCGCACGCCCCTCCTCCGCAGATTCCGCTGCACAATGATCAGAGACGGAAAGAACCTGTCGCTGAACGGCAACAGGTTCCTTTGCTCAAGGGCGGTCCATGCGCCCGCCTCGGACAAACGTCCACAACATGTAGCCCCACCGCGACTCGAACGCGAATTTAGGGTTTAGGAAACCCTCGTTCTATCCCTTGAACTATGAGGCCCTGACCGTGTCGGATGGTTGATCCGCCCCGCCATCTTCAGTTTCTTGGCTGCTGCTCGCATTCGGAATATCCACTCTGTCATCCACGGCACGCTGCCGCTGCTCGCATCCGGAATATCCACTCTGCCATCTGCAACACGCTGCCACTGCTTGCATTCGGAATACCCGCCCTGACGGAACGGCCGATACTGCACCTGCAGCCGGCATGCACCGAAACCGTTGCAAAGATAGCGTTTTTATGGTAAACCGACAACCGATTTCCGGATTTGAATGTTCCCGTATTTTTCCGCTTTACGACACGGGGCTTTCCGACCGGCCATTCCCTGCTGCTTCCAGCCGGCCGTTTCCAGCCGCGCTGCGTATTTCTCCAGATCGCGACACCCGGGAGCCCGGTCCGAGGCTGCAATCTCCTCCATCTTCCGGCTCTCGCATGCTGTCCGTTCCGAAACGGTTGAACGAAAAGGGTGCCCGACTGTATCGGGCACCCTTTGTTGTTGGACCGACCGAAAGTCTCCCTGCTGCCCTGTTCCGACTCCGTCGCAGACAGGGGTTGACGCATTTGGCTGCGCTGCGGTTCCGTCAGAAACTGAAGCCTACGCCCAACGACAATACATGAGCGTGGAGCTTGTAATTGCCGGAGAAGATCGACTCCAGCTGCGTATTGTCCTGATAGTTGTACACCGGATAGGAACCCGTGCGTTCGGGATCGGCCGACGAGACATAGCAGTAGGCCAGATCGATCGACATGTGACGGCAGGGACGGAGGCTCAAACCGGCCGTATAGGAGAGCTTGGTCATCGACGGCGTCTCGGGATTGAGGTAATCGCTGCTGACGGGGCTCTCATCGACATACATACCCATACGGGCCGTCAGCCAGTCGTTGGCACGATACTGCCCGCCGAAACGGAACGTCAGTGTATTGGAGTAGTTTTTAACCGAATAGATCGGATCGATCCCCAGTTCCGGCTCATTGAATTCGACATTGAGCGCCTTGTAGGCCGACCATCCGACCCATTGCAGATCGACGGCAAACTCCCACTTGGGTGCCGGACGGAAGCTGACGCCCCATGTCACGGTCGTCGGCAACGGCAATTCGGCCGAAAAGGTCCCCTTGTCCAGACCGGGTATCACCTCGCTGCCGCCGGCCATCGTACTCAGTGTATTGAGCAGCGTAAGGTACCGTTGCGTTTCGGGCGACGCATAGTGAAGGGTTGCATGCCCCGCTCCGACCTTCATGTTCATGCGCGAACGCCACGACATGCCCAACGACCACTGCGGATTGATATCCCACAGGATACCGGCATTGACACCTACCGCAACGTCGGCCGAACCTTCGAGCCGGGCCGAGACCAGCGACTCGCCGGCATGGTTGGCGGAGAAATAGGCCGCTCCGGCCGTTGCCTGATCGATATAACCGTTCAATGCCGCAATCTGTGCGGCAAGTTCGGGGGTTGAGGGCAACTGTTCAAGCTGATCCACCTGCGCCTGCAACGTTCCGGCCGCAAGCTGAAGCCCTCCGGCAGCCGTCATGCTGCCCGTTGCAACGGGCAGCAGGGAACGTGACAGATCGAAATTTCCCCACGTGATCATCAGACCCGCACCGATCGACAACCGGTCGCAGATCTTGAACGACACGGTCGGCTGCACCGTATAGGCTGCCAGATTGATCTCCTGAACCAGATGGGCGCCGGGCCAGTTTCTGCCCCAGTTCATCGAGGAGCCGTCGGGCGTAAAGAATCCCAATCCCACGGCGATCCGATCGGTCGGTTTATAGTTGAAATAGGCATAGAGCGGTGTTGACATCCTGTTGTCGGAGTCCCACGACGTGTATTCTCCGGCATAGAACCCGTTGTCCATCGCCGGTGCCGGCGTGTAGGTGCAATAGGAGAGTATTCCCGACGCTCCGACCGACAGGTCGAATTTCGAATCCTGAAACGCCGCACCGGCCGGATTGAAGAAGATCGACTCGGAGTTGAGTTTCATGGCCGTACCGACATGTCCCATACCCGTCTGGCGTGTAGAGAGATTGTTCACCTGGTACCCTTCGGCCGAGAGTTCGGTCGTCGCGGCCGCGGCCACGAGAAGCATCAAAAATCTTTTCATCGAAACAGTATTAAGTGTTAAAAACGCAATACGACAAATGCGTTCCGCGTCTGAAAAATCAGGCGCAAAAGTAGGAATTATATGCCGCGCCGACAAATAATCTGGTCATTATTTCCGAATTTCTGGAATATACGTAAACATTTGGTCGAAACAGGAAACCCGCCAGCAGCGTGATTCCGGCAATCGGTTCGGACTGCCGTCCGGACCGGCCCGGACGAATCACCGGATGAATTACCGAACGGATTCCGGATGGATTCCGGACGCGAACGGCAACGCACCACCGACAGCACGGAACCGTTTCCGCACTGCTGCAAGATGCAGGAACCGGAACCTTCCAGCGGAAGATTCCGGTTCCTGCATCTCTTTCAAATTCAATCCGGGGTCTCGGCAATCACTCCACCCCCATCACCTCACGGCGGTAACGCTCCAGCGCCTTGCCCAATACGACTACGGCACGCTGCAACTCCTCCCGGCGCAGGACATAGGCGATACGCACCTCATTGCGGCCGCAGGCCGGATCGGTGTAGAAACCCGATGCCGGAGCAAGCATGACCGTTTCGCCTTCGTATTCAAAGTCGCGCAGGCACCACTCGCAGAAACGATCGCTGTCGTCGATCGGCAGCCGCGCCACCGTATAGAATGCCCCCATCGGAATGGGCGAATAGACGCCCGGCAGACGATTCAACCCGTCGATCAGACACTTCCGACGCGCAATATACTCTTCATAGACCTCCGTATGATAGGCGCGCGGCGCATCGATCGACGCCTCGGCAACCAGCTGTCCCACCAACGGCGGGGAGAGCCGCGCCTGGCAGAACTTCATGACGGCATCGTGCAGCTCCCGGTTTTTGGTTATGAGCGCCCCGATCCGGATGCCGCACTCCGAGTAGCGCTTCGACACGGAGTCGATCAGCACCACATTCTGCTCGATCCCCTCCAGATGGCAGGCCGAAATGTAGGGCGAACCCGTATAGATGAACTCCCGATAGACCTCGTCCGAGAAGAGGAACAGGTCGTAACGTTTGACCAGATCGCG
>CALUOX010000046.1 GCA_944322375.1 uncultured Alistipes sp.
GATGGTACTGCACTTATCGTGTGGGAGAGTAGGTAGCCGCCTCTTCAAGGTCAGATCGCAGGGTCTGACCTTTTTTTTGTTGTTGCAGGAGGGTGGCAGGTGGAAGAGGTGCTGAGACCGCTTATTGTTTTATGCGATCGACCGGAATCCTTGTCTTCAATCGGGATGGAGCGCCCGGCGGGGAGGATGCTGTGAGGAACTTTGCGGACTTCTCATTGGGGCTGTTTCCGACCGGTACCGCTGTCTGCAGGCCTGCTGTTGGCAACGCGGTTTCAGCAGGTGGCTTATACTTTCTTATTCCTTCAAATTGCCGTTGGCGCGTGGGATAGACAGCCGCAACCGTTTGGCCGAGGTCCGGATCGTATCGTCTGGGCCTGTTTTGTGTGGGGCGGCTTGTGTGTTGCGAAAGGAGCGGGAGCGTTTTCGCTTGCGGATTTTGTCTTGTCTGCTGCTCCAGCCCGCTGCTTTAATTTTTCCCTGTTGCTGATGGTGTGTGCGTGCATTGAGGACGGGAACCTGCCCTGTTGGGATCTGCGGTCTCGTCTTCTACCTGTCCCGGATTCAGCCCTCGTTTTGCTTTTGTTGAAAGATTTTCCTAACTTGCAGAGACGGAGCAGGTCGGCCGGCTGAATCGATTGAGCGGTCGTTGACAAAAAACGGCATGCGAACATACGGTGGGTGCGGAGGATGGATCCATGTCGCAGAGGCTGGAGAAATCGCAATGAAACAGAAAAAGTTATTCGGGATTATAATAAATTGTTGCTATGAGAACCAATAAAAGGATAAAACTTTTTCTTGCGGTTGCCGCAGCATGTATATACGCACTCCCGTGTCTTGCCCAAAATCGGAATAGTAGGGGAATGGATATTTATTTTCAGGATTTGACATCCATCCACAGTATTGCAGATCTCCCATATCGAGAATTTCTCAATGATAAGAAGTGTTTAAATGTCGTTCATATTGAAAATAGTGATACCCTCCGGATTATAAGGTCTCGCGTGCATCATGTTAAAAACGGATACACGGGGAAAGGGTATGATCCCTGTCATGTTCAGGATTCTCATTATATCGACACTTATATTGCTTTAATAGATTATGCACAAGGTGACACCATATCTTTGAGCCGGCTCCCGACTGCTGATATGATGTATAACGATAAGATCATACAGGCTGACAGTGCATTTTCCAGTTTGATATATCATCTGATTGACGAGCGCCAGCCGGGATTTATTCTGACTTCCTTCCCGGATTATGAATATGAAGCGATGCAAAAGCGCGTTTTCACGCAGACCGACAGCCCTGAGGCATGTATTGCTATGATTGCAAAAGTCGATGCAGATATTGAGCAAAAGAAGGCTGACAATCGGAATATAGATAAATTTCTCGATTGTTTCGGCAGGTACGACGATAACGTAGAGTTGATCGAGTTTCGAAATGAGGTCCTGTTTGCTCTGATGGAACACTTCCCTGCCGAATTTATGCGTTCGATGTCCATGAAAGAGCCGGGTCTTCAAGCGTATATCTGTCGGGAGATTGAAACTCCGGTTCATGACGGGTTCGGGTTGCATCATATCCGTGAGCGGATAACCACTGCCGATGGAGATGCCGATGTGCGTCAAGCAGTACTCAAAAGTCTCGAAAAGGCAATTGAAAACGGTCAGAGACTCACCTTATAAGGTATTTGTTTTCGAATACATGAACTAATATTTATTTTTATGAAAGCAGGATTCATCGTGTGCTGTCTGGCCCTGTGTATGAGCGGCTGCATCAACCGTACCGCGCCGAAATCATCGGGTCATGACGCCGTGACCTCCGATACTTGTTCTGGTCGTATGCCTGATGACGCGCTGCTGGACGATATCCGGTGGGACACTACAGGCATGCGGTTTCTGAAGGATAATATAGATGATGTTCATATGCCTGAGGTCATTGTCGATACTGCGATGAAAGATTTCCGGATTCGTTACAAGATACTGTATAATGACCAGCTGGTACCCTGTTATGATACGCTTCTGCCGGATCGGTCGATATTTATGGACATACAATACAAAAAAAGACCGATACTGTATAAAGAATACAGAGTCTCGGATTTCCCGGAAATAATATCCGCAGAAGAGAGTGCAAAACATGCCCTTAGCGGAATCTATACCATATCAGCATCGGATTCAACGGCCTCGTTTATCATGGGATATCATGTCCCGGATACCGATCTCGGCTATCTTGTGATGTTGACGGTTACAAAAGATGGGGAAGTATCGACAACCGAAGTATATTGGGGCGAACCCGGGGACAGTGATATTGAGAACTCCGACACATGTTCCATGCATCATGCGCATGACGAAGTGTTGGCGAATGATATTCAGTGGGACAGCACCGGCATGCGGTTTTTGACGGATAATATGGATAACGATTATTGGCCGGAAACGGTTGTCGATACTGCAATCAATAATTTCCGGATTCGCTACAAGGTACTGTATAATGACCAGCTGGTGCCTTGTCATGATACGCTTCTGCCGAACCGTTCGGTGTTTTTGAATGTACAATATAATAAAAACCTTCTCCTTAATAGAGAATTCCGTGTTACTGATTTCTCCGATATAATACCCGTAGCAGAGTGCGGCAAATACCTGCTGTGCGGGATGATTCAGCCGGAATCTGTCTCGGATTCAACCGTCTCTTTCCGCTTGGGATATTATATTCCGGATACCGATCTCGGCTATCCGATTATGCTGACGGTCACCAAAGAAGGAAAGGTTCTGACATCATTGATAGACGAAGGAGAATTAGGAGAAGATTAATATTTCTACCCCCCCCCTCCCGACAAGGAGGTTCTCTGAACTAAGAGCCGGATTTTGTCGTTATCTCTATTATTTCTTTGGAACGTGGAGACGGATCTGTAAATCAGCTGTAATTTTCATAATTTGGCAACAAACATCTGCTTTTGAGCCGATTATTTGGATCCCTATATCTGTCGCTGACGGAGCAAAATCCCGTACAAGTATCAACAGGGAAAATGAGAGAAGCAGGGCATAAGAGTCCGGTATGGATTTCATAAAATAGTAACAAATAACGGCAAATCCATATGGGAAATTGATGAAATAGTCATGTTATATTGAACGTGTTGAATAGTATGAACTCCATTTTTACAATAGGATTACTGATACCTCGTCTTTTTGGCTTGATGCAGGAAAAAGAGATGAATGTAACGCTCTATGATATAAAGGATCAGCGTTTTGAGAAAGTACTCAACGAGGTTCTTGCAGAGGCGGACTCTCATGCAGATGAGATGCAATACAGAGATCAATTTTCCATAATGTTCGATCCTCCTTATACTGATACGGTTGTGTGTGTCGAGGTCGATCCTGAAACGTCAGACATCTCTTCCGAGGAAAAGATTCATGTTGAGAAGATCGATTATGGTCGGGTGCTGATTTATTGCACACATGAAATCTGTGCCGGAGAAGGTGACGGTCATGTGGTTTACAAAGGAACGGATTTCATCCTCTCGAATCCTGTCGATACGGCAATCCTGCGCAAAACAGACCGGAAGAGAGCGTTCGGCATCGCCGAAAAGGTTAAGTTTCTGGATGATTATTATGTGTGGGAGTATCGTTATGAACCTGTATCGGGGTTCAAATTGCTTCATTCTCCCTTCAAACAGATGAATCCTGATCAATAACAATAGGTTATATATGATCTTACAGATGAAAAAGATTTTTGGATTGTTGATGGCAGTCTGTATGAATCCGGGCTGAATTTGTTTTTGACCATGACACGGTGAAGTCTTGAAATCCGTTTCTCAGTTTTCTTTTGCACGTTAAATTTTTGTAAATGTATAACCCTGTCCAATTATCAGCATAGAGGAATTGGACAGATATTGTCAAAGGAGATGAAAGTAGTTTGTTGTTTTTGTGGTAAATCTTTATCGATCGATAAAGCGATGGTTCTTGTCGTATATCTGTCTATTGACAGTAAAGTTGGACAGCAATTATGTTGTCATAGAGAATGTTTACAGTGCAGATTGGACCCTTCGATTCCTTTATACCTCGAAACTTTGGACTGATGATTTAGTAGCGACATCGCGTAGGAACAAAGTGCGATATTTATAGTATATAAAAGCGTGGCGATCTATCGTACATCCCATTTTTAGGAAATACGTACTGAACCTCGTTGGAGAGCGATTGTCGGAATGTCACGACCTGTCCCCTTCTGTGCGAGTATATTCAGAGCCTTGCTATCCTGCTTTTCACTTGGTATTGGGACGGACTCTATGATAGCTTTTGAGGGCGTGTGCGAACAAGGTTCTTCGGCCTTTTTCATACCCCTCCCCTCTTACCGTCAGAATGGATAACCCACGCCGAAGTTGAGTGCCGTATTGCGCCACTTGAAGTTGTGAATCCACCGCTTCCCTGCCGGATTGTTGGGGTTGTGAAGCTGGATGCCCCAGTCCAGACGCAGAACGGCGAACTTGATATCCAACCGTATTCCCAGACCCGTATTGAACCCCAGCTGCTTGTAGAAATCCCGGATATGGAAAACCGCTTCGGGAGAGTATTCCGTCGCATTGTTGCCCATGAACCAGATGTTCCCGACATCGAAGAAGGTGGCACCGTGAAATATACCCCATATCGGGAACCGGAATTCGAGATTTGCCTCCAGCTTCATGTCGCCCAACTCCACCGGATAGGTTACGGTTTCGGGATCGACCGGTACGGATCCCGGGCCGAGCATACGCGGCACCCATCCTCGCATGCTGTTGCTGCCGCCGCAATAGAACAGACGGTCGAAGGGGATGGAGGTTGAATTGCCATAGGCCAGTCCGCAGCCCGCATAGAGCCGGCCCGCTATGGCCGCCTTCTCACCCAGCATGATTTTGCGGCTTGCACTCAGATCGACACGGAAATATTGCGAATAGCGTATTCCGAAGATTTCGTAGTAGTCTTTCCCTTTTGCCGGCGATGAGAAGAGATGTTCCAGCCCGCCGATCAGGTTGCCGGCCGTCTCCCAGTTGAACCGTACAAGTGTGGCGTTCCGTCCCAGATTCTTCAACTGGTTGTTGTAGGTGTAGCTGCCCGAGATCCCGGCCACAAGCTGCGACGTGTAGCTGTTGCGCAGATAGAGGTTCTGCAGCTTGTCGAAGAAATCCTGGTTGATGTAGCTCATGTCAACCAGATTCAGATCGACGGGCCGCAATGCAAACGACGAATATTTCGTATTGCTCCAGGAGTAGGTCCACGTCATGCTGGTCAGGGTGCGGCGATAGTAGGGCCGGTCCTGATAGTTGAACGACAGCTCCAGTCGGGTGCGCGGCGTGACGAGCGACGGCCGGTAGCGTCCCGAGAGGAACGGCAGCAGAAAACGCGGGAAGAGAAGTCCCGTGGTGACTCCGAACTCCCGGGCGTTGCGCTTGCCGCTGTCGCGCGACTTCATGAACTCGTGGCCGACGGTCACCGAGACATCAAACGATTCCAGCCCCTTGAACAGATTGCGGTTCTGGTAGCCGACGGTTGCGTTCAGCCCGTAGAAACTCGAGGTCGTCGTCCCCTCGAGGTCGATCTTGAAGCTCTGTTTGAGCTGCGGGGTGCAGAGTATGTCGCAGCGGAGATACCCCTCCCGCGTATATTGCATCTCCGGCGAGTCGTCCGATCGTCCGATGTAGGAGACGTAGTTCAGACTGTCCGGCAACGTCAGCTCCTCGAAGGTGATGCGCGTATTCTTGAAGTAACCCAGAGCCATGATGTCGCTGTACGTGCGGTTGATCTGTTCCGCGTCGTAGAGGTAGTTGGGATAGAGCGGGATCGCCTGTCGCAGCACCTTGGGGCGGACATTGTGCTTCCCGTTATAGATCAGGTTCAGGCCCCGGTAAGCGATCGTATCGTAGGCCACCCTGCGATTCATGAAGTTGACCGTGGGGTCGAAGTCGGGGTGCAGGTTGATCTCCCGGATCCGATAGACCTTGTTGTTCTCCCGGATCGGCTCTCCACGGTCGTCGTACCCGACGAGCGACTGGTTGACGATCATTGTCAGTTTGCCGATACGGCTCCCCACCGTGTCGTAGGGATAACGGTAGATGATGTTGTTGACCGAGAAGTCGTAATACCCCCGGTTGCGCAGGTACTGCGTGATGCGTTCCCGTTCGGAATCGAGGGTGGCGCTGTTGAAGATCGCACCCGGGCGGATGAGCCGGTTGGCCGTATCCTGCAGGATGATGTTCTCGACGAACTTGTCGTTGAATTCGTAGGCGATCTCTCCGTACCGTGACGGAGGTCCCTGCTCCGTTCGGTAGGTGATGATGGCCCGTTTGGGACGGGATACGGTATCCACGTGATAAAGGACGCGCGACGAGAAGAATCCGTGCGATTCCATGTAGATCTTGAGATTCTCGGCCGATTTGGCCGTCAGGGCGGGGTCGTAGATAACGGGCTCCTCACCGATCTTGCGCTTGAAGCGATTCCACCAGTTGTCCTTCCGCGGGTTGGCCTGATTGTACATCCAGACGTAGAAGTTGGTCCCCAGAAAGCGCTTGTTGGGACTTTGACGCACATGCCGGTCGAGTTCGGAGGCCGTGATGCGCTCTTCCTTGGGAACGCTGCGATCGTCTTCGATGGTGACCTTCTGTACCAGATAGCTCCCCGGAGGAAGTTTGCGCACGACACTGCAGGCCGTACCTAACAGACACAGCCCCGTGAGAACGGTAAGGTACAGCGGACGCATCGGACTCAGTCGTTGAAGAACCCCTGTTCGCGCAGCAGTTCGAAGTAGGCGCGCGAGATGGCAATGTTGTCCTCGCGGCGATACCGGTTTTTGGTGAAAATCTGTGCCAGATTGGGCAGATCGTTGGCCTTCAGCAGCTCCAGGGTCTCGGAGGAAGCCTCCTTCTCGGCCCACAGTTCGTCGATCTCGGCATCGGTGTAATCCTTGTATCGGTCGTAGTGTACGACGGCATCGAGCGGCAGACGGTCGGTTCGCTCGGGATGTTCGGCCGGGTGTCCCACGACGATGGTCGTAAGCGGAATCACCCCTTTGGGCAGCTGCAGGATGCGGCAGATGTCGCGGGCCGTATAGAGCGTCGTTCCCAGGAAACAGATCCCCAGACCGTGCGCCTCGGCGGCCAGTGCGAGATTTTCGGCAGCCAGCAGCGCATCGGTTGCCGCGTTGAGAAACCACTCGAAGTTGTCGTATGCCGGATCGGCATCGCGTTGTTCACACCATTTGGTGAAGCGGTGGATGTCGGCGCAGACCGTTACGACACAGGGGGCCTCCGTGACCATCGGTTGATTGAAGTGGCACGGAGCGAGTTCCGCGCGCACGTGCGGGTCGAGCGTCACGACCAAACTGTAAAGCTGCATGTTGCCGCAGGTCGATGCCCGTACGGCCGAATGCAGCATGTCCGACAGTGTCTCTTCGTCGATCGGTGTGGATTTGTATTTGCGGATCGAACGGTGATTTGCGATCTCCTTAATCATGGTTGTCTGGTATGGTTAAACCGTATTCTTCTTTCATGCGGCGACGGATCTCCATCGCCAATGCCTGTTGAGCTTCCGGCGGATCGAGCAGTGTGGATCCGATGACCGCGGGCTCCTCCTTCTCTCCGATCTCCAGCGTGCCGGCCGCTTCGAAGGCGGCATTTCCCGAGAGCCGTGTGAGGAGGCCTTCCGTTGTGCGGGCGGGCCGGCAATGTACGGCTCCGCCCCGGTTCCAAATCTCGATCTCCGTGTTGAAGTGGCAACGTCCGGCCAGCGCCGCCGCCGTGGCACACGAGGTCATGGCCGTTCCGCAGGAGGAGGTGAGCCCCACGCCGCGTTCGAAGGTGGCGACAAAGAGCCTCTCTGGACCCAACTGCGCATACAGGCTGAGGTTCACACCCTGCGGGAAGAGCTCTGGCAGGTGATTGGCCCGTTCTCCCATCTCGACCAGTCGGTCGAGGTGCAGGCGGTTTCGGGTGTCGAAGAGCGTTGCGTTTCCGGTCGGAACGAAGGCCGTGATGTGGGGATTCCCCGGCCTGAGGAAGGTGAAACGCAGCTGCGTGTCCAGCTCCGGGATCGGCCGTTCGACGAATCCCTCGGTCGCCAGCGAAGGGGCGAATTCCCGGTTGTGGAGCGCCACGGGAATCTCGACTCCGAAGGTGGGCATCGTTGCGAAGATCGGTTTTTCGCAGCTGATGCGGTATGCCTGACCTCCCGAAGCGACGAAAAACGTCGCTTCGCCTTCGAGATAGCGTTCATGGGCCAGCCGGGCAACGCAACGGATTCCGTTTCCGCACATGCCGGCTTCGGAGCCGTCGGTATTGAACATGCGCATTCCGAATCGTCCCTCTCCGTCACGAGTGAGCAGCAGAATGCCGTCGGTATGCATCGCCGCGGAGGCCTTTACGGCCAGCGCGGCAAGATTCAGGCCGGAAAGGTCGGTTTGTACGGAATCGAAGAGCAGAAATCGATTCCCGGATCCGGAACAGAGAATGTATTCGAGACGTTTCATGAATAGCTCCGTGTTGACCTTCAAAAGTACGAATAAATCGGCGGATCGACAAATTTCTCGGTGCGGGTGCACGCTGTTGAAAAAAAATATGTTACTTTGCGAGGAGAAAAACGAAATGACGTTTAACAGTTTATCCGATCAATACCGGCAATGAAAGCTGTCAAAAACTTCCGTCGGACGGAGACCTCCCGGACGGAAGAGGATCGCAGACGTGCGACACGTCTGACCCCCAACCACAAGAGCGGTAAGGAACGGCGTACACTCTATTCGCAACTTGACGACGAGGAGGACGACCTCTCCGATTATCGGGAGAAACGCGAATCGGCCCTCGATTTTTACGACGACGAGGAGGACGGGGAGCGGTAAGTGGCCGTCGGTGTGGGCGGTGCGACGTCCCGGATCCGGAAGCCGGCGGTCTATGCCGGCACGAGGAGGGGGCGCGGAGTTTTTTTGTGACCGAATATGATTGAAAAGTTCATCATGGCGGGGCAGACGGCCGTACATGTCTGCGACTCGCAGAAGGGGGAGCGTTGTGTGGTGCTGCTCCATGGCTACCTCGAATCGATGTATGTATGGGACGACTTCGTCCCGCTGCTCTATAAACGGCTGCGGGTGGTGACGCTCGACCTGCCGGGGCACGGCATTTCGGAGGTCAAGGGGCCGTGTCATACGATGGAGTATGAGGCCGATGTGGTTCACGATGCGCTTGTGTCGCTGGGAATCGGACGGTGTACGCTTGTGGGCCATTCGATGGGCGGTTATGTGGCGCTGGCCTTCTGCGAACGGTATCCGGAGATGCTCGACGGAGTGGTTCTCTTCTCCTCGACGCCGAATGCCGACACGGAGGAGAAACGGGAGAACCGGCGCCGCGAGATTGCACTTGTCCAGGCCGGAAAGAAGGAACTGCTTGCCCGCATGGCTCCGGCAGCGGGTTTTGCCCCCGAGAACCGCACGCGCATGGCCGAAGCGATCGAGGAGCTGACCGAACAGGTCTATCTTACGGAGGATGAGGGTATCGTCGCCTTGCTGAACGGCATGATCGAACGGCCCGACCGCAACGAGATGCTGCGCAAGTCGAAGGTGCGTCAACTCTTTATTTTCGGGCGCAAGGATGGGTACATACCCGTGGAGGTGGCGGAACGCCTTGCCGCGGAGCATCCGCAGGCGGAGGTCGTCTGGCTTGCCAATTCCGGACACATGGGCTTTCTGGAGGAGCCCGAGGCATCCGCCGAGGCATTGATCCGTTTTGTGGAAGGAGCTCCGCGTTCGGCGGAGGGGTCGGCTCAGGAGACGGCTACACCTGCCGAAGCGGGGAAATAGCGGTCCGCCGAGGCCGTTTCCCGCATCTCTATTCTTGTTCTTTTCCTGCACTTTTACTTACACATCAGGCATAACGTCTCTGTAACGGTGCGATGGGCGCAACGGTGATCGACAGTCGGTCACCGTTTTTGTCTCTTCTCTGGGGAAGCGCTGTGGAGGGATGCTGTGTCCGGAACCTTGTTGCGCATGGGGTTATATGTAAAGAGCCATCCGAACTCGTTCGGATGGCTCTTGTTCCGCCGCCTTTTCGGCTGTAGGTTCAAGGAACTACTGAGCCGCCGGTGTTGCCGTCGCAGCCGCCGCAGCCGCCGGTGTATCCTTTATTCCCAGTTTGGTCTTTACGGTCGGCAGAATATCGGTGACTGCAGCCGTGTCGAAGTAGGCCAGCGAGTTGATCGAGGTGTCATAGATAACCGTGTACCCGCCTGCCTTGGCAACCTCAGCGACAGCATTCTGCGCCTTGACGATGATCGGCTCCAGAAGTTCGCCCTGTCGCTTCTGGATGTCCTGCTGCGACATTTGTGCAAATTCGTCGTACCGCGTTCTCAGGTCGTTGAGCTCCTTCTCCTTCAGTTGCTTGACCGAATCCGACAGCGGAGCCGCCTTGTCATTGACCAGTTTCGTATATTCGGCGAGTTTGTTGTTGAACTCCACACTGATCGTTTCCAGCTGGTCCTGCAGTTCCTTCTGATACGCTTCGAGGTTCTTCTGCATCTCTGCCGTCTCCGGCATGGCGAAGACCAGCTCCTGCATGTTGATGCAGCCGAGTTTCTGCGCGAAGATGGAAGTGGAACCTGCAACGAGAGCAACCGTAAGAACGGTTTTGATGATTTTTTTCATGAGAGTTAGATATGAATTGATTTTGATGTTTTATTTGGGTTGTCGAATCATTTCATCGAGTCGATTACCGCCTGCGTGCAGTCGAGTTTCGGCGAGTTGTACAGCAGGGTCGGGTTCGAGGCCGAGTCGATCACCAGATCGTAGCCCTTGGCCGTGGCATAGGCCTCGATGGCGCCGAATACCTTCTTCTGGATCGGTTGGATCAGTTCGAGACGCCGTTTCATCAGTGTCCCGTCCTTCCCGAAGAGGGACTCCTGCAGGGCCGTGGCATCCTTCTCCTTGCTCAGAATGGTATCCTCAAGGAGTTGGCGCGACGATGCCGAGAGTCCGGCTTTCTGCTCCTGATAGTTGTTGTAGAGCGTTTCCACCTCCTTGAACTTGTCGTCCACCTGCTGCTGGTACTCTTCGGCCAGTTTGTCGAGACTTTCGATGGCGGTATTGTATTCGTCGAGCGATTTGAAAATTTTTTCGCTGTTGACGATCATGTAGTTCTGTGCGCTGGCACTCCACGCTGCCGCAATCAGTACGGCGGTTAAAAACAGACGCTTCATAATTCTCATGTTTTTGGCAATGTTCTACAAATATAGCGAAAAACTTTCAAATTTATTGCCATACCGTCAGAATTGTTGGCCCATCATGAAGTGAATCTGGCTGCCGCTCTTCTTGGTCGAGTTGGCCGGGGCATCGAATCCGTAGCCCCAGTCGATGCCCAGCATGCCGACCACCGGCAGGTAAAGCCGCACACCGAAACCGGCCGCACGCTTGATCTTGAAGGGCGAGAACTCTCTCCACGAATCGAACGCATTACCGCCTTCGAGGAAGCCCAGCACGTAGATCTGCGACGACGGCTTGAGAATGACGGGGTAACGCAGCTCCATCGTATATTTGTTGTATGCCACCGAGTAGTTGTTCGAGGGATCGAGAGCGCCGTCCTCGTAACCGCGCATGGCGATGATGTCGATACCGTAGATGTTGTATCCCGACATGCCGTCGCCGCCCACCTCGAAACGTTCGAAGGGCGATACCTTGTTTCTGTTGTAGTGCCCGAGGTATCCCATCTCGGCACCCGCCATGAGGACCAGATTCTGGTTGGTCGTGAGCGGGAAGTACCACTTTCCGCTTAACAGCCATTTGTGGTATTCGATCCAGTGGTAGCGTTCCTCGTCGGACATGTTCTCATTGGAGTAGTCTTTGCCGTCCCACAGCGAATAGGGCGGTGTGACCTGAACCGAAACGCTGAACTCCGAGCCGCTGCGCGGATAGATCGGCTGGCTGACGGTGTTGCGCGAAAGGACGAACCGCAGGGCCAGCGTATTGGCCGAACCGTTCTTCATGACGAAGTAGTTCCAGTTCTTCAGCGCATAGCGTTCATAGGATGCTTCGGCGTAGAACGAGAAGTTGGGATCGGGCCACGAGAGTCGTTTCCCGAGACCGGCGGCAACACCCGTGGTCCGGAAGTGCTGCGTGGAGGTTTGCCAGAAATAGTAGGCGTCGTTCTGTTCCGACATGTGGAACGACAGCGTAAAGGAGTTGGGTTTGTGTCCGCCGAGCCACGGATCGGTGAAACTCATTGCCAGCGCCTTGTAGTAGGTGCCGTTCGTCTGGGCCGATATGGAGAACTTCTGGTTCTGGCCCATCGGGTAGGGACGCCACGCCCCTTTCTTAAAGAAGTTCTTGACCGATAGGTTGTTGAGCGTAATGCCCACCGAACCGACGAAGGTTCCCGAACCCCAGCCGCCGGCGATATTGAACTGGTCGCTGGCCTGCTCCTCAAGGGGCCAGTTGATATCCACCAGCTCGTTGGATACGGGCTTGATGTCGGGCATGATCTTCTCCTGATCGAAATGTCCCATGCCGGCCAGCTGGCGGATCGTACGCATCAGCAGGGCGCGGTTGTAGAGTTCGCCCGGAAGCGTGTAGAGCTCGCGGCGGATCACCTCGTCGTTGACACGCAGGTTGCCCGAGATGCCCACGTTGTTGATCGAGAACTGTTTGCCCTCGAAGATCTTCATCTCCATGTCGATCGAATCGGCTCCGATGATGATCTCCGCAGGATCGATCTGTGACATCAGATAGCCGTTGTTCTGATAGAGCGATTTGATCGACATGTCCTCCGGGTTGTCCTCCTTGCCGTATCCCAGACGTTTGTTGATGGTCTTCTTGTCGTACGTGTCGCCCGGCTTCACGCCGAACATCCGTTGCAGCTGGTCGGTCGAATAGACCGAGTTACCCACCCACGTGATGTTGCGGATATAGTATTTGTTCCCTTCCGACACGGTAAGGGCGATACCCATCCGTTTCTCGTTGATCGGATAGATCGAGTCGCTGACGATCGTGAAGTTGCGGTAACCTTTCGAGTTGTAGAAGTCGATGAGGTTCTCCTGATCGGCCTCGTAGTCCTCCTCCTTGAACTTCGACGACTGGAAGATGTTGATACTCTTCTGATGGGTCTTCTTGAAGGTGCGGCGCAGCCGTTTCTCCTTGAACTCCTTGTTGCCGCTGAACTTGATCTCGCCGATTTTGACCTTCTGCTTGCGGTCGATGACGAAGGTGACGTTTACGGCATTCTGAATGATGGAGTCGTTCTCGATGCGGACATCCACTTCGGCATTCCGGAAAGCCTTGTCGGCAAAGTATTTCTTGATGAGTTTCGTGTTCTTGTCGATGACATAGTCGGAGAGCTCTCCTCCCGTTTTGAGCTGGAGCTTCTCGATGATGTCCTTTTGCCGCCCCTTGCCGATGCCTTCACCCTCGAAGAGCCAGCGATAGACGCGCGGACGTTCGCGGACGGCGATCTCCATGTCAACGCTGTCGCCGTCGATCGTGGCGCCGATCTTCACGTCGGCGAACAAACGCTGATTCCACAGCTTTCCGATCACGTCGGAGATGGTGTTGCTGGGCAGATAGATCGAATCGCCGGGAACAAGGCCCGTCGATGCCTGCACGATGTTTTCGTTGAGGTATTCGATACCGTGCAGATTGATCTTGCGGATGAAGTAGCGTTTGGGCGTCCCCTTCAGTATCGGGGCGTTCTCATTGAACGGCGGCAATGTCTCTTCATCCCCGGCGGCGGTTGTCTGTTGCGGCTCCGTTGCGGGCCGGACTGCGGTGGTGTCCGCCGCGTTCTTCTCCTGGGCGAATATGCCGTTGAGGCAGAACAGCAGGGCCGTCATGCTCAGGCATATTTTTCGTAGACGATTCATCTATAAACTCTGACTCTTGTTCGTTATGTTTCGTATCGTTTCCGTCGGCTCAAGCGCTGCCGTGCGGCAGGATCGATCTCCGGAGACGCAGGTTTCGGTTCCCGTTCCGTTTCAGCTCGTCTTTTCCGCCTGCGGCGTCGGGTGTCCGGGTTGTTTTTTTCTGATTTGTCCGAATCGCCGTTCCCGGTGGGCGTAGGCCTCGAGGGCGCGATCGAACTCCTCCTCCGTAAAATCGGGCCACAACACCTCCGGGAAGTAGAGTTCCGCATAGGAGGATTGCCAAAGCAGGAAATTGCTGAGCCGCATCTCGCCGCTGGTGCGGATCACCAGGTCGGGATCGGGATACGGGGCGGTATAGAGGGCCTCCGAGACCGTTTTTTCGTCGATTTGCTGCGGGTCAAGCTCTCCGGCGGCAACGCGTGAGGCCAGTATCCGCGCGGCACGCGTCAGTTCACTGCGCGACGAGTAGTTGAGCGCAAGGATCAACGTCAGGGCCTCCCCCGTAGCGGTTTCCCGCTCGATCCGTTGCAACGACTCCCGTACTTCCGACGGGAAACGTTCCCGGTCGCCGATCATCGTCACCTGCACTCCCTGCCGTTTCAGCTCGGGCGTTTCGTTCTCCACGCTGCGGCAGAACAGCTCCATGAGGGCGTTGACCTCCTCTGCGGGGCGACCCCAGTTTTCCGTCGAGAAGGCGTAGAGCGTAACATACCGTACGCCGTTGCGTATGGCTGCCTTGACGGTGGTCCGCACGGCCTCCACACCTTGAATGTGGCCGTAGAACCGCTCTTTGTGGCGCAATTCCGCCCAGCGTCCGTTGCCATCCATGATGATGGCGACATGTCGGGGTATGGCTTTAGGTTCGCTCATGCAAGCTACAAATATACGGAATTAAATCTGAAAACGCGCAACAGCCCATTGAAAATTGCACGATAATCACGACGATAGAATATCAATCCCGGATATCTACGCCCCACATCAGTTTGTTTCTTAACGTGTCGTAAAAGGAGATATTGTGCGCCAGCCCGAGAAAGATGCGCTTTTTGGCCACGGCAACATGGATCTCGGTGGCGTCTTCGACGTCGTATGCCGTGTTGTCGAGTGACAGGGTGACGGCCGAACGGCGCGTGTGGATGTTGAGTGAAACTTCGCTGGTATCGGGGATCACGACGGGTCGCATGGTCAGGTTGTGGGGCGCCAGTGGCGAGATGACCAGACAGCGGCAGCCCGGAGCCACGACGGGTCCTCCGGCGCTGAGCGAATAGGCGGTGGATCCGGTTGGGGTGGAGACGATGACGCCGTCGCCGTAGTAGGTGGCCACGGGCTGGCCGTCGATGCGGCATTCGACGGCGATCATGCCGGCGCCGCTGCGTTGTACGGCCGCCTCGTTGATGGCGAACGCCTGGTGCGGCAGTCCTGCGATCTTTCCCGACACCTCGAGCATGGTCCGCTGTTCAATACGGAGGGTCCCGCCGGCGATCTGTTCGAAGAGTGTGTTGATCGCTTCGCGGCGCCCGCCGGTAAGGAAGCCCATGTGTCCGGCGTTGACGCCTACCACAGGAACGGGAGCTCCGCCGAGTCTGCGGATCCCTTCGAGCAGCGTGCCGTCACCGCCGAAGCAGACCATGGCGGCCCGGCCGTCGGCCGGCAGTGGAACGTCGGTATCGTATTGCCGCTCGGGCGGAATCTGGCGGATCCCCGTATTGTGGATTGCTTCGGCAAACTCTTTGTTTACAGCATAGTCGAACCCGTAGCGGTCAACGGCGGCAAAGACACGGCGCAGTTCATCGGCCGTGTGGACGATGCCGGAGCGGGAAAAAAGGAGCAGTTTCATCATCGAAGTCCCGAAAAAATAGTAACTTTGATGCGCAAATATACGGATTTTATGACAAAGCTGAGTGTGAACATCAACAAGATCGCCGTATTGCGGAATTCGCGCGGCGGAAACATGCCCGACGTTGTTCGGGCAGCGCTCGATATCGAGCGGTTCGGAGCGGACGGAATCACGGTTCACCCGCGTCCCGACGGGCGTCACATTCGCTATGACGATGTTCGGGTGCTTCGCAAGGTGCTTGCCACCGAGTTCAATATCGAAGGAAACCCGATCGATCGTTTTGTCGCCTTGGTGAAAGAGGTCCGGCCAACGCAGGTGACGCTTGTGCCGGATGCGGCGGATGCCATTACCTCGAATGCCGGGTGGGACACGGTGGCCAACCGGACGTTCCTGAAGGAGGTCTGTGCAGAATTCAAGGCACAGGGTATCCGGACGTCGATCTTTGTCGATCCCGATCCGGCCATGGTTCGCGGTGCTGCCGTCTGCGGTGCCGACCGCGTGGAGCTCTATACGGAGTCCTATGCCCGCAATTATGCGGCGGATGCCGCACGGGCTGTGGCTCCCTATGTCGCCGCGGCCGAAGAGGCCCGTCAATGCGGCCTGGGACTGAACGCGGGGCACGATCTGAATCTCGACAACCTGCGTTACTATCTGCAATGCATTCCCTGGACCGATGAGGTCTCGATCGGTCACGCGCTCATCTGTGATGCGCTCTATCTGGGACTTGAGAATACCGTTACGCTTTACAAACGTTGTCTGAACCGATGACCGACAACCCTTCGCCGCTGTCGCTGCCCGTCTTCCGCCGCATCTCGAAACTGGTCGATGCAATGGGGGTGGAGGCTTATGTCGTAGGCGGTTACGTGCGGGACTATTATCTCGGCCGACCCTCTACCGACATCGATGTGGTGGTGGTCGGCAGTGGCGTTGCCGTAGCAAAGGCATTGGCGGAGGAGCTGCACACGAAGGTCTCGGTTTTCAAGACCTTCGGAACGGCCATGCTCCATGCCGACGGCATGGAGGTGGAGTTCGTCGGTGCGCGCCGGGAGTCCTATTCGGCCGATTCCCGCAAACCGGCCGTCGAGGAGGGGACGCTGGAGGACGATCAGCGGCGGCGCGACTTTACGATCAATGCGCTGGCGTGGTCGCTCAATCGCAGGACCTTCGGCGCACTGGTCGATCCCTTTGGCGGGATGCTGGACCTTCGCAACGGGATTATCCGCACGCCGTGCGACGCCGACATCACCTTTTCGGACGATCCGCTGCGCATGATGCGTGCCGTGCGGTTTGCCGCTCAGCTCCGTTTCGAGATCCTGCCGGAGACGTTCGAGGCGATCTGCCGCAACCGTGACCGGATTGCCATTGTCTCCCGCGAGCGGATCATCGTCGAGTTGAACAAGATCGTTGCTTCGCCCGTACCCTCCTGCGGTTTCGATCTGTTGGAGCGCTCCGGACTGCTGGAGCGGATCTTTCCCGAACTGCATGCGCTGCGCGGGGTGGAACGGGTGGGGAAGCATGCCCACAAGGACAATTTCATCCATACGTTGAAGGTGCTCGACAATGTGGCGGCGAAGAGCGACGACCTGTGGCTGCGCTGGGCGGCATTGCTGCACGATATTGCCAAGCCGTTGACGAAGGCCTACGATCCGAAGGTGGGATGGACGTTCCATTCGCACGAGGTGCTGGGCTCGAAGATGGTGCCCCAGATCTTCCGCCGGCTGAAACTGCCGCTCAACGAACACATGAAGTTTGTCCGCAAACTGGTCTTTCTGCACCTGCGGCCGATCATCCTGTCGGAGGATCAGGTGACCGATTCGGCCGTGCGGCGGCTGCTGTTCGAGGCGGGTGACGACATTGAGGCTCTGATGACGCTTTGCGAAGCGGACATCACCTCCGGCATCGATGCGAAGGTCAAGCGTTATCTGGCGAATTTCCAGCTTGTGCGGGCCAAGATGAAGGATCTGGAGGAGCGTGACCGTATCCGCAACTTCCAGCCGCCCGTTACGGGCGAGATCATCATGCAGACCTACGGCCTGCCGCCCTGCCGTGTCATCGGCGAGATCAAGGAGCAGATCAAGAATGCCATCCTCGACGGCCGGATCCATAACGACTACGAGGAGGCCTTTGCCCTGATGGAGAAACTTGCCGCCGAGCGGGGGTTGACGCGGCAGGCCTGATTGCCGGAAAGGGCGTTGCGGTTTCCGCATTGGTGCGGTGCAGGAGGTGCCTTGAAGCGGCGGCGGACAGCCTTGACCGCCTGTGCCGCATCTCCTTCACGGCTCCCTTCCGGCTCTCCTTTTGAAGCGGATTGCGGTTTCAGCCCGAAATCCTGTTTCATCGACTTTTGGATCGGAGCCGGTCATTGCCGGTTTGGTTTGAATTTTGCCCGTATGTGCAGCGATGGGCAAATTGCGCGACAATCTGAATCTGATCTTTTCGAACCTGCTGTTCGGAGCGAACTTCTCGATCTATGTTTCGCTGCTGCGGAACTATTTCGATTACCGGCAGCTTTTCCTGTTGCAGGCGGGTGTCGCCGCCCTCTTTTTTATCCCCTTCGTGCTGATAACCCCGCGCGTGCCGCGCCTGCGATGGCGGGATGCGGTCAATATCCTGATCGTTACGGTGCTGATCGTCTATGGCTGGATGTACATGATGCTGTGGGGCGCGACCTATACCAATCCCATCGATGCTTCGATTCTGACGACGCTGGGGCCGCTCTTTACCCTGATGATCGCCGTCGCCCTGCATCGGGAGCCGGTCTCGTGGATCCGGGTGACGGGAATCGTCCTGGCATTGTTCGGCGTCGGCATCCTGCTCTTCAAGCGCGGCTTCCATCTGGTTGAAGGGAGCGAAGGGTGGGGCAATGCGCTGGTGCTGGTCTCGGTGCTTGCAATCGCCTCCAATACGGTGCTGATCAAACCGCAGCTGCAGCGTTTCGGAACGCTGTGGGTCATGGGATGGTACTATGTCATCGGTGTGGCCATCACCTTTCCCTTCTTTCCGCGCGTCGATCTCGATCACCTCTATGCACTTCCTCCCGGTGCGCTGGTCGAAACGGCCCTGCTGCTGATCTTCGGTACGGTGCTGCCGATGTATCTGCTGTATCGCGGCACGGAGCGCCTTACACCGGTCCACACGGCACTCTACCGCTATATCCAGCCGGCGGTTGCGACGGCGCTTGCCCTTGCACGGCACCAAGAGGTGGTCGATCAGATCCACCTGGCGGCCGGCGGCGCCATCTTCGGCGGGGTGCTGCTGATGATCTATGGCACGGTGCGGGCTCATCGACGTCAGGAACGCATGCGGAAAAAGAGTCCCGATGCCGGTGCCGCATGAGATGAAGGGAGCGGGTGCGGAAACGTCATGTTTCCGCACCCGCTCCCTTTTTCTGCCGCCCTCCGTTGCGTTCCCGTCTTCGGCCGGTCTTTTTCTGTTTAGGTATGGGAGGGTGTTGCGTCTTTTTGAGTGGCTGTTTGACAGTGGGGATGTTCCTCCCAAGCCCTCCTGTTTTGGAATCCGGAAGGCCGTTACGTCTTTTTTATGCGGCTGTTCGACAGCGGAAATGGGTCCTCCCTTCGCCTGCTCCTCTTCTTTCTCCCCCCCCCTCTGCCGGTGCGGAATGGGCGGGCAGCTACTCCGCTTCAAGCGCCTTGCGCCAATGGTCGGGAATGACGATGCTCTGCTGCGTTTCGAAATCGAAGGCGACCATCACCGAACGGCTCTCGCTGCGTACGCTGCCGTCGTCGGCGACGATCCGCTGGAGCAACTTCAGACTTTTGTTGCCGATCCGTTCGACCTGGGTCGTCACCTCGATGTTGTCCCCAAGTCGGATCTGCGCCAGAAAGGAGGTCTCCGTTGCCGCCGTGATGATCCGCAGAGGGGCAAAAAGGATTTCTCGACCGAGCAGTTGATCGAAAAAATCGCTTTTCCCCACGTCGAAATACATCTGTTGCGCCACGTTGTTCACATGGTGGAAGGAATCGATGTCGGAGAAGCGTTTCTGTATGGGTGTATGGATGATGCGCGACATGTGACGGAGCGGTTATTGCCGGATGATTTTCACGCCACCCTCTTCGGTGAACGCGATGATCGAACTGGGTTTTCCGGTCGGATGGCCCTCGAAGCGGGGATCGACGACGTAATCCACGCCGTCGATGATTTCGCGGGCGATCTCCGGCAACCGTTTCGGAGCGGGCTCTCCCGAAATGTTGGCCGACGTCGAGACGATGGGCCTGTTGAACCGCCGCAGCACTTCGCGGCAGAATTCGTGGTCGGGGATGCGGATTCCGAGTGTTCCCTCTTCGGGGATGAGGTTCGGTGCGACGCCCGTCGCGCCGGGGAGGATCAGCGTCAGGGGCGACGTGGCCATCTCCTGCACCTCGAAGGCGATGCCGGGTGCGCGGTTGACATACCGCACGGCCATGTCGGCCGAGCCGCACAGCACGAGCATCGATTTTTTGTTCTCGCTGCGTTTGAGCGCATAGATCCGTGCGACGGCCTCTTCGTCGGTTGCGTCGCAGCCGATCCCCCACACGGTGTCGGTCGGGTAGAGGATGATGCCTCCCTTTCGAAGCACCTCGAGGGTTGCTTCGACCTCCTGTTGCAGTTTGTCTTTTGTCTGTTGCATGGTTGTTCGGGCGAATTACAAGGCGGTTGTTGCGGGTTCCGCCGGTTGTGCGGGCCGGCTCCGGCCGCCGGATGGGTCGGGAGTTACTTCATCTGTAGCACCTCGAT
>CALUOX010000047.1 GCA_944322375.1 uncultured Alistipes sp.
GACCAGATGGCCGTCGCTGCCGCGAACGGCAGCAACCTGCTTGTCGATGAAGGGTACGAGACGGCGCCGCAGCAAGCGTAGGGTTCCAGTTTGCGGGCAATCTCCCGCATGATTGTTGGACGGAGGTGAAAAGAGGGCGCAACCCGCTCTTGCCGAATGGAATTTTAATGAAAACGGGATATGGAAGGGTTTGAAGAGATCGACATCCTGCGTGTCGATGACAATTTTATCCGTGCGATCGGCAGCGAGTGGATGCTCATCACGGCCGGAAACCGAGAACAATGCAATACGATGACCGCTGCGTGGGGCATGGCGGGCGAGATGTGGGGCCGGCATGCCGCGATGGTGGTGATCCGCCCGCAGCGTTATACCCTCGAATTCGTGGAGCGGGAATCCCGCTTGAGCCTTTCATTTTTCGATGCAGCCTATCACAAGGCATTGGCTTACTGCGGCAGCCACAGCGGGCGGAATGAACCGAAAATCGCCAACGCCGGGCTTTCGACCCTCTATACCGACAACGGGGTGCCGGCCATCCGCGAAGCGCGTCTCATCCTCCAATGTCGCAAGATGTATGTCGGCCGGATGGAGCCCGAACATTTTCTCGATCGTGAGCTGATCGACCGTTGGTATGAAGCGGGCGATTTCCACAAGATTTATATTGTCGAGATCGAGCACGCCTATCGAAAACAGTAATATCCCGGGATATTTCTCTTCCATTTGTCGGAGCCGGCCGGTTTTGCGGTCGGCTCCGGCATTTTTATCGCTTCTTCCGTTGGCCCCGATGCCGGAAAAGAAACGGATTGCTGTTGAAAGAGAAGGCTTTGCGGAAAAATCAATTGGTGGGTGCACCGTCAGTAGAGGGCAGGGTTCGGGCGTGCGGTAATCGGCGGCATTGTGAATTGTCGCTTCTGGCAACTTCTCCGGTGTGTCTCTTTGACGGTTCTTCTGTCTGCAGACTGCAGATCGTTGTTGAGCCGCCCTTTTCGATGGCTTCTCTGTCTGCTTTGTTTTCTTCCCCCCCCCGTCTTTCAGCCGATTCTTAGCCAAGCATCGTGCCGGACGGCTACTGCTGGATCTTGACCAGCTGTTCGCGGTAGGCGTTCAGAATGCGCGATTTCGAGATGAAGCCCAGGTAGTGGTTCTGCTTGTCCACGACCGGCAGCATCCAGGTGTGATTCTCCTCGAATTTCGGCAGCACCGACTGGATCTGTTCGTGTTGCAGAATCCGGTCGGGCGGCTGGACCATGTAGTGGCTGATCGGCGTGCCCCACTTTTCACGCTTGAACATGTCTTCGCGCAGGTCGTCCAGCTGGACGACCCCCAACAGCCGTCCGAAATTGTCGATCACGGGGAAGATGTTCCGCCGTGCATGTGCGATCACATGTACCAGATCGCCCAGTGTGAAGTTCTCACGGATACGGTAGAAATCGGTCTCCATGAGATCCTCCAACTTCAGGAACACGAAGACCGACTGATCCTTGTCGTGGGTCAGCAGTTCGCCTTTCAGCCGCAGCTGTTTGGTGTAGATCGAGTCGGGATCGAGGTAGTAGTCCACGGCAAACGAGATGCAGGCGACGATCATCAGCGGAATGAACAGCCCGTAGCCGCTCGACAGCTCCGCAATCAGGAAGATCGAGGTCAGCGGGGCGTTCATCACGCCCGACATCACGCCGGCCATGCCTACGAGCGTAAAGGAGGCGATCGAGAGATTCCAGCCGAACAGCGTGTTGAACAGCAGGGCGACGATCGCTCCCGTGAAGGCCCCGACGAAAAGCGACGGCGCAAAGGTTCCGCCCACACCGCCTGCGGCATTCGTTGAGGACATGGCAACGACCTTGAAGAACATGATCGCTGCAACGTAGAGAATCACGACCCAGTCGATGTCGCTGAAACGGTAGAAGAGCGAGGTATTGAAGAGCGATTTCGTGTCGCCGTGCATCAGCGACGTGAAACCCTCGTAGCCCTCACCGTAGAGCGGCGGGAAGATGAAGAGCAGCACGCCCAGCGTGATGCCGCCGTAGAGCCATTTACGGCCTTGCGACTTGACGTTTCGATAGAAGTTCCCGATGCGGGAGTTGACGGTCGTAAAGTAGTAGGACATCAGTCCGCACAGGACTCCCAGCAGGATGAACATCGGAATCTGCCGCAGTTCGAAGGCGTCGGCCTCCGTCAGCGTCACGGCGATGATGGGATCGAAGCCCCGGAAGACGAGTGCGATGGTTGTGGCCGTGATCGAGGCGATGAGCAGCGGGATGACCGACGAGGCCGTAATGTCGAGCATCAGGATCTCCAGCACGAAGACTACACCCGTGATGGGCGCCTTGAAGATGGCGGCGATGGCGGCACCCGCGCCGCAGCAGAGCAGCAGCGTCGTATTGCGGTAGTTCAGGCGTGCCAGACGTCCGACGTTCGAGCCGATGGCCGCTCCCGTCAGTACGATCGGCGCCTCCGGACCGACCGAACCGCCGAAGCCGATCGTCGTGGCGCCGCCCACGATCGAGGTCCAGCAGTTGTGCGGCGCAATGTGGGAATCGCGCCGCGACATGGCGTAGAGCACGCGCGTGACACCCTCCGAAATGTTGTCCCGAACGATGTAGCGGACGAACAGCGTGGCCAGAATGATACCGATGGCGGGGTAGATCAGAAGCAGAAAATGGGCGTCGTCAACCGGAAACCAGTTGACCAGACAGCTCTTGATCGCATAGAGCAGCATCTCGAAGACGTAGGTCCCGACGCCGGCCAGCAAACCGACGATCATGGCAAGCAGCATCATGATCTGCCGGTTGCTCAACCGTCGCGTAAGACGATAGAACAACGCGTAGATGCGCTCGTAGCGAAAATCCTTCAGTTTCAGCTTCATGACTTGCCCTGCCTGCAGCACTTCGCACCACCGGCAGAAGCCGGTGTGACGTGCAAAGAGGTTAACGGTGCTGTTCGCGATACTGTTCGGCCTGTGAGGCAATCAACTCCTTGTCGTCGAAGTAGTTGATCCGCATCGCCGCACGGACATCGTGCAACGTGCATGCCGCTTCGGCCCGCGCACGCTCGGAGCCCTTGTGCAGCACGTCGTAAACCCATTCGATGCGCTGCTCGTAGTAGTGCCGCCGTTCGCGGATCGGGTCAAGCATCTCGTTCAGCACCGCGATCAGGAACTTCTTTACCTTTACGTCGCCCAGACCGCCCCGGCGATAGTGTGCCTTCAGTTCGTCGAGCGAGGCGTAGTCCGGCAGGTAGGCTGCAAAGTGTTCGGACCGGCAGAAGGCGTCGAGGTAGGTGAAGACCGTGTTGCCCTCGACCTTGCCCGGATCCTCCACGCGCAGGTGGTCCGGATCGGTGTACATCCCCATTACCTTCTTGCGCACCTCCTCGGCCGTATCGCTCAGATAGATGCAGTTGCCCAGCGATTTGCTCATCTTGGCCTTGCCGTCCGTGCCCGGAAGACGCAGGCAGGCCGCATTGTCCGGCAGCAGAATCTCCGGCTCGACGAGCGTCGGTCCGTAAACCGAATTGAACTTGTGGACGATTTCACGTGTCTGTTCGAGCATCGGCTCCTGGTCCTCGCCGACGGGAACGGTCGTGGCACGGAATGCCGTGATGTCCGACGCCTGGCTGATCGGGTAGGCGAAGAACCCGACCGGAATCCCCGGCCGCTGTACGTCGCCTTCGGTGTTGTTCTCGGCAAAACCGCGCTGCTGGATCTCCGTCTTGACGGTCGGATTGCGCTGCAGGCGTGCCACCGTGACAAGATTCATGTAGTAGAAGGTCAACTCGCACAGCTCCGGAACCTGCGACTGGATGAACAGCGTCGAACGTTCGGGATCCAGCCCGCAGGCCAGGTAGTCGAGCGCGACCTCGATGATGTTGTGACGAATCTTCTCCGGATTGTCGGCGTTGTCCGTCAGCGCCTGTGCGTCGGCGATCATGATGAAGATCTTCTCGAACTCGCCCGAATTCTGCAGCTCCACGCGGCGGCGAAGTGAGCCGACGTAGTGTCCGAGATGCAGCTTGCCGGTCGGACGGTCGCCGGTCAGTATGATTTTTCCCATAGACTGATACCTTGATTTGGTGGTTATTGATGGACAAAAGTAGGAAAAATCTTGCTTGCGTGGTGTAAAGTTGCCGGATATAAGGTTTTTTTATATATTTGCACAACAGAATAAGTTCCTTCGTGTATGACTATTATCCAACTTGAGTATCTGTTGGCCGTTGCCAACTGCGGAAGCTTTTCGCTGGCCGCGGAGCACTGTTTCGTAACCCAACCCTCGCTGAGCATGCAGATCAAGTCCCTCGAAGAGGAGCTGGGGGTGGTGCTGCTCGACCGTTCGAAGAAGCCCGTTATCCCGACCGAAGCCGGTGAAGTGGTGCTGGAACGGGCACGCGAGACCTTGCGCGCGTATGAAAACATCCGGGAATCGGTCGCGGAACTCAAGGGCGAGGTCTCCGGACGGCTTCGGCTCGGTGTCATTCCCACGATAGCGCCCTACCTGCTGCACAAGTTCCTGCCCGGATTCGTCCACGACTATCCCCATGTCGAGCTGGAGGTCAAGGAGCTTATGACGCGCGATATCGTTGCGGCGATGAAACACGACCGGATCGATGCGGCGCTCGTGGCCGGTGGTACGTGCGGGGAGGGTATTCAGGAGCAGGAGCTCTTCGATGACCGCTTTTTCGTCTATGTGTCGCCGGAAAATCCCCTTTATGAACGTTCGAATATCCGGATCGAGGATATCGACCTGCGGGAGCTGATTCTGTTGTCGGACGGCAACTGCATGCGTGATCAGGTGATCGAGCTCTGCCAGGCAAAACGCAACGTTCCGTCGCACTACTATTTCGAGTCGGGTTCGCTCGAGACGCTCATGCGTATCGTCGATTGTACGCAGTGCGTGACCATCATCCCCGAAATGGCGGTCGAATTTGTCCCCAAGGAGCGGCGCAGCCAGGTAAAGACACTGGCGAAAGGTGCCACATCCCGTAAAATTGCCATTGCCGTGCGGCGCACCTACGTCAAATCGTCGATCATCCGTGCTTTGGCCGAATCGATTCGCACCTATCGGAAATAACAGGGTCCGTCGATCTGAACGGGTATCCGTTGTTTTGAGTCGGGAATCGGCCGTTCGGGGCCGGAACCGGCATCGTTGTGTGAAACCGAGTCCGGAGCCAGCCATTTCGGTGCTGGAAGCGGAACCTGTGATTTGAAACCGGATCCGGGCCAGCCATTCGAGACGGCATCAAAATCGTGATTTGGAACTGGATCCGGGTCGGCTATTCGTAGCTGGAATGAGAATTTGTGATTTGGAACCGGATCCAGACCAGCCATTCGAGACGGAATCAAAATCGTGATTTGCAACCGGACCCGGAACCGACCGTGATTGTTGACCGTTGACAATTCATCGGTTTCCGGACGATCAGAACGGTCTGATCGGCTGTCCCGGTTTGCAGCCGGTTTGCAGCCGAAGTGCAAATTCGCAGGCGGGTGTAAACGGAGTGCAAATCCGCAGACCGGCGTAAATCTGCGGGCAGGGTATAAGCAGGCGCAAATTCGCAGACCGGTGTAAATTTGTGGACAGGGTATAGTTTTGCCGGCAGGAACGAAGCGGCATGCCTCGGAACGACCCTTTCGTTGCGTTTGCGGTCTCTTTTCCTTCTCCGATCCATCCGGCATTTCGTCAAAAAGGAGATCCGGCTCTTCGGTGGAGCGTTGTACTTGTCTATTTAAGAAGACCTTGGCTTACGGACAGGATGTCCTGTCATGAAATGCCGTGCAGGATGGTTTTCGGGTCTTCATTTGGTTCGTCTCGTTTTTCTTCCTATCTTCGTGCCCGATTTTACGGATCGGCCCGGTTGTCCGCGGCCTGTCGTAAGATCGATGAAAAATCAAGTTCAGGAATCTGTCGTACGAAAAATACGAAAAACATGTATCGGTCGAAAGCTCATAACCTCGCTCTCGTATCTCGAAGATGCGCTTCGCGTATCTCCATGACCGTGCATGTCCATTGGTTCAGCGGTTTCATTTGACCCGTCGTTTCGCTCCGCATCGTTGCAGGTTGTCCGCCTGCGACGTTCAGAACCGAATCCTCGATTGTTTAACCGGTAAGGAGACACGTCTGTGCGTGCATCCCTGTCGCAACATGTCGTCGCGGGAGGTGCTTCGTGTCCGTTACAGAACCATTCGCTGCGTATGTTCCGTATGCTTTTTCTGCTGATGCTCGGCATGAGTGTCGGCTATTTCCTGCATGGATCGGCTCTTGTCCGCCATGCGGCAAAAGGGGTCAGGGTGACGATCCCGCTCCTGCTCTTCGTCTTCGGCGCCTCGATCGGCGCCGACGGGGAGCTGATCGCAAATATCGGCTTCTTCGGCTGGCAGGCCCTTGTCATCGCGCTCCTTGGCGTTGTCGGCAGCTTTGTCGCTGCCACCCTCTTCCGTCGGATCTTTTACGGGAAAGGAGGTGCAAAATGAAGGAGAATCTTTTGATGCTCGCCTGCTTCGCCGGCGGAATACTCTGTGGATTCACAGGGCTTTTCCCCGATGTGCTCTTTCATCCTTCGTTGCCCGCGGTGCTCCTCTCCGTGCTGATGCTTCAGGTCGGCGCGGGGCTCGGAGCCGGTGAGGATCTCCAGCTGGCGCTGCGCTCTTTCCGGCTGCGCATGCTGCTGCTGCCGCTCTTCACGATTGCCGGAACGCTGCTCTTCTCGGCGCTGGCCGTATTGCTCTTTCACAGCCACTCGCTCGCGGATATTCTGGCCGTGGGAAGCGGTTTCGGATACTATTCGCTCTCGTCGGTCCTCATTGCCGATCTGAAGGGGGCCTCGGCCGGCTCCTGCGCCGCTGCGGAGCTCGCTACCGTGGCGCTGCTGGCCAATGTCGTCCGCGAAATGATCGCCTTGTTCGGCACGCCGCTCTTCTCCCGCTGGGGCGGAGCATTCGCCCCGGTCTCCATTGCCGGAATAAATTCGATGGATGTCTGTCTGCCCGCGATCCTGCGCGCCACGGAGGATCAGACGCTTGCGCCGGTGGCGGTCCTGCACGGAATCGTCCTTGAAATGAGTGTTCCGCTGTTGATCGCCTTCTTCTGTTAGATCCTGGTTTTCGGGATTTCTGGATTTCTGGATTCTCGGATTTCTCGGATTTCGAGGATTTCGGTCGGCTCCAGTTTCCGGTCGGAAGATCCGTCGGATTCCCGGTCGGATCGTATTGAGTTGTCGGCTGGATTGAGGATGGGTTATATTTTGGTTCTCAGTCAGTTCTGTGATTAGATCGAACCGTTGGGCCATATACGATAACGGAAATAACGGGGTTGGACATGGCGGGGGCGATCTGACTGTGGACGGGGTGGAATTGTATTTTGGATCGCGGGTCGGATTGGAGGGCGGATCTTCAATCGGAACGGAGTGCGGATGGCGGTCGCGTGCCTCGCCGCAGCCGTCTTCTGAACGGAAGTTACCGGATATTCTGCTTCGGCGTTCGTCGATTCCGAATTTTATTTCTATCTTTGCACGGATATAGCGTGCTATTGAAAATAGTTGATATGAATGAACTGATTGAAACCATTGTCGGTGCGATTCAGGATAAAAAGGGAAAAGATATCGTATCGTTGGATCTTTCGGGTTTCGACGGGGCCATCTGTTCGCAGTTTGTCGTCTGCAATGCCGATTCGACCACGCAGGTCGTAGCCATCGCCGACGGAATCGAAGAGGCCGTCCGGGAGAAACTCGGACAGAATGTCTGGCGTGTGGAGGGTACGCAGACCGGACTGTGGGTGGCGATGGACTACCTCGATGTGGTGGTGCATATCTTCACGACCGAACTCCGGAACTACTACAAACTCGAAGAGCTCTGGGCCGACGCCCCCATGAAACGTTACGATTACGAGTTATAAACGATTCTTATGACAACAAAAAAACAGAAGGACGGCGGCCACAAAAATCCGATGATGCCGCGTCCCTCCTATATGTGGATATACGTACTTGTTGCGGCATTCATTATCGGTTACTCGCTCTACGGCACGGATAGTACGGATCCGGTCCGCAGCGACTGGAATACGGTCGATGAGATGATCCGGAACGGAGATGTCGAGAAGATCGACATCGTGAACCGTGATGTGGCCGAGGTAACTCTCAAGAAGGGTGCAGCGGAGAAGTATCGCTCCGATACGACGCGCCCCCAGTTCAAACGGATGCCCGAAGAGGGGGTACAGCTTGTTTTTAATATCGGCTCGGTCGATTCGTTCCGGCAGGATCTCGACAAGGCCGAGGGCGAATCGGGGAACAAGATTACCCTGACTTACGAAAACCGCGAAAACGGATGGATGAACCTGCTGGTCAATTTCCTCCCCTGGCTGTTGATCATCGGCGTATGGTTCTTCATCATGCGCGGCATGTCGCGCGGCGGAGGTGCCGGTGCCGGCGGGCTGATGAACGTTGGTAAGGCCAAGGCGCAGGTCTATGACAAGGATGCTCCCAAGCGGGTTACCTTCAAGGATGTGGCCGGACTCGAAGAGGCAAAGGTTGAGGTGATGGAGATCGTGGATTTCCTGCGCAAACCCGAAAAATACCGCGAACTGGGGGCCAAGATCCCCAAGGGCGCGCTGCTCGTAGGCCCTCCGGGAACCGGTAAGACCCTGCTGGCAAAGGCTGTGGCGGGCGAGGCAAACGTGCCGTTCCTGTCGATTTCGGGTTCGGACTTCGTGGAGATGTTCGTCGGTGTCGGCGCATCGCGTGTGCGCGACCTCTTCGAACAGGCGAAGCAGAAGGCTCCCTGCATCGTCTTCATCGACGAGATCGATGCGATCGGCCGCGCCCGTGGAAAGAATGCCGGCTTCTCGGGAAATGACGAGCGTGAAAATACGCTCAATCAGCTGTTGACCGAGATGGACGGTTTCCAGACGAACTCCGGGGTCATCGTCCTTGCCGCAACGAACCGGGTCGATATTCTGGACAAGGCGTTGACCCGGGCCGGACGTTTCGACCGTCAGATCGAGGTGGGGCTGCCGGACGTGCACGAGCGGGCCGAAATATTTGCCGTGCACATGCGCAATCTGAAACTCGACAAGGATATCGATCGCGATTTTCTGGCGCGTCAGACCCCGGGCTTCTCCGGTGCCGATATCGCCAATGTCTGCAACGAAGCGGCGTTGATCGCTGCGCGTCACGATAAGAAGAGCATTGGACGTGAAGACTTCATGTCGGCCATCGATCGCATTGTCGGCGGCCTGGAAAAACGCAACATGCCGATGTCGGCGTCCGAACGTCGTGCTACGGCGATTCATGAAGCCGGCCATGCGCTGGTCATGTGGTCGCTGCCCGAATGCGATCCCGTATTGAAGGTGACGGTTGTACCGCGCGGTAAGGCTCTCGGGGCGACCTGGTCGGTGCCCGATGAGGAACGGGTGCATGTGACCGATGAGGCGCTCGAGGAGCAGTTGTCCGGTCTTCTGGGCGGCCGTATCGCTGAGGAGGTGAACTACGGAACGCTCGGTGCCGGAGCCTTGAGCGATCTGGAGCGGGCAACGAAAACGGCCTATGCGATGGTTGCCTATTACGGAATGAGCAAGAAGATCGGCCCGATCAGCTACTACGATTCGACGGGGACACGCGATACCTTTACCAAACCCTTCAGTGAAGAGACGGCGCGCGACATTGATGACGAGGTGCGCCGCATGCTCGAGGAGGCTTATAACCGTGCCCGTGCGATCATCGAAGCGAAGAACGACAAGCTCAATGCCATGGCTGATCTGCTCATGGAGAAGGAGACGATCTATGCGGAGGATCTTGAACGGTTGTTGGGACCTTCGGCTCAATCGCTCAACCGGAAAGAGGAAGAGAAAAAGGAGCAGAAGCTGGAGGAGAAAGAGAAGAAAGAGGGCGAGAACGAGGGTGCCGGGACGGTGCGTTCCGCTCAGGTGGAGGATAGCGAATTCGCTCCTGCTTCGACCGCTCCGAATGAAGCAACCTCCGACGGCGGACCTGCAGCGAAACGTGATGAGACGACCGCCGACGGGGCAAACGACGATGTCCGGCCGGCTGATGCCTCGACGGCGAACGGAAAGAGTGACGGAGATGCGGAATCTTCCGGTGATGAATCCAAACAGTGACGAAAAAGATGAAGAATCTGTTGATACGCACGCTCAGCGGCCTGGTTCTGATCGGAATTTTTGTAGGGGCCATTCTCTGGTCCCAATGGAGTTTCGGCGTCCTGCTGCTCCTGATCCTTGTCGGTGGCATGCTCGAATTCTACAGGCTCGCCGAGGAGTCGGGCTCCTCTCCCCAGCGGTGGTTGGGACTGGCGATCGGCGTCGTGCTTTTCCTGCTCAATTTTGTGGTGACCCGCGTCTTCGAACAACCCGTCACCGACCGGATGGCTTCCGTCGTCTTTGCATCGCTGGTCTATGTCGGACTGGCTTTGCCGACGCTGTTCGTCTGTGAACTGTTTCGCAGAAAACCGGCTCCCCTGGCCAATGTCGGTGCCACGTTGCTCGGCATTCTCTATGTTGCCGCACCGCTCTCGATGCTGCTCTATTTTCCGGCGATCTATGCCGGAGCCTGGCAGCCCGCCTTCGTGTTGTGTTATGTCCTCGTCATCTGGGCAAACGATGTCTTTGCCTATGTGGTCGGAATGACCTGCGGCCGGCACCGCCTTTGTGAACGTCTCTCTCCGAAAAAATCTTGGGAGGGATTCTTCGGCGGAATTGTCGGAGCCGTTGTCGCCGGGCTTGTCGTTGCATGGGCGCTCGATGCCGATTACCTCTTGTGGGGTGGTCTGGCCCTCGTCGCAGCCCTCGCCGGTGTCGCCGGAGATCTTGTCGAGTCCATGTTCAAGCGTGCCGCGAAGGTCAAGGATTCCGGTCGTCTGATTCCCGGACACGGCGGCGTGCTCGACCGTTTTGACGCCCTGCTGCTCGCAACGCCTTACGTCTTCTTCTATCTGCTGCTTGTCGGCCGTTTCATTTAACGATTAATCTCTGCGCAAATGAAAATCAATAAGGAAGGGTACAAAATCATCGGTATCACAGGCCTGATCTGTCTGTTGCTCGGTACGGGGATCTATCATCTGCTGAGCAACCACGACAGAGATACGCTCATTTGGGTCGTGGTCGTGCTGATGCTGTTGTTCTGGTTTTTCATCGTGGCTTTCTTCCGCGAGCCCCGGCGTGTGAAGATTCACGACGCCGATCTGGTTTTCGCCCCTTGTGACGGACGTGTTGTCGTAACCGAACCCGTTCATGAGACCGAGTACCTCGATCAGGAGATGATGCAGATCTCGATCTTCATGTCGATTACCAACGTGCACATGAACTGGGTGCCCGTCGGAGGTGTCGTCGAATATTTCAAGTACCATCCCGGCCGCTTCCTCGTTGCCTGGCACCCCAAATCCTCGACCGAGAATGAACGCACGACGACTGTCGTGAGAATGAAGGACGGCCGTCATGTGCTTTTCCGTCAGATCGCGGGCTTGATCGCCCGACGCATCGTCTCCTACATGAAGGTCGGTCAGCACGTACAGCAGAACGATGTCTGCGGATTCATCAAGTTCGGATCGCGCATCGATGTCCTTCTGCCCCGAAACAGCAAGCTGCTGGTCGAAATCGGGGACCCCGTTGTCGGATCCCTGACACCGATCGCCCGTCTGAGGCCTCATCACGAAGAGTCCTGACACCGATTCCATAAATCCTGCGTCATGGCTCTGGTTACCTCATCCTCCCTGCCGCGTTATCTTGCGGGTCTGGCCGTTGCCGTTGCGGTGGCCTTTCTGGTGTGGTATTTCAGCTCGATTGTCATCTATGTGCTCGTTTCGGCGCTGTTGGCCATCGTCTTCAATCCGCTGACTGGTCTGTTGTGCCGGCTGCGTATCCGGGAGTGGTCGTTGCCCCGGTGGGCGGCGGCGCTGGTTACGCTCATTGTCATTTGGGCCATCTTTGCCGTCGTATGCACGCTCTTCGTGCCGCTCGTCTTCAACAAGCTCTATCAGTTTGCGACGCTCGATTTCGGCGCCGTGCTTCACAGTGTCGAGGAGCCCATCGCCCGCATGCAGAACTATCTGCATGAGTTGTTCGCCTTGCCCGGCGAGCAGTTCTCGCTGACCGATTCCCTCATTCAATGGCTCAAGACGGTCTTCGATTACGATACGATCAATACGGCCTTCTCGTCGATCGTCGGGCTGACCCTCTCGGCCGTGATCGCCCTCTTCTCGATCTCGTTCATCACCTATTTCTTCCTCAAGGACGACGGGTTGTTCGTGGCCATGCTCAAGGCGCCCTTCCCCGAACGCAGACACGAAAATATCGAACGGGCCATGTCGTCCGTCTCGGCCTTGTTGAAGCGTTATTTCACGGGTATTCTCGCTGAAAGCTGTATCGTGATGATTGTCGTGTCGTTGACGATGATGCTTTTCGGCATGAAGACGCAGGATGCCTTTTTCATCGGGCTGATCATGGGCGTGATGAATGTCGTGCCCTATGCCGGACCGCTTATCGGCGGCGTGATGTCGGTCTTCATGGGAGTCATAACACCCATCGAGGGAATGACGATCGGCCATACGATGTTTGTGATTGCCGGTTCACTGTTGATTATCAAGGGATTCGATGACTTTGTCCTGCAGCCGACACTCTACTCGGAACGTGTGAAGGCCCATCCGCTCGAGATTTTCCTTGTCATTCTTATAGCCGGATCTTTGGCGGGTATTGTCGGCATGTTGCTGGCCATCCCTTCCTATACGGTTCTGCGGGTCTTTGCAAAGGAGTTCTTCTCCCAGTTCCGGTTGGTACAAAAACTGACTGAAAAAATCTGAAGTCGTGGCAGTTGCGTTGATCGAGGGGGTAGTGGTCAGGGGGAACAGACTCGGCGAACGGATGGGGATCCCTACGGCCAATATCGAGGTGGAAGAGACGCTTGCGTTGCGTGACGGGGTTTATGCATCCCGCGTCACGATAGACGGACAGACCTATAACGCCATGTCGGACCTCGGACACAAGCCGACTGTCGGAGGCCGTCGGCGTCTGTTGGAGACCAATCTCTTCGATTTCAAGGGCGATCTTTACGGTCGGAATTTGCAGGTGGAGCTCTTGTGGTACGTCCGTCCGGAGCGGCGGTTTGACTCGGTGGAGGAGCTTTTCCGGCAGATCGAGGATGATCGCCGTTCGATTCTCGAACGTCTGGCTTCAGAATCTCGTTGAAGTCGGGATGCGGCCTTCCCGGACGGTTTTGTGGAGGGGTCGGTAATCGGCGTGTCTGTCGTGTCTGTCGTGTTTGTCGTGTTCCACACCCTGCGGTTTTTTCTATCGGCGATCCGCTACCCTGCGGTCTGTTGTCTTCGCGCAACACTTTCGGCAATCATGGCGCTCTTCAACATGGATGCATCCTGGATGTTTCGCCCTGGCGCAGCCGAATCGAAAGCAGCGTTTTTATTTATTTGTCACGGTCCTCGACTTTCCGAAACCTTGATTTCATCGATGGATGATAGTGTGTCCAGACACCATCAAATTTAAAACTGCGTTTTGCACTGTCTCTGCGCCCGACTTTTCGTACTTTGGCTTCGCCTCAGATACTTCGTCTCGGCGGAACCAAACTGAAGTTTGCTTCTGCGCCCGACTTTTCGTACTTTGGCTTCGCCTCAGATACTCCGTCTCGGCATAGCCAAATCGAAAACAGAGTTTTCATTTGTCTCTGCGCTCGACTTTTCGTATCTTTGTCCCGCTTTTGAACGTGTATCAAATCTAAATCGAAAAAATATGTTCTTGGATCAAACCATTCCTTACAAGGTGGCCGACATGTCGTTGGCCGAGTGGGGTAGAAAGGAGATCGAAATCTCCGAACATGAAATGCCCGGCCTGATGGCTGTCCGTCGCAAGTATGGCCCGCTCAAGCCTTTGAAGGGCGTGCGCGTCATGGGTTCGTTGCACATGACCATTCAGACGGCCGTGCTGATCGAAACCCTTGTGGAACTGGGTGCTGATGTCCGTTGGTGTTCGTGCAACATCTTCTCTACGCAGGATCATGCCGCTGCCGCCATTGCGGCGACCGGTGTGCCGGTCTTCGCCTGGAAGGGTGAGACTCTGGAGGAGTATTGGTGGTGCACGGCCATGGCCATGTCATTCCCCGGCGGCAAGGGCCCGAACCTGATCGTCGATGACGGCGGCGATGCGACGTTGTTGATTCACAAGGGATTCAAGGCCGAGAACGATGCCTCGACCCTCGATTATGAAGCATCGTCGCACGAAGAGAAGGTTATCCTCGACACACTGCGTTCGATTCTTGCCGAGGATGCCTCGAAATGGCACCGCACGGTCGAGGAGTGGCGCGGCGTGAGCGAAGAGACCACAACGGGTGTACATCGTCTCTATCAGATGGAGGCGGCGGGCGAACTGCTTGTCCCGGCCATCAACGTCAACGACTCCTGCACGAAGTCGAAGTTCGACAACCTCTACGGCTGCCGCGAATCGCTGGCCGACGGCATCAAGCGTGCCACCGATGTGATGATTGCCGGCAAGGTGGTTGTCGTGTGCGGTTACGGCGACGTGGGCAAGGGCTGCGCCCGCTCGATGAAGTCGTACGGAGCCCGGGTGATCGTTACGGAGATCGATCCCATCTGTGCCCTGCAGGCCGCCATGGAGGGCTTCGAGGTCAAGACCGTCGAGAGCGCTTTGCCCGAAGGGAACATCTTCGTCACCTGCACGGGAAACTGCGACATCATCACCCTCGAACACATGGAGCACATGCGCGATCAGGCGATCGTCTGCAACATCGGCCACTTCGACAACGAGATCCAGATGGCACGGCTTGAGACTTCGTCGGCCGTAAAGACCGTCATCAAGCCGCAGGTGGACAAATATACCTTCCCCGACGGCCATTCGATCTTCATCCTCGCGGAGGGACGTCTCGTGAACCTTGGATGTGCAACGGGACACCCGTCGTTCGTGATGTCCAACTCCTTTACGAACCAGTGCCTGGCGCAGATGGAGTTGTGGCAGAAGCATCTCGAAGTAGGAGTCTATCGGCTGCCGAAACATCTCGACGAAGAGGTGGCCCGGCTGCATCTTGACAACCTGGGTGTCGAGTTGACCCGTCTGACGCAGAAGCAGGCCGATTATATCGGTGTAAGTGTCGATGGCCCCTACAAGGCCGAGCATTATCGTTATTGATCTGCAGCGGCGGTGTCGGACGATCGGCACTGCGGACCATCGCGGCGGTTCGGACGAATTCCTGTACGGGCAGACTCCGGCCGACAGGGCATGGAGCATCTCGCGGACAGGCGGGTATCGTGCCGGAGGCTGGACGGTTTGAGACCGGAAGTTTGAAACTGGGCGCTTGAGACCGAAAGTTTGAGGCCGGACGGTTTGAAGCTGGACTTTTGAGGCTGGAAGTTTAAATCCGAAGTTTGAGGTCGAAGTCTAAAGCCGGACTTTTGAGACCGGAAGTTGGAAACCGAATGTCGGGAGCCGGAGTGGTCGGGATGGATCGGCCGGTGTGGCTGGACAGAGTCGGCCGATGGGGTGCGGCTTCCGATGGATCCTCCACGGGATGGAGCTTCCGCCGGAATAGCCGGACAGCCGGACGCAGGCTGTTCCGATAAGCATGCAAAGATTTGTCCGCAGCGTCGCACAGGGAGTTTGCGGAGTCCGTTTCGGGAGGAAAAGAGTTGCTTTTCCTCCCGTTTTTCGTATCTTTGCAGACCCGATTCGAAACGGACATGCACTTTTTAAACCGACAGATTCTGAAAATCACCTTTCCGGTGCTGCTCAGTCTGATGATGGAACAGCTCATCGGACTGACCGATACGATCTATCTGGGACATGTCGGTGAGGTGGAACTCGGGGCGTCGGCCATCGCCGGTATTCTCTATCTGACGATCTTCATGGTCGGTTTCGGTTTCAGCATCGGTGCGCAGGTCCTTATTGCGCGCCGCAACGGCGAGGGAGATCTTGCCGGCATCGGTCCGATCTTCACGCAGAGTCTGTGGTTCCTGCTGGCACTGGCCGTATTCGTCTTCCTCCTCTCGCAACTCCTTGCACCGCGACTGCTGGATGTCTGGATCGAATCCCCCGCCATTGCATCGGCCGCCGGGGAGTATCTCCGTTACCGGACCTTCGGGTTCTTTTTCTCCTTTGCCGCCGCCCTTTTCCGTGCCTTCTATGTCGGCACGACACATACGCGGATCCTTACGGCAAACTCCGTCGTCATGGTGTTGACGAACGTTGCGCTCAATTACCTGTTGATCTTCGGCGGTTGGGGAATTCCGCCGCTTGGCATTGCCGGTGCCGCCATCGCGTCGTCCATCTCCGAGGCCGTATCGCTGGTCTTCTTCGTGATCTACACGCTGCGCCGCGTCGAGTGGCGCCGTTACGGCCTGTTCCGTTTCGGCGGTTTCGATCTGCGGATTCTGAAGCATGTCTTCAGCGTGTCGGTCTGGATCATGCTGCAGGAGGCCTGCGCCTTCATCAGTTGGTTTATCTTTTTTGTCGCGGTCGAGCATCTCGGAGAACGACCTCTCGCCGTGACAAACATGGTGCGGAGTGTTTCATCCATCGTTTTTCTCTTCGTCAATGCCTTCGCTTCGACGGCAAGTTCGCTCGCCGGCAATCTTATCGGTGCCGGAGATCCCGACGAAGTCCCCGGTTTGTGTCGGCGGATGGTGCGTCTCTGTTTCGCCTTCGTTCTGCCGGTCTCCCTGTTCTTTGCGCTCTTTCCCCGGCTGGTGCTCGGCGCATACACCGGCAATGAGGAGCTCATCACGGCTGCCGTACCTTCGTTGTGGGTGATGCTTACGACGATGATCCCCTGCGTGCCGGCCTTCGTCTATCTCTTTTGTGTCTCCGGTACGGGGAATACCCGCATGTCGCTCGTCATCGTGCTGGCAAGCGTGACCGGATATACGCTCTATACCCTGTGGCTTGTCTTCGGAATCCGGGCCGATGTGGCGCTCTGCTGGACGACCGATCATCTCTATTATCTCATCTCGCTTGTGCTCTCCTATATATATATACGCAGCGGACGGTGGCGCAGGCTCAGGATCTGATGCGAAAACTGCGTTTTCATTTGTTTCCGCTCCCGACTTTTTCTATCTTTGTTCCTATGAAACTGACTATTCTGGGTTCGGGAACCTCGCAGGGCGTACCGGTAATCGGGTGCCGTTGCGAAGTCTGCAGGTCGAACGATCCTCACGATAAACGTTTGCGTACATCGGCCATGGTCGAAACGGACCGCGGTGTGCGTTTCATCATCGATGCCGGTCCCGACTTCCGTTATCAGATGCTTCGTGCCGGAGTGTCGCATCTCGACGCGATTCTTCTGACCCACGAACACAAGGATCATACGGGTGGAATCGACGATGTGAGGGCTTTCAACTTTGTCGATTATCCGCCGGTAATCCATCCCGTCGATATCTATGCCGCACCGGCTGCGGCCCGTGTCGTGCGGAAGGATTACGACTATGCCTTCGCCGAGGACAAGTATCGCGGTGTTCCCGATATCCGGTTGCATGTAATCGATGTCTCGCAACCTCTCGAAATTGCCGGTGAGCGGATCATTCCCGTGTCGGGGCATCATTCGGAGCGCTTCGAAGTCACCGGATACCGCATCGGACCATTGGCCTATCTGACCGATTTCAAAACCATCGCCGATTCGGAAGTCGAAAAGCTGGACGGGGTGGAGGTACTGGTCGTCAATGCCCTCCGTTTCCGTGAACATCCGTCGCATTTCAATGTTGCCGAGGCGTTGGAGTTGATTCGCCGCGTCGCGCCGCACGAGGCGCTGTTGACGCACATGTCGCATGAGATCGGTTTGCATGCCGTAACGTCGCAACAAATGCCGGCGGGTGTGAGGCTGGCTTATGACCAATTGGAGATCAATATCTGAACATATGAGAACTTTCAAGGGAAAAACCGTAATCGTTACGGGAGCCTCGTCGGGTATCGGCAAGGCTTTGGCGGAACACTTCGCCGCACTGGGGGCCAACGTCGTCCTCGGAGCCCGTCACGGCGACCGTCTGCAGCAGATCGTGGCGCAGATTGAGGAGCGTGGCGGATCGGCCGCCTATGCGGTCTGCGACGTGTCGAAGGAGGAGGATTGCAAAAATCTGGTTAAGACGGCCGTTGACCGCTTCGGAGGCGTCGATGTGTTGATCTGCAACGCCGGAATCTCCATGCGGGCGCTCTTCGATGACGTGGATCTGAGCGTCCTTCACAAATTGATGGATGTCAATTTCTGGGGATGTGTCAACTGTACGAAATATGCACTGCCCTACATTCAGCAGTCGCACGGTTCGATTGTCGGCGTCTCGTCCGTGGCCGGCATCCACGGCCTGCCCGGCCGAACGGGTTATTCCGCTTCGAAATATGCCATGACCGGCTTCCTCGAAACGGTGCGGATCGAGAATCTCAAGAAAGGGGTGCATGTGATGATCGCCTGCCCCGGATTCACCGCGTCGAACGTGCGTTTCTCGGCTCTTACGGCCGATGGATCGCAGCAGGGTGAAACTCCCCGCGAGGAGGGAAAGATGATGACGGCGGAAGAGGTGGCTCGGATCATCGAACGGGCCGTCGCCCGCCGGAAACGCTTGTGCCTGATGGATTTCCAGGGCAGGGCATCGTATTTTGTCAAGAAGTTCTGGCCGGGACTGCTCGATCGTCTCTTCTACTGGTACATGGCGAAGGAGCCTGATTCACCCTTCAAGTAGTTCGGTTCGTCGAAACTACGGGACCTTCTTTTCCGGTACATTGTGTCCGGCTGCAGTCGTTGAATTGCAGCCGGGCACTGTTTTTGTGAGAGATCGCTGAAAATAGATCTTGTGCCATGGAAAAATCTGCTTTTGCCAAAGAGTGCCGCCGTGTGAAGTACTGGTGGATCTCACTTGTTGTCGGACTGTTGTCACTCCTCGTCGGAGTCTTCTGTCTCGTTACGCCCGACGCCACGCTTGTCGCCTTGTCGATGCTCTTTATCGCCGTTCTCCTGCTTGACGCCGTGATGGATATCGTTCTGGCGGTCTCCAACCGGATGGTGCTGCGGGGGTGGGGCTGGATGCTGACAACCGGAATCATGGAACTCCTGTTGTCCGTTCTGCTGATGACCATGCCGATCGGTTCGGTCGTCGGCGCTTTGGTGTATGTTGTTGGGTTCTGGATGCTCTTCCGTGCATTGTGGGCATTGGGAGAGGCCTACGAGATACGCCGCTACTCGGATGGCAGCTGGTTGGTCGTATTGGCACTGCTGGCGATCATCTTTTCGTTCTTCTTCCTTGTCAGTCCTGCCTGGAACGGGCTTTTCGTTGTGTCGATGGTGAGTCTCGCCTTCTTTGCGTACGGTATTTACCGCATTACGCACGCCTTTGCGCTCCGTTCGCTCGAAAGGGAGGTGTAGCTCCTTTCGGTGTCGGTGAGTCACATCGCCTTCAGTAAGGATATCCTGAATAGAGGACGACCCGTGGGGCCGTCCTTTATTAATTAATAGGACTTGTGCAATCCGGAATGAGTTGCGCTCGAGCGGAAGAGTGTTCGTTTTGCGGTACAAAATTACGGATGGCTCTCCCTGTTTGTGCGTAGAACTGCCGGCGAACGTCATGGGATGTGCGGTCGGGACCTCCTTTCCCCCCCCCTTCGCAGCGGAGATGAAATGGAAAAATATTGGGGCCATTGGTGGAAAAATATTCGTGCATTCTCCGAAATGCGGCGGGCCGTGCCGTCGGTTTGGAGCTTCTGCGATGCGCCGTATTCGGATGATTGCAGCGCTCCGGCGAGAGTTTTGGGATTCGTTTTGCTGAAATATTCAAGAGGGGAGTCTTCGCGTTTTACAGGGAGGATTCCTGCTCGCGGGGCAGAATCGTCGGAAGGGACCGAAATGCCGGCAAAAAATATTGGCCGGGTAATTCTCTGTCTGATAGGGCAGTGTAATTTTGAAGAAAAATAATTATGAAAAAAGTTTAAAAAACATTTGGAAATGTCCATCGGAATTGCTTATCTTTGCACCCGCAATCAGAAAATGACAACTGACTGTAAGAGGTTCTCTGAAAAATCGATCTGAAAAAATCATCGTAAAATTTGGAAAGCTGAAATAAAGGTCTTAACTTTGTATCACTTTCCGCTCTTGAAAAAGATGATGAATTTTTCTGAAAAAGATTTGGAAAGTTCGAAAAAAGGTTTTACCTTTGCAACCGCTTTCGCTTCAAAAACGAGCGGAGCACAAACTTGACAGTTCTAACGATTCATGATAGAACGACGTTCTTTGAAAAATTTGAGCAGCTTAGTTTAATCCACTCTTTATGAGTGATTTCAAACAATACCTTTGAGATTTGAGCTGAAGATTTAGCAAAACATTTTTTTACAATGGAGAGTTTGATCCTGGCTCAGGATGAACGCTAGCGGCAGGCTTAACACATGCAAGTCGAGGGG